>NZ_JABX01000008.1 GCF_001469165.1 Thiohalocapsa sp. ML1 | reverse complement strand
CCCGTACAGGTCCAGCTTCACCGACGCCCACGAGTGGGTCTCCAGCAGCTCGGCGAAGTAGTCCGTCAGCTGCTCGGCGCTCAGATCATCGATCCGATACTCGAAGTGTCCGGCAATCCGGCGTACGCCCCGCGCGTACGCCTCGATCGTCTTCGGTCGGAAGCCCTTGAGATGCAGATGCTTGTCCAGGGCGCTGTAGCGGCGCTTGAAATCGGCCTCGAAAGATGGTGACATGACGGTGCAACCTCATGATTCTCAGCGGAATGTCCCCTCGCACGGCGAGGGCGTGAGGTTGCATCTTAGTCACTGCGGGGCCGCCGCGTCGCTGTTCTCCGCGTAGCGGCTCCGTCCAACAAGTGGATCAGCGCGGACGCCCGCGGACAGTCGCGAACCGCAGCGTCGGCGCACGACGCCGGCGCAGGCGTGGCGGCGAGCCTCGTCGTCTCCACCGCGGGCGCCGGCTATCCACAACGTTGGCGCAGACAGGCAGCGACGCGTCGCACAGAAAAGGACATCGTGCTGCCCAAGGCGGTCCATTTGGCAACGTATCCGTTCGCGGCAAGTCATACGGCTGGAAAACGACGCGTTTGGAGCAGTACTACGCGCGAGCATGATTGCGGATCGAATGGAGCATGATCCGTGGAGCGAGGGTTAGGGACATTCGATACTTCGGCGTGGGCGGTTGGGGTTGCTCTCCTTCCGCCTAGACTCATCACTAGAGAGGGATTGTGACTATGCTTTCACTGCTACTTCAACGGCTTTCTTTCTTACACTCCATCTTTTCAATCCTCTTGACCGTGCTGCTTCTCGGCCTTTCACCGGGGGTAACGGCGGCCCTGATCGATTTCGAGGGAAGTTTCGACGGCGCGACCATCAACACCGCAGAGCCCGGTATTCAGTTCACGACTACCCAGGGACAGGACTGGATCTATGGCGACTGGCGTACCGGAAACTACAATGGCCCCTACCCGGACGGTAGCTATTACTCGTTTGGCAACTTCTTCGCCTGGCTTGGTCCGAATCAGGGGATAGGCCGCATCGATTTCGATATCGATGTCGCGAAGAAGGTCGTTGCCCGCTACAGCAGCTTCTCGACCGTCAAGCTTGAGGGCTACGACGCGGCCGGCAACCTGCTAGTCCAGGACACTGGCGGCGGAAACCTGGACACAGGAGCGATGGGCACATTGGAAATCGAGGAACCAGGTATCGCCTACGTTTTCGTGCACGACTCAGCCAACTACTGGCTGATCGACAACCTGGAGTTCGAACTCGCGGATGTCGAGCTACTGGAGGTTGATCTCCAAGAAGATGCGAACGAGACCGAGCACCGCACGGATGACTATGATTCCGTGGTCTTTCGCCGTGGGCAGGAGCTTATGATCAACGTCCTCCTTACACCGGGATACGATCCCGACTACTACAACCTGAGCCTCATCTTCAAGGACTCCGCCGGTACCAAGAACGTGGCCGTACCGGGCTCCGATTTCGATGCTACCAACTGGGTAGTAGAAGTTGGACAACCGGAGGACAAGTCCTGGCTTCCGTTTTTTGACTTCGACGACTACGTTGTCGTCCCGGTCAAGGTCTTCGTCCCTTACGACCTTCCGATCGATCAGTTCGAGGTTATTGCCCGCATCCAGCGCAGTAGTGGGGCCGGGACACCCGAGGAACTGGCAGCCGAAGACCCAGTGTACTTCATTTTCAATCCTTGGAGTCCGATGGATGATGATGTCTATGACGCCGGTATGTCCGATGCTGAGCGAGAGGCCTACGTGCTCAATGAGCGCGGAACGATTTTCGTTGCCGAAAGCGCGTCGAGCAAGCGTTGGAATTTTGGGCAGTTCGACGATACTGTGTTTGAGACAACTTTCAACAAGGTCTTGAGCCTGAGCGCCACCGAGCGCGCGCAAGCATGGGCGGTCGCCAGATACCTAACCGATATCGCGAATCTGGCGGGCACGGATTCCAACGGCGGGATCCTAATCGGAAGATGGGACGGCAATTACTCGGACGGTGTGGAGCCCACTTCTTGGTCCAACTCACGCAGTATCTTCAGAAGCTACGAAAGGTCCGGGGCGGTAAAGTACGGTCAATGCTGGGTATTCGGCGGAATCACCACTTCCATGAGCCGATCCCTGGGAATCCCCTCCCGAGTTATCACCAATATCGGGTCCGCTCACGATACCAAGCCCCTCGATGGAGTCATAACTCTGTACACAGGGGCGAATCCGGAAGATCGTGATTCCGAGAGCATATGGAACTTCCACGTCTGGAACGAGGCATATCTGAGTCGTCCGGATCGGGGCGGATATTCCGCTATCGCTTGGCAGGCCTATGATGGTACGCCGCAGGAGCTCTCAAGCGGCATCTTCCAGACCGGACCCGCGCCGGTGGCCGCGGTCAAGGCGAATGCCGGCGGCTCCTACGACGTGGAGTTTATTCACTATGAGGTACAAGCGGACGTCGAGGAGTGGTCGTACAATCCGTTCGATAATATGTATGAGGTCGTAAATGATTGGGAGTACCGGTCCGATCAAATGCCGACCCAAAACGCGAGCGGTAACAAGCTAGACCGCTTGAACGACTATTGCCTCGACTGTGCAAGCGGCGCTTTCCTCGAGCAAAAGCTGCAGGCTGTGTCTGGCAATCTGGCCTATGTCTTCGATCGGTCGATCAGCTTCGTGATCCCAAAGGCGCATGCGGCAGGTCTGCCCGGAGTCCATGAGGTTGAGATTTTCTCGAACGCTACGGTGGTACCGGGCGGCCAAGCGGTCGGTACGGTCGTGATCACCAACACTGGTGTAGTCGATGATCTCGTGAACGTCATCGTGTATCTGAAAGCGAGGTCCAGCAACGGTCAGACCATTGAGGAGTGGGATGAACAGCAGTATGTCGGTGTGAGTATCAGTGGAGGCGACTCGGAGACCCTGAACTTTGCTCTTAACGTGCCCGCTTCGACGAAGGCGCTACCCGGGTTCGACGCCTTTGCGGTGGAGGCGGTCGTGTTCGGAAACGAGGGTAACGGCGCGGGAACCTACCTCGGTGAGATCGCTGGTGCCGATCTCTCGCTCTCAGCACTGGAGGTCGACGAAGAAGGTCGAACAACCATTACCGCAACCGTCACCAACGTGATGCCAAATTCAATGCAGGGCGCGCAGCTTACTATCGGCACACCGGAGGAAGTGGATATCTTGGACCCGCTCGTCGTCACCGTCGGTGACCTGGCGGCGGGGGCATCTTCCCAAGGCGAGTGGGCGGTGCAGATCCCAGTCGGAGAGTTCGACATCACCGTTGGGGCGTCCGCCGATGGTCTTGCGACTGTCTACGACACCATCGAACTCTCGCTGGCCGGTCCGGCGAAGCTGCGGGTTTTGCTGGACTATTCCGAGATCATTGCCCTGGGTGCAAACACCGATGTTTCCGTGTCGGTCGTCAACTCCGGCGGCGCGCGAGTGCAGGACATCGATCTGTCCTTTTCTGCGGGTGCCGGCCTTGGCGGCGGCGCCAGTTCACTACAGATCGCCGAGTTGGACGCCGGGGAAAGTCAGGAATACATGATCGAGGTTACTGGTGCTGAGGTGGGGTCGCATGGCATGTCGGCGATCGCGACCGCCAACCACGATGGCTCGATCCTGAGCTCTCATGTCACCGGGATCATTTCCGTGCAAGCAGGAACGACCCTTGCCGAGATCAGCGTCGACCCGGTTTCGATACCAGGTAACCAGCTTGGAGATGCCAACCTGATCGTCTCGACGGATGCGGGGACAAATAAGGAAGTGGTCCTCTCGGCTATTGCCTCAAATGCCGACAAGCGCTACTCGGTGTTTGATGGCACCGAGCGCATATTGGCCCAGCCGGTTTCGGTACCGGCTGGTGGCAAGGTCTTGACGCTTCGGCTGGAGGAGCCAACGAGCGCCGGCTGGATCCGCGTCACCGCCACGCCGACTGAGAATCCGAATGGATCGTCCACGGCTGAGTTAGAGATTACGGGGGACGAACCGCTGGTCATTGTCGACGATCGCGTCTCCCTGAGCTACGATCGCACCAGTTACGACCGTCGGACTCAGTCCTTCGTAGTCCCGATCTACCTGGAGAACGGCGACCAGGGTGATCTCTATGGTCCCGTTCGGATCGTTATCTCCAATCTCCAGCCATCAGAGGCGGAGCTGATCGAATTTGACGGCACCAACCCGGATGGTCGCCCCTACTTCCAAGCGCTCAAGGACGGAGAGGTTTGGAGCGCTGGCGAGACTTTACCGGCGAGTATGGTCAAAATCCACAACCCCGTGCGAGAGCGCATTGACTTCTCGACGCAAGTGATGGCACGGGAAGAACCTAACGGCAACTAAGAACATACGTTGTTCGGTCAGAGGAGAGAGCAAGATGTTTTCCATTATTGTTAGAAGACAGGTCCTCGTGGCGACCCTGTTATTCTGCGGGTTTGGGGCCGCCTATGCAGGCAGCATAGCCCTTGATATGACGACAACCACAGGGGGTTTTGTGATATCAGACCCGTCACTCGTACAGTTGGGTCCTGCTGCCAATGAAGCGACGCTGCTTGAAGATAGTATGTTCGGTGTGACGTATCTGTCGAACGACCCATTCCTTGGTGATCCGGGCGTCCCTGTGCCGCTGACAGCAACCGCCTTGACGTTCGACTACGAGTTCTCTACGAGCGGAGACGACAATTTCTCGGTCTCGCTTCTCGATCCGAGCGGTGGCCCGCCCCTATTCGAATGGCTGCATGATGGCACCGCCATGGGACCAGGGACTTTTAACGGAGATGACATCCTCATCGATCTTGTTGGTTTGGGGTTGCAGGGGGATATGATTGGGATAGAGTTCCTCCTGAATGCGAACCTGAATGACACGACTCTCGACTCAGTCGTATACTTCAGCGACGTACGCTTCAGCGTACCCGACGAGCAGATTCCAATCGGTGGAACCGTTTGGCTATTCCTGCTAGGTCTGCTGCCGATGAGACTTTACTTCATTAGGGATTGCCGCAGCTAAGTGCGCCAACAAGCGCCTCGGCCCGAACGCCCGTTGCCGCGCCGTCGCTGCGCTCCGGCGCGGCAACGGGCGGCGGGCCAGGCGTAGCGTTGGGCAACAACAGTCAGCACTCGCGAAACAACAGATGCCAACAGTCTTGCGGCTTGGTCCCTACCGCTTCTTTATTCTACGCTGGCGATGGCGTTGAGCCTCCCCATGTCCATATCGAGCGGGATGAAAAGGTGGCATAGTTTCGGCTTGACCCTGTGAGGCTTCAGCGAACAGGCGGTTTCACTCGCCCGGAGCTGCGAAATATCCATGAGCAGGTATCTTCTCACCGTCTAGACCTCTTGGAGAGTTGGAATGAGTTCTTTGGCGATTCAGATTGACGCGCCCCTTGCGTTGCACGTCGACTTGACAAATGACACGCTTACAGTAGATCTCAATGATGGCCGAACAATTGCCGTTCCTATCGAGTGGTTCCCTAGGTTGGTCCATGCTACACCTGAGGAGCGGACAAATTGGCGATTTATTGGTGCGGGGGAAGGGATTCGTTGGGAATCCCTTGACGAAGATATAAGTACAAGCGCGCTACTCGCCGGGGTGCCGTCCGGCGAAAGCCAGAAATCTTTGAGAAGGTGGCTAGCGGCGCGCTCTGCGTCTCACCAAGGTTCTTCCCCTTCGTAGCGGGATCAGAACAGATGCCCGACAACAGCGGAACCTCCGACGCTTAACAGACCCCCGGCGCCATTGCGCCGTGGGAAAAGGGGTCAGCGGGGAAAAGGAGTCACGGGGAAAAGGGGTCAGAGCCATTGCCTTTAATCGGTGAATGAAAAGAACGCCCAACAAGCGCAAACGCTGCGACGCCTTGGAGCAGCCTTCGCTTCGCTCAGGCTGCTCCAAGGCGCTCGCTTTGCGGAACGTTGCGCGCACCAGCGGGTCTAGCGGAGCACGAAGACAGCCATGAAGTTCACCGAGTTGGTTCGCCTGCTGGAGAAACACGGGTTCCGGCTCACCAAGCAGAAGGGGTCCGTCCGATATTATGCAAAGGACGGCTGCGATAACCTGATCCGGGTTGACTACCATTGCGCAAAAGAGATTCCGAAAGGTACATGCCGCGCGATACTAGAACCTGCAGGCATTCAATAGTAAGGCATTCGCAATGATCGATCTCCCTTACTCACTGAGTATCGAGGCAACGGAAGAGCCGGACTTCTTCGCGTACTTCTCTCCTGATTTGCCTGGCTTCTCGGGAGTCGGGCATTCCGTAGAGGGCTGTATTTACCAAGCGAAGCTTGCAATGGCGGAGCATATCGCGCTTTTATCGGACACCAGCCGGCCTGTACCGCCTGCGACCCGGTGCCCCACCATCACCATACAAAATGCGCAACCGGTCGAGAAAGCTGCGTGACAAACTAGCGCTCAACAAACGGCTCGGCTGCGACCGCCAATCAAGCACGGGTCTACCATCGAGTATGCGGGTGGCGGAGCGCCCCGCCGATGCCTACGTGTTGGCCTGCCAGCGTGAATCCGGTGCGCGCGAGGATGTTGCAGCACCGGGTGGCTATTGCTGGTCGAGCTACCGCGCCAACGCGCTTGGCGCCTCCGATGCGGCTATCACGCCACACGCGCTCTACCGCGAGTTGGCGCAGTCGGACGAGGAACGCCGCGCAGAACCAAAAAGGAGCAGCTTAGTGCATCCGCCGTCTCGTCGACGCGCGGCTGACTGGGAGCGCCGGCTTTCCAGCCGGCTCGGCGCCGTCGCGGCTCGATGCCGCGTCGGCGTCGCCTTGGCGGGCAGCAAGGGCACAAGCGCAGTCGCCCGCCCGGCGGCGCGGCATGGGCAGTCGCCGTGCTCCAGCGCAGTAGATCGCGCGCCGGGGGCATCGAGCCCCCGGCGCGCGAAGCCGGCTGAAAGCCGGCGATCCCAGTCCGTGACGGCTCGCTGTCCAGGCCGGTTTTGTGGGGATAGCTTAGGGTCTGTCCCTGGTTTCGCGCGCTGGTTTGGTTTCGGGCTGGTCTCGCGCGGCTGGTCTCGCGCGGTCCCTGGTTTCGCGCGGCAGGAGCGGGCCGCTCTCGCACCGGGCCGCGGGAGCGGCCGCAGATGCGTTGCGCCGCTGGAGCGGCGCAACGAGACAGGAAGAGGGCTCGCGGAGGCTATGCGTTCAGTCGCTCGATCCACCAATCCCAAAGCGGATCGCGTCCGCCGGGTAGGAAACGCGCCCGATCCCGGACTGCGATCAGCGCAACGCGAATCTCGGTTGCGGTCGGACTGCGCTGGTCAGCCCATTGCTTGACGATCATGGACGTCGTCAGCACCGACACGCCCGCCGCGCCGGCGAGGCGCATCGGCTTGCGGTCGTCGGTGGCGAGCCGCCAGCCACGGCATTCGGCGATGGCGAGCGCCATGGCCTCGCCGTCGTCCAACTCGCGGGCAAAGGCGACGTAGGCGGCCAGCTCGGCGTCGGTCTCGGGCCGGATGACCGTCAGTAGGCCGCTTGCGATGTGCGGGGCGAGCGTAATAGGCTCAGGCACAGGCTCGCTTGGGTCCGCGTCCGCAACAGCGGCAGGCTGCCCGCTGCTGGCCCGCAGAAACAGCGCCTCGCCGAGCACTGCCTCGGGCAACACCCACTTGAGCGCGAGGTCGCTGAGCCAGGTCTCCAGCGCACCGGCCGCGGCGAGGTTGATCAGGCAGCGGGCATCCAGTACGACGGTGTCGGGCATGGCTTCCTGCGGCGTCAGGACGCGAGATCGAACAGCGAAAGCTGCTCCGGCATCTGCACGGACTGCTCATGGCCCTCGGCGTCGAGATCGCGGGAGGTCAGCGTCGCCTCCACGATCTCGCGCGCCGTTACTCGGTCGGTCCGCAGAAAACGGGCGAGCTGGCCCTCGCTGATGGCCTCTTGGATGTACGCCTGTACCGCAAGGTAACGGTAGCGCTCGGGGAACGAATCCTCCGAGGGGGCGCGCGCCGGCAGCCCGAGTAACCGGCGTGCCGCGCCGGGCTTAAAGCCGCGCTCGATCAGTGCATCCCAGGTGCCGCGGCTTAGGAGTCCCACATCCTCCAGCCGTAGCGCGGCGGCTTGCACCGACACGTAGAAATGGTGGGCGAGGCGGCTCAAGTCCGCGGTCTGGAAGTCGCCGGTACGCTCAGTGACGGCGAGAAAGTGGCGGCGCATGGCCGTTTCCGGCATCAGAAAGCTCGCCGCGAAGGCATCCGCGAAGCGCTCCGATAGGGGCTTGCGTTTCGGCGCCTGGACAGTGTCGACGCCGGGCTTGTGCCGGTCCGCAAGGAAATAGGCGTACTCGTGCGCCAGCGTCCAGCGGCGGCGCTCCGGCGGGTGCTTGCGGTTGATCAGGATGCAGTAGCCCAGGTCCGGCACGAAGGCATACAGCCCCGCGAGCCGCGACGGCAGTCCGCCGTAGAAGACATGCACGCCGGACTGCTCCACCAGCGAGCGCAGCTCGTAGACGGGCTGATCGCCCAGATGCAGCCGGGAACGCTCGCGGATCGCGACATCTTCGGCGAAGGCTGCGACCTCCACGCGCTGCGGTACCGAGACCTCCGGCGGGAACTGCCGGAACGGCAAGGTGCCCGTGAGCTGCTCCAGGGCGCGGTAGTCGTCGGCGAAGGCCGTCAACTCCCCGATGGCGCCTAGGAGATCGGGGCTCGTGTCGGCGCTCAGGGACGCGCGTAGATGGGGCTCAATGGGCTGCGGTGCGGGACCCGGACGGACCAGCTCGTTGAGCGTGCGGCCGTAGAGCGCCGCCAGCTTGATCAGCTCTTCGGGCTTCGTCTGCCGCGTGCCCTTTTCGATGGCGATCAGCGTCGGCCGGCTGACGCCCAACTGCTCCGCCGCCTCCTGCTGCGTGAGCCCGGCGGCCTTGCGAGCATCGAGCAGGCGTGCGGCGACGACGCCGGTCGGTGCTTCAGAAGCCTGATGCATTGGCAAGCTGCTCGCTGTCTTATTGGAGGGCAAGGATAGTTCTCGCTTTTACAATGTCAAGAAAACCCTCGTCTTGATGGCGCAAGCTGTCAAGTCGCTGATCGTCGAGCGCTGGCGGGACGGGCCGAGTCAGCCGAAGCCGCGTGCAGCGCGCGGTGCTCCGGCGCTGCGTTGGCAGCATGGTGCCGGAGCCTGCTTGCACGACCGGATGGCCGCAGGAGCGGCCCGAGAAGCCTTACGCCGCTGGAGCGGCGCGACGAGATCAGTTGGCCGGGGGGCGAGGGGCTTCAACGCCGAGCAGCTCGGCGACGTCGACCCGCAGCTCGGTGCCCTCGATGGCGACGGCCAGCTCCCCGGACGAGAGCGACTCCAGCTCGCGGTAGCGACGCTGAAAGCGGTCGGGATCTTGGTAGTCGTGCAGGGCGCGATTGACGAGATCGACGATCCAATAGCGGCGGACGCCGGCGCGGGCGTACTTGGCGAGCTTGACGGTGCGATCGAGACGCAGGCTTGAGGCGGCGACCTCGATCAACAAAAGCACGTCGTCGCCGGCGGGGTTCGTGGTGCGGTAGCGGTCCTCGCGCAGGCGGAGCACGCAGAGGTCGGGGTACAGCTCGGTGGCGTCGTCGAGGACCACCGCGCCCTGGACGCGGACGATGGCCTTGCCGGCCAATGCCGGCGTGAAAATCTCGTTGAGCCGGTCGGTGCTGCTGCCGTGGTCCGGTCCGATCGGCGGCATGTCGCGCATCTCCCCGTCGATCAGCTCCACGCGGTCCCCGCTGTCGAAGATGCCGGCCGCGATGAGGCGGTGAAAGGCTTCGACGCTGATGCGGTGGATGGGGTTGTGGTTGTCGGGGGCTTCCATGGTCGGGCGCGCCCGGTGCGGTGGCGGAGCAGTGGTCGCGGACAAGCAAGGTGGGCGGCGGCAGGGCGCCGCCGCCCGCGGACGGCAAACCGGCTTACTTGCTCAGCTCGTCGGCGCCGATCTGCTTCATGAGGTTGAAGCTCTTGACGAAGGGGCCGGCCATGCGCGGGTCCTTGATCATGGCGCCGTAGTCGCCGGTCTTGAACTTGAGCTTGCCGGTGGCGTAGGCGGTGCCCATGCCCATCATGCCGATGCCCTTTTCCACCCACTTGAGCCAGTCGGCCATGCTGGCGCGCATGTCCCAGTCTGGGGCTTCGCCGTCCCAGTCGCCGGCGCGGGTGCAGATGCCCTTTTCGACGACGAAGACGCCGCGCGGGTTTTCCTCGTCCTTGAAGCCGCAGGTGATGGTGGAGTCGAAGCCGATGTCGGCGAGCTTGCCGCTGACCTCGGGGTCGTTGTTCCAGGCGTCCTTGAGCTCGTTCATCCACTCGGCAGAGAAAATATTGGCCATGGTTGTTGCAGTCCTCCTGGTGTGTTGGCGGAAATCCGCCGGCTTGGCGCCGGGCGGACGCGATGCTCACAAATCGTCGGGGATTCTAGCAGCATCGGCGCGCTGCGCTAATGGTCGGTGCCCCGCAGACTGCACTTGCGGAGCGCCGGGAGGGTCAGCCGAAATCGAGGCACAGCCCGGCGGGGACCAGCCGGCCGGCCTCTTCTTCGAGCTCCAGTCGGGTCAGCGGGTGCTGATCGAGCCAGCCCTCCGGGAAGCGCAGCAGCAGCGTGTCGCCGTCGGCGCCGAGCGTCGGCGCCGGGACGCTGTCCGGGTTGCGGCCGCGGTGCATCAGCACCGACAGGCGCAGGATGACGCAGAGGCGCCGCGCGCAGCAGCGCAGGCCGCTCGGCAACTGCAGAAAACTGTCGATGGGAAACTTGCGCCGGTGGCCGAGCACGAGCGCCGCGAGCACGGTCTGCTCCTGGCGCGTGAAGCCGGACAAATCGGCGTTGTCGATGAGGTAGGCGCCGTGCTTCTGGTACTGACTGTGTGAGACGGCGAGGCCGATCTCGTGCAGCTCCGCGGCCCAGCCGAGCATCGGTTCGTAGTTGGCGTGGTCCAACTGCCAGGGCGTGCGCAACTGCGCCAACAGGTGCAGGGCGGTGTCCTTGACCCGTGTCGCGTGGGCCTGGTCGACGTCGAAGCGCCGGCAGAGCGTGGCGACGGTGCGCTCGCGCACGTCCTCGTGCTCCAGGCGGCCGACCAGCTCGTAGATCAGGCCCTCGCGTAGCGCCTGATCGGACACGCGCATGTGCGAGATGGCGAGGCTCGAGAACAGCGCACGCAACACCGCGACGCCGCCTGCGAACACCGGCCGGCGCTCCTCGGTGAGCCCCTTGAACGGCAGTGCGGAGACCTTGCCGCTGTCGAGCATGGCCTCGCGCAGCAGGTCCAAGGCGTGCTGGGTGATGCCGTCCTCGCTCCAGCCCTCGGCCATGATCACGGCCGCGATGGCCTTGATGGTGCCGGAGCTGCCGGTGGCGGCGGCCCAGCCGGATTGGCGGAACAGCACGCGCACCGGGCGGATCTCCAGCGCGCCGTAGAGCTCCGCCTTGTCCATTTGCTTGGGCGTAATCTTGTCGTTGCCGAAGAAGCGCTGCGACATGCTGACGCAGCCCATGTGCAGGCTCTCGCGCAGCAGCGGTTGGAAGCCCTGGCCGACGATGACCTCGGTGCTGCCGCCGCCGATGTCGATGACGAGGCGCTTCTCGTCGGCGACGGCGAGCCCGTGGGAGACGCCGAGATAGATGAGCCGCGCCTCCTCCCTCCCGGCGATGACCTCGATGGGATGGCCCAGGGCGTGCTCGGCCCGCGGCAGGAAGCGCGACTCCGGGCGCATCTGCCGCAGTGTGTTGGTCCCCACCGCGCGCACGCGCCCCGGCGGCAGGTCACGCAGCCGCTGGCCCATGCGCTCCAGGCAGGCGAGCGCGCGCTCGGCGACCTCTTCGCGCAGGTGCTTATCGTGGGTGAGCCCTTCGCCAAGGCGCACCATCTCTTTGTAGCGGTCGATGATCTGCATCGTGCCGCCGTCCATGCGGGCGACGAGCAGGTGAAAGGAATTGGAGCCGAGATCGACGGCGGCGAGCTGGCCGCCGTTGCCGAGGCTAGGCGGCAGCTCGGGGGCGCCGGGCTGCGGCGCCTGCCCGCCCGGCGCCGTGCTCGTCGCGTTGCGGGGGTCTGTCGAGGGGGCCGTTGCGGCGGAGTCTGCCATCGCCTGCTGGGGGCACTGCTGGTGGGGTCGGCCGCGGCAGTATAGCGGCCTGCTGCCGGCCGGGCAGGATGGATGTCAAGCGCGGCGGCGCAAAGCGGCGTCCGCCGCGGCTGCTCGGGGCGGGATCGGCGCCCGTAGGCGAATCCGGCTATAGTGCGCCGCGGCAACGGGGACGGGTCCGCAGTTGCTCGTGCGGGGCCGGACGCAACGCCGTTTCCCGATCCCGATCCCGATCCCGATCCCGATTTCGACGCGGACGGACGGTTGGCGGAAGGTGGGCGTCAGGTCAGTTGGTGTCGGTTGTTTTTGAACGGTTACTAAGGAGATCGTTGTGATCCTGGCTACGCTCGCGATCCTCGCCGGCTTTGCCCTGTTGGTCTGGAGCGCAGACCGCTTCGTCGACGGCGCCGCCGCCACCGCCGGACACATGGGCATGCCGTCGCTGTTGATCGGCATGGTCATTGTCGGCTTCGGCACCTCGGCGCCGGAGATGGTCGTCTCGGCCATGGCGGCCCTCGACGGCAAACCCGACCTCGCCCTCGGCAACGCGCTCGGCTCCAACATCGTCAACACCGGACTGATCCTCGGCATCACGGCGCTGGTGGCGCCCATTGCCGTGCATTCCAAGATCATTCGCCGGGAGCTGCCGCTCCTGTTCGGCATCGGGCTCCTGTCGGGACTGCTGTTTTGGGGCGGGTCGCTGACCCGCGCCGAGGCGCTGCTGCTGCTCGCGGGCTTCTTCGGCCTCATCGGCTGGACGGTCTTTGCCGCGCTGCGCGGGCGCGGCGATGCGCTGGAGGCGGAGACGGAGCAGGAGCTCGCGGCCCACCCGATGACCCTCAAGGCGGCCATGGTCTGGCTCGCGGTCGGGCTGGTGCTGCTCGTCGTCAGCTCCCGCGTGCTGGTGTGGGGCGCCGTGTCCGTTGCCGAGGCGCTCGGCGTCAGTGACCTCATCATCGGGCTGACCATCGTCGCGCTGGGCACCTCGCTGCCGGAGCTCGCCGCATCGGTGATGGCCGCCCGCAAGGGCGAGCACGACATTGCCATCGGCAACGTCGTCGGTTCCAACATGTTCAACCTGCTTGCGGTCGTGGGCATTGCTGGCGTCATCGCGCCGATGCCGACGCTGGCGCCGGAGCTGCTGACGCGCGACTGGCCGGTGATGATGGCGATGACCGGACTGCTGTTCGTCACGGCCTACGGTTTTCGTGGCCCGGGCCGCATCAACCGTCTGGAGGGCGCGCTGCTGCTCTCGGCCTACGTCGCCTACACCGCGTGGCTGGTCCTGAGCGTGACGGGCGGCTGAGGCTGCGGCTACAGCCAGCCCTTGCGTCGCAGCAGCCACAGTTGCCCGAGCACGATGCCGACGAGCAGCAGGCACAGGATCAGGAACGCGAGCGGGTCGTTGGCGTCTGGGATGCCGGCGAGGTTGACGCCGAGCAGGCCGGTGATGAAGGTCAGCGGCAGGAAGATGGCCGTGATGACAGTCAGGGAAAAGAGCCGGTGCTCCGTGGTCTCGGACGAGCGCTGCAGGATCTCGTCCTGCGTGATCTCGGTGATCTCGCCGGCGGCCCCGAGGCCGTCGATGGCGTGTTGACAGCGGTCGGCGACCTCGCGCACGGCACGCCGCGGCGCGTCACCGAACCAGCTAATTCGGCCCGTGGCGACGCGCACCAAAGCCCGGCGCTGCGGCAGCAGATGGAAGCGCATGCGGATCATGCCCCGGCGCAGCGTGGCGAGCTCGGACACCATGTCCTCGGTGCGTCGCCGCCGGTTGCCGGCCTGGCCGATGCGGCGCGCGGCCTCGAGCAAGTCGTCCAGCACGTCATCGGCGTGGGTCATGAGCCGGTCGGCGAGGTCGGCAATCAGCGCGTCGATGGCGCCGGGCCCACGGCCATGGCGAAGCTCGCGGTGCAGGTCCTCGATGGCGCCGACGCGCCCGTGCTGAGCGCTGATCAGCAGGCGCCCGTCGGTCCAGAGCCGTGCCGCGAGCATATCGCCGGGCCGCGCGGAGGAGCCGTGATCGATGCCCTTGAGCACCAGCAGCAGGCTGTCGCCGCGACGCACGAGCCGCGGGCCGGCGTTGGTCGCGGTGAGTGCGTCCACGGTGAGCTCATCCAGGCCGCTCTCCTGCTTCAGCCAGTGCAGCGCGTGCGGATGGCGCAGATCCAGGTGCACCCAGAGCGGGCGGTGCTCGGTGTCGCCCGGCGTCGCGCCGGCAGCGGCGCCGCAGCAGGCCGCCGTGACCTCGGGCCAGCCCACCGCGGCGCTGCCGCCGGCCGCGTCCAGCCGGAAGGCGAACACCAGCCCGAACCAGTTGTGCAGCCGCTCCGGGCGCTCGGGCATGGCCGCTGCGCCCGGCATCAGGGTTCGGCGGCCGGCGCGTCGTCGCCGGCGTGCGACGCGGCGCGGCGCAGTTGCACCTCCAGCGGCTGCACCGAACGGATGTGCAGGTCCCGCTGCGGGAAGGCGATGCCGATGCCGGCGGCCTGGAACTTGTCGTTGATGGCCTGGTGCAGCGCCGTGGTGGTGTCGATGCGATTGTCCATGTTCGGCAGGTAGCACCGCAGCACCAGCGTCAGCGCGTCGTTGCCGAAGCCCTCGAAGCTGATGATTGGCGCCGGGTCCTCCAGCACGTGCTCGTTCTCGCGGGCGGCGTCGCCTAGGAGCTTCAACGCCCGTTTGGTGTCGCTGCCATACTCGACGCCGACCGTGATAACGATGCGGTTCGTCTGGTCGGTGAGCGTCCAGTTCAGGAGCCGGCCGGTGATGAACTCCTTGTTCGGTACCAGCAGCTCTTGGCGGTCCCAGTTGCGCACCGTGGTGGCGCGGATCTGGATCTTGGTGACGACGCCGGTGGTGTCGCCGATGCTGACGATGTCGCCGACCCGCACCGGGCGCTCGAACAGGATGATGAGCCCGCTGATGAAGTTGGCCACGATCTCCTGCAGGCCGAAGCCGATGCCGACGCCGAGCGCGGCCACCAGCCATTGCACCTGGCCCCACGACAGCCCGAGGGCACCGAAGACCATCAGCGCGCCGATGGCGGTGATGACGTAGCCGGTGAGGGTGATGATGGTATAGCGGCTGCCGGCGCTGACGTGGCTGTTCTGCAGCAGCAGGATCTCGAGCAGCGCCGGCAGGTTGCGCCCTGCGGCGACGGCGGCGGCGATGATGACGAACACAATGCCCAAATCCGCCAAGGTCACGGGAATGGCCTGCTCGACCCCGTCGATGGTGCCGGTGTAGCTCCAGAGCTTGACGCGCTCCAAGAGGTTCAGGGCCGGCAGCACCTCGGACCAGATGAGCCAGAGTCCGACGACGGCGGCGACGAAGATGGCCAGGTTCAGGAGCTTGCGGCTTTGGGCGTCGAGCGAGGCCAGGTCCACGCCCTCGTCCGGCACCGCCAGCACATCGGCGCCGGCGCCGGCGCCGTCGGCGGCCTTTGCGGCTTCTCGCTGCGCGCGCCGCTCCAGCGCCGCCTGCAGCGCCAGGCGCCTGCGGGTGACGATGAGCCAGCGTACGATAAGCTGGTGCACGATGATGAGCCCGAGCGCGAACCAGAGCTCGTTGATCAGCGAGCGCAGCAGCACGCCGGAGGTATAGAGGAAGCCCGACAACGCGAAGCCCGCGAGCGCCAGCGGCACCGCGATCATGGCCGGATACCAGATGAAGCGCAGCCTGGCGAGCCAGCCGTCGGGCCGCTCTGCGATGCTGTGCTTCAGCGCGCCGCGCGTCGGGTGCAGCACCACCGCCGTGAGCACCGCGAGCCCGAGCTCGAACAGCGCCAGCGACAGCCGCCCGAGCGTGCCGGTGAACTCGGGCTCTTGGTGTTGATGAACAGCCGCCGCGACGAAGCCCACCGGCAGCAGCAGCGTCACCGCCGCGAAGGTGCTGCGCCGCACCATCAACAGCGTGTCGGTATGCCAGCGGAAGTGCCGGTCGGCGACGCCGCCGCGCATGGCGAGCGCCCGGAAGCCCAGCAGGTAATAGAGCGCCGGGGCCACCGCGACCATCGCATCGCCCATCGCCTTGCTGAACGGGTCCGCCGCGAGCGAGCCGCCGAGCAGCGCGCCGACGGCCGCGAGCAGCAGCGGCCAGGGCAGGGCGGCCAGCGCGGTCATGCCGAGTGCCGCGGCGGTGTGGCGGAAGCCATCGGTACTGACGCGCCGCAGCGGCTCGGCGCGGGCGCGGATGGCGCGCTTGAGCGGGGCGCTGCGCCACAACAGCAGCACGACGGCCAGGAGCGCGACCCAGAAGAGCGGTGCCCCGGGTGCCTCGGCCAGCAGCGTCGCGCCGACCTGTTGCCAATTGCCCGGGGCGACCACCCACCACAGCGCCCGCGGCAGCGGCGCCATGGACTGTTGCACGAGCGGGCCGATGCTGCGCACCCAGAGCAGCCGCTCGGACAGATAGCGGTCGTAGCGATCCACCACGTCGCGCAATTGCTGCGCGGCGAAGTCCACCTCGCCGAGGTCGCGGCGGAAGCTGTCCTCGATCTCCAGCGCGCGGCGCAGCAGCGAGCGGCGCGGCGTGGCCTGCGCGCGCAGTTCCTCCGCGAGCTCGGCCCGGCCGGCGGTGTCGATGGCAGCCGCCGGCAGATTGGCGAGCTGCTGCTCCACCCAGGCGTCGAGGTCGTCGAGTCGGCGCAGCTCCTCGCGCCAGCGAATGGATTTCAACGTGCTGTCGGCGATCTGATCCGCCCGCGCCGCCGCCTGCCGGCGCAGGCGGCGCAGGTCCGGCAGGCGCTGGCGCTGGTCGATCAGCACCTGGCCCTGGGCACGGTTCAGCCCGGCCGCTTCCAGCCGTTTGCGCGCGTTGGCGAACTCCTCGTCGATGCGCCGCACCTGTCGCTCGGTATCGACTCGCCGGTCGTCGAGCTTGTCGAGTGCCTCGGTGGTGCCGGCGATGGCGGCGGCGAGCGCGGCGTTTTGCTCCACCGCCGCCTGCACCAGCGGGTGGGCGCCGGCGGTGGCGATGCGCTCGGCGTCGATGCTCTCCTGCACCGCCGCAGCGGCCCGCCGGCGCAGGTCTTTGGCGCGCGCCTCCAGCGCCGCGCGCAGCGCCTTGGCTCGCTCCAGCTCCGCCTCCGCCTGCTCGCGCTGCGCGAGGGCCAGCACCCGGCGCGCGTCGGTGCTGAGCAGTTGTTGCGTGAGCATCTGCTGCTCGGCACGGAGCTTGGCCAGGCGGGCCTGGCGCAGCCAGGTGCGCGCCTCCCGCGCGGGCTCGGACAGGCCGTCGGCCTCGGCGACCGGTCCTTCCAGCTCGCGCAGCGCCGTATCGACGCCAGCGATGCGCTCGCGCAGCCGAGCAGGCTCTTGATCGGCAGCGTCCAGCGTTTCGCCGAGCTTGGCGAGACGCGTCCCGATCGAGGCGATCTCCGCCTGCACGGCAGCGATGCGCGCCTCAACCGCGGCGGCATCGGCATCGGCGGGCAGGTCCGGCGCCGGCGGGGCGGCGTCGGCGGCGTCGGCGTCGGCGAGGGCCTCGCGGATACGCTCGGCCTCCTGGGGTGCGGTCTCGATGGCGCGCGCGAAGTCGGCGGCGGCGGCGGTCATGCGCTGCGCTTCGGCCATGTCCTGCAACACGTTGTTGAGCTCGTCCGAGAGCTTGTTGCGCTCGGCTTCGGCCAGCTCCGACTGCGCGATGCTCTGGATGCGCTGCTCCACCTGCTCAACGGATGGCAGCGGCCTGGCCAGGTCGTTCGCCGACGCCGCGTCAGGGCTTTGCGCGCTTGCTTGCAAGCCCAGCGCGGCGAACACGAGGCCGAGCAGGAGATAGCAGGCGAGGGTGGGCCGCTGGTGCGGAGCGAAGCGGGAGGTCACGTACGAGGGATCCTGCGGTTACCGAACGCCCGCTATTGGATACCCGGACGGTGGCGCCGTGCAAATGGCTCCGCCGCATGCGTGCTCAGCGTCGGCGCGGCTCGGCACGAGAGCGGCGGCTGTGCGCGGAGCCATGGCGTCGGATACTGTCGGCCGCGCTGGCGCGGCTGCTGCCCGGGTGACCTCGCCGACGGTCCTCTTCAGCGGCCGTTGCGGCGCTCCCCGCCCTTGTTCGGGTTCCGCAACAAGACGTAAACCGCGCCGGTGCCGCCGTCGCGTCGCGTCGCGGAGCAGAACGCGAGCACGTCCTCGCGCAGCCGCAGCCAGTAGTTGACCTTGCACTTGAGCACCGGCGGGCGGTTATCGGCGCCGCGCCCCTTGCCATGGATGATGCGTGCGCAGCGCACGCGCCGATGGCGGCAGTCGGCGAAGAACTCCCGCAGCACGGCGCGGGCGCGCTCGGCGCGCAGGCCGTGCAGGTCCACCTCCAGCTCCGGCTCGATGCGCCCGCGCTGCAGCTCTGCGACAAGGCGCTTCTGCACGCCGGGGCGGGCGAACAGGAGGTAGTCGTGCGTCTCGACCTCGCTCTCCGCGAGCAGCGCCGGCGTGTCCGCCTCAGCTTCGTCGGGCACTGGGCGGGGTAGCGGGGGCGGGCGCTGCCGGTAGGGCTCCGCGTGCTCCGCATGGAGCGGTTGGGCGTCGCCGACTTCGGCACGAAAGAGTTCCCAATCAGTTTCGTGGAGCTGTTTGTTCATCTGACTTATGATACGCCTCGGGTGCATGACTTCGGGCGCGGGCTCGCCGTTCGGCGGGGCGTCCGGCGGGGCGTCCGGTGGTGCATTCCCGGTATGATGCCCGCAACGCTGCCGGCGGACACTGCGGACGATGTTGGGCCTCGCTGCCGGCATCGGAACCGAGTGCAGGTCCGGTCTGCATCGTTGTAAGGTCCCGGATATTCTCGTACCCCGGGCGGGCGGCGGCAGACGGTGGTCCATCGGCGTCGGCAGGACGCACAGGCATGAACATTCTGATCAGTAACGACGACGGTTATCTCTCCCCCGGGCTGCACGTGCTCGCCGATGCGCTGGCGCGACTCGGCCGGGTCACCGTGGTCGCCCCGGACCGCGACCGCAGCGGTGCCAGCAATTCCTTGACGCTCGACGTGCCGATCCGTGCCGAGCGGCTCGACAACGGCATCATCCGTGTCAACGGAACGCCGACAGATTGCGTGCATCTGGCCCTGACCGGGCTCTTGGACGAGGAACCGGACCTCGTGGTCGCGGGCATCAATCATGGCCCGAACCTCGGTGACGATGTGCTCTACTCGGGCACCGTCGCCGCCGCCACCGAGGGCCGCTTCCTCGGCCTACCCGCCATTGCCGTGTCCATGGCGACACATCGCCCGCAGCACCTCGAGACCGCCGCTGCCGTCGCGGCCAGGCTGGTCGCCGGCTTGCGCGGGGCGCAGATGAGCCCGAGCACCATTCTCAACGTCAACGTGCCGGACGTGCCGCTGGCCGAGCTGCGCGGCGTCGTGGCGACGCGGCTCGGCCATCGGCACAAGGCCGAATCGGTGTCGCGCATCGAGGATCCGCGCGGGCGGCCGATGTACTGGATCGGCCCCGCCGGGCCGGAGCAGGACGCGGGCGAGGGCACCGATTTTCATGCGCTGCGCACGGGCTTCGTGTCGGTGACGCCGATTCAGATCGACCTGACCCGGCACGCGGCGCTCCCGTCGCTGGGGCACTGGCTGGACAGGCTGCCTTGATCGTCGGCGCTGCGAGCATGGTGCCCGTCGGTGGCCGCGGCCTGAGCCACGCGCGCGCGCGCCAACGCTTGGCGGAGCGCCTCGCCGCCACCGGCATCCAAGATGAGCGCGTCATCGCTGCCGTGATGCAGGTGCCCCGCCATCTGTTCGTTGATGAGGCGCTGGCCACGCACGCGTATGAGGACTCCGCGCTGCCCATCGGCCAGGGTCAGACGATCTCGCAGCCCTACATGGTCGCGCGCATGACCGAGGCGCTATTGGCGCCGGGCTGCTGCTCGACGGTGCTCGAGATCGGTACCGGCTCCGGCTATCAGACCGCCGTGCTGGCGTCCTTGGTGCGACGGGTCTACAGCATCGAGCGCGTGGCCTCGCTGTGGCAGCGCGCTGATGCGCGGCTCAAGGCGCTGCGTTACCGCAACGTTCGGCTCCGCTATGGCGACGGCGCCCTCGGCTGGCAGGAGTACGCACCCTTCGACGGCATTCTGATCACGGCGGCGGCGGACGGCGTGCCGCGCCGGCTGGCGGCGCAGCTCGCGCCGGGCGGGCGCATGGTGCTGCCGCTGAACGGCGCCCACGGCCAGGTGCTGGTGCGGTTGACGCGCCGCACGCTCGGCTTCCGGCACGAGGTGCTGGAGTCTGTGACCTTTGTACCGATGCTGGGCGGGGTGGCCTGATGAGGGGCACCGCACCGATCCGCCGCCGCGCGGCGCGGGGGCGGTTGGCGTGAGTGCGCGCGCGGCATCGCCTTGGCTGCAGCCGTCGGCAGCGGGGCTGATCCATCGCCTTGCCGTGCTGCTGATCGCGGTCACGCTCGCGGGCTGCGGGGCCGGCGGGCTTGCGCCCGTGGACAGCCGCGACGGCTACGGGCCGGCGCCGCCGGGCTACTACCGCATTCGCCGCGGCGACACACTGAGCGAGATCGCCGAGCGCCGGCGCGTGCGGATGGCGACGCTCGCGGGCTGGAACAATCTGCGCCCGCCCTACGCGATCTACGTCGGCGATCTGCTGCGCGTGAAGCCGCCCGACGGCAAGTCACAACCGTCCGGCGCCGTGAGCAGCCGACGCACCGCCTCCCAGAGCCCGCCGCGCGCCGTGCGGACCTCGGCGCGGACCCCTGCCGCGGTGACCGGGGCCGATGCCGCAAGCTCCGGCATTCGCTGGGTCTGGCCGGCGCAAGGGCCGGTCAAACAAGGCTTTCGCGACGGCGACCGGACCCGCCAGGGCGTGCGCATCGCGGTGCAGGAAGGCGCTGCGGTCAATGCCGCGGCGGACGGAACCGTGGTCTACAGCGGCAGTGGACTCAAGGGTTACGGCAACCTTATCATCGTCAAGCACAATGCCCGCTACCTGAGCGCATACGGCTTCAATCGCGAGTTGATCGCGCGCGAGGGCGATCGAGTGAAGCGCGGTGAGCGCGTCGCCGTCGCCGGTCGGTCGGCCAACGGCGAGGGGCTGCTGCACTTTGAGATCCGCCAGAACGGCGTCGCCGTCGATCCACTCCGTTTCCTGCCCTCGTCGCGCTGAATCGGGCTCACAAGATGGGCGCCCGCCGCCTCACGGCGCATGGGCGCGACAGCCTCGGAGGGGTGTCCCATGTCCACGCAAGAGCGCGAAGACGAGCCGGACACGGAAAGTCTCGCCGACGAGGACGACATGCTGCTCGGCGATGACGACCAAGAGATCATGGACGAAGCCGAGGCGCCGCTGAGCGCCGGCGTGGACGGCGACGACGAGGAGCCGGAAGCCGAGCATCGCTACTCCGCCGGCGATGGCGACTTCGATGCCACGCGCATCTACCTGAACGAGATCGGTGGGTCCAAGCTGCTCACCGCCGAGGAGGAGGTGCACTACGCGCGGCTCGCCCAGCAGGGCGACGAGGTCGCGCGCTCGCGCATGATCGTGAGCAATCTACGCTTGGTCGTGAAGATCGCCCGACGCTATCTGAACCGCGGGCTGCCGCTGCTTGATCTCGTCGAGGAGGGCAACCTGGGCCTTATCCGCGCCGTCGAGAAGTTCGACCCGGAGCGCGGCTTTCGCTTCTCGACCTATGCCACCTGGTGGATTCGCCAGACCATGGAACGGGCCATCATGAACCAGACGCGGACGGTGCGGCTGCCGATCCATGTCGTCAAGGAGATCAACGTCTATCTGCGGGCGACGCGGATGCTGGCCCAGCAGCTCGACCACGAGCCAAGTACCGAAGAGGTGGCGGAGCTGCTCGATAAGCCCATCGGCGAGGTCAAGCGCATGCTCGGCTTGAACGAGCGCATCGCATCGGTGGACACGCCCTACGGCAAGGATGCGGACAAGCCGCTGGTGGACATGCTGCCCGATGACGGCGCGCATGACCCGAGCGACGATATCCAGGACGAGGACATCCACACCAACCTGGACCACTGGCTCGACAAGCTGAACGACAAGCAGCGCGAGGTGGTGGAGCGCCGCTTCGGCCTGCACGGCTACGAGCACTCGACCCTGGAGCGCGTCGCCGCCGAGCTCGGCGTGACGCGAGAGCGTGTACGCCAGATCCAGATGGATGCCCTGCGGCGGCTGCGCGACATCCTGGAGAAAGAGGGCTTTTCCGTGGAGTCCTTCTTCAAGTGACACCGCCTCGGGCCGGGCCGAGCGGCACGGCCGCCGGGCTGCGTCCGCCGCCGTCGCTGCCGGCGACGGCCTCCTGAACGGCCGGCTGTCGGATACTTGGGGCGCCGCGCGGCGCCCCGCGGCGCCGCGCTGCGCCCCCGCGGCGCCCGCTTGCCGCCTCGGTGGGCGAGCGCCGCACCCCGCCGTCGGCGAAGAGCCTGCGGAAATAGGGTGTTAGCGCGTCAGGGGCTTCGGTCTAGGTCCCTGTTCTCACATAAAAAAATTCAATGATGCGCGGAGCAGCGGGGCGGCGTCGAAGGACGCCGTTACTTGACTTTCATGGTCTGATGAATTGTCATTGCGGCCATCCTGCGCTGTGGATATCGCGCACGATTTCCAGGGCAGAAGACCCGAAGACGCCTCCCCTCTTCCCACAGTTCGCTTAGAGGTTCCTATGGAAGCCACTGCCGACAGGCTAGCCGAACAAAAATACAGTTTCGATGTCGTCCGCTGGTTCACGATCATGGCCGTCGTGTACCTCGTCGTCGGCGCAGCCGTCGGCGTTTACATCGCGTCCGAGCTCGCTTGGCCGTTCCTGAACTTCGACAGTCCCTACCTGTCCTTCGGCCGGCTGCGACCGGTCCATACCAACGCAGTCATCTTCGCGTTCGGCGGCTGCACCCTCATGGCCACCGCCTTCTACACCGTCCAGCGCACCTGCGGCGTGCGCCTGTGGAGCGAGAAGCTCGCCTGGTTCACGTTCTGGGGCTGGAACGCCATCATCGTGCTCGCCGTCATCACCCTGCCGCTCGGGCTGACCCAGGCCAAGGAATACGCCGAGCTGGAATGGCCCATCGACATCCTGATCGCGGTGGTGTGGCTCGCATTTACGATCAACTTCATCATGACCATCGCCATCCGGAAGACCTCGCACATCTATGTGTCGAACTGGTTCTTCCTCGGCATGATGGTGATGATCGTCTATCTGCATGTCGTCAACAGCCTTTCCATTCCGGTGGGACTGTTCAAGTCCTACAGCCTGTTCTCCGGCGTGCAGGACGCGATGATCCAATGGTGGTGGGGCCATAACGCGGTTGGCTTCTACCTGACCGCGGGCTTCCTTGGCATCATGTACTACTTCGTGCCGAAGCAGGCGAATCGCCCGGTCTATTCCTATCGGCTGTCCGTGATCCATTTCTGGGCGCTGATGTTCGGCTACGTTTGGCTTGGCGCGCATCATCTTCAATACACGGCTCTACCGGACTGGACGGGCTCGCTCGGCGCGGCCGTGTCACTCGCGATGATCATCCCCTCCTGGGGTGGCGCTGTAAACGGCATGATGACGCTCTCCGGCGCCTGGGACAAGCTTCGAACCGACTATGTTCTGCGTTTCCTGATTATTGCGCTGGCGTTCTACGCCATGTCCACCTTCGAAGGGCCGGTTATGTCACTGAAGACCGTCAATGCCCTTTCCCACTACACCGACTGGACCATCGGCCATGTGCACTCGGGTGCGCTGGGCTGGGTCGCGGGTATCTCCATCGGCGCCATCTATCACCTGATGACACGCCTGTGGCACACCGAGATGTGGTCCGAGAGTCTGGTCAACGTCCACTTCTGGACGGCGACCATCGGTACGGTGATCTACGTTGTCGCCATGTGGGTGTCCGGCATCATGCAGGGCCTGATGTGGCGCGCCTACGATGAGTACGGCACGCTTGCCTACACGTTCGTCGAATCCGTGGCAGCGATGCACCCCTACTACGCCATGCGCGCAGTGGGCGGCGGCATCTTCCTGCTCGGCGCGATCATCATGCTGTTCAACGTGCTGATGACGGTTGGCAAGGCGTCCTTGCAGGGCAGCTTGCGTGAGGCCAGGGGCACCTTGACCCCGGCGGCCGCCTGATCAACGACACCGAACAGGAGTATTCCCATGTCCGACAAGAAGACGCCGGTCAAGAACCCCCAGGAGTTCATGGAGCGCAACATTTGGGGCCTCCTCATCGTGCTGGCGCTCGCGCTCTCCGTGGGCGGCATCGTGGAAATCGTGCCGCTGTTCTATCTGAAGAGCACCGAAGAGGCGAATCGCTTCCCGGAAATCGTGTGGAACCGCGACAAACCGGGGGCGGAGCCCATCGTCACGGTCAGCGCCGACGGCAAGCAGGAGTGGAACTGGCAGCCCGGCGACGGCGTGCGCCCGTATACCGCGCTGGAGCTCGCCGGGCGTGATATCTACCAACGCGAAGGCTGCTATTTGTGCCATTCGCAGATGGTGCGTCCCTTCCGCGACGAGCGTGAGCGTTATGGCCATTACTCATTGGCGTCGGAGTCCATGTTCGACCATCCGTTCCAATGGGGCTCGAAGCGGACCGGCCCGGACATGGCTCGGCTCGGTGGCAAGTACTCCGATGAATGGCATCGGCAGCACCTTGTCGATCCGCGCTCGGTGGTGCCGGAGTCGATCATGCCGAGCTATCCGTGGCTAGAGAACCGCCCCGTGAAGGGGAAGCGCATGCAGCGCCACATGAAGGGGCTGCGCGCCATCGGCGTTCCCTACCATGACGACGACATCGCCAACGCCCCGGCCCTCGTCGAGGGGAAGACCGAAATGGACGCCATGATTGCATACCTCCAAGTGCTTGGCATCATGGCGAAACTGGAGCCAGGCGTGGATTACCGCCAATAACATGTCGGACTACTTCAAGACCGATTGGGCCGCGATGACGGCGACGGATTGGGTCGGCCTGACCCTGACCGTCGTCATCTTCGTGCTCATGGTCATCGCCTACGTCCAGGTCTTTCGGCCGAAGCATCGCGACAGCCTCGAGGCCAGGAAGCACATCCCCTTCGAAGAAGATATCGAAGACATCGGAGACAACGATGGCGGAAAATAATCCCTTCCCCGGCGAGAACAACACCGGGCACTTCTGGGACGATAACCTGCGGGAACTGAAAAACCCGCCTCCACGCTGGTGGATGATTGCGTTCTGGGCGTCGGTTGCATGGTGGGTGCTGTATTCAATCCTCTATCCGACGTGGCCGGCGCTGCCCGGGAAGTCGGACGGGGAGAACGACTTCACGCGCGGTATTCTGGGTTGGACGTCCATCAAGGAGTACAAGCAAGGCGTCGAGCAGGTGCAACTGGTGCGTGCGAAGTACGATGAGCAGATTGCGAGTATGACCGCCGAGGAGGTCCTCGCCGATCCGGGCCTGCTTCAGTACACGCTAGCCTCCTCCAAGGTACTGTTTGGTGATTACTGCGCCGCGTGCCACGGCAGTGGCGGGCAGGGCAACCCGGGCTATCCGGTTCTCGCCGATGACGACTGGCTGTACGGCGGAAGCCTGTCCAGGATCACAGAATCGATCACCAACGGTCGAAAGGGCCTAATGAACGCGCATGCCACCATCCTGACCGAGCCGGAGGTGGACGCACTGGCAAACTTTGTCGTGGAAATGTCCGAGGGCGGCCAAGGCAGCGCGGAGGCTTGGCAGCTCTATAACGACAAAGGTTGTGTGGCCTGCCACGGTGCGAAGGGCGACGGTGTGCTTGCTGAGCTGCCGGGGGGGGAGATCCTCACGGTAGGCGCCGCGAACCTGACCGACGGAATTTGGCGCTTTCAGCCCGGCGGCTACGAGAGCGCGAAGCACACCATCCTGTACGGCGTGAATCAGCCCGACGTCGAGGGGACACGCGATGCGGTGATGCCCGCCTTCGCGCAGGTGGGCCAATTGGAGGGCAAGCTCTCACCGCAACAGATCAAGATGTTGACGGTGTATGTGCACCAGTTGGGCGGCGGTCAATAGCTACGCTCGCGGCGCTGTGCCAGCGGCGTCGCGCGACGTGACTGCGCGGCGCGGCGCTCATTGCGGCCGAGCGGATGAAATAACAGGGGCCAGCGGCCGTTCGCTGTGGCCGAAGGCCCCGTACCAAAGGTGGCGAGGAGGGGAACATGCACTTAGACGCGGTCTTTTGGGGTTCGATCGTCAGCGTTGTGATCGCTGTCGTGATTTTCGTGTATTTGGGCTTCAAGGTTGTGAAGTTGATGAACGAAGACGCGCAGCGGAACCAAAGTGGGGGCGAGAAGCCGTAGTCTATAGATAGGTGGAGGAGAGGCGGCGGAGGGGATCTGGTGATCCCCTTTTTTTTTCGGTTGTTCGGCGCGTTGCCGGCGGAACCTGCCCGGCTTGGGGCGGCGTGCCCGTGCTGGACCAATGTTCGGTCGTGCGGGGGGCGCTATCCCTACGGGCGCTATTCTTTCTGGCGCTATTCTTTCTAAGGTGTATATCCGATGTCTGAGACAGTTTCCGCCGCAGAGCGCGGCGGGCAAGCGGGCAGCATGGATGAAATCTATGCGGAAGCCGAGCAATGGCATGTCAACACGGGCAACGAAACTATCCACGCAAAGCGGATTCCCGGTCGCTGGCGGCGGATCAAGTGGATTGCCGCCTCCGTCTGGGTCATTTTTTTCCTGGGGCCTTATCTGCGCTGGGACGGAGGCCAGGCGGTCTTGTTCGACATCCCGAATCGCCAGTATCACCTGTTCGGCGTGACCGTGCTGCCGCAGGATTTCTGGATGCTATCTCTGCTGCTCCTGTTCTTTGCCATTCTGCTGGCGGTCGCCACGGCCTTGGCCGGGCGGGTGTATTGCGGCTACTTCTGTTTCCAGACAGTGTGGACCGACATTTTCACGCTGATTGAAGAGAAACTCGAAGGCCACCCCGCGCAGCGCCGCAGGCTGGATGCGGCGCCTCTCAGCGCTGCCAAGCTGCGCACCAAGGCCATCAAGCACCTGTCCTGGATCGCCATCGGCTTTGCCACCGGCTTTAGCTTTGTCGCCTGGTTTTATGGCGCGGGCAAGCTTTGGCAGGATTTCTTCGTCGGCAACGCCAATGCCGCGGTCTACGCCTCCGTTGCGCTGTTCACGGTCGGCACCTACGTGCTCGCCGGATGGCTTCGGGAGCAAACCTGTTTTTGGCTCTGTCCCTATGCCCGCATCCAGGGCGTCATGCTGGACCGCACCACCGTGGTGCCGACCTATGATGAGGGCCGCGGCGAGCCGCGTGGCCGCATGAAGAAGGACGAGACCGAAGACAATCGCGTCACCGGTGACTGTGTCGATTGCAACCAGTGTGTGGCCGTCTGCCCGACCGGCGTCGACATCCGCAAGGGGCAGCAGGAGGGCTGCATCATGTGCGGATTGTGCATTGATGCCTGCGACGCGGTGATGGACAAGGTTGGGCGTCCGCGCGGGCTCATCCGTTACGCGTCCCTCGACGAGATGGAAGGCCGGCACGCACCGGCGATGCTCGCGCGGCCGCGCGTCTGGGTCTACAGCGCGATTTTGGTCATCGCGTTAGCCGGCATCTTCTATGGCCTGTCGTCCTTGGCCCCCATCGATCTCAAGGTGCTGCATGAACGCGCGCCGCTGTTCGTGCAATTAAGCGACGGATCAATCCAGAACAAGTACACGGTTAAGCTGTTGAATAAGGCCAACGACGACCTGAAGGTGCGGATTTCCGTCCGAGCGGACGTGCCCATCACCGTGGTCGGCGCGGACAAGCCCATTCAGGCCAAGCACGGGGATGTGACGCCGGGTATCGTCTTCGTGAAGATCCATCGCAAGGATCTCGTCGGTGACAGCGTACCGCTGACCTTTGTCGCTTCGGCCACGCTACCGAACGGTACTGAGATCGAGGCACCGCGCGAGAGCGCTTTCTTCGGCCCACGCCAATGACCCTGAGCTGCGTATGAACCAATCCATGTCAACCGCCGCGGCGCGCCCCGAGGCCGGCGCGGATGTGGCGGTGCCGTCCGACCGCAACAATGCCTGGAAGAGCCCCTGGGTCCGCGCCTGGGTCGGGCTCATCGGTGTCGTGCTCGCGGTCAACGTCACGATGGTCGTGCTCGCCATTGCGACCAATCCCGGCCTGATCCGAGACGACTATTACGAGCGCGGCCGGGACGTTGAGCGTACGATCGTGACCCGGCTTGCCGAAGGGCCGCAGTGGACCATGAGCATCGACCTGCCCGCGGACACCCGCGCCGAGGAGACGACCAAGGTGCGCTTCGCAGTCGTGGACAAGGCCGGCCAACCGGTCCAGCCCGAGCGTGTGACCTATTACGCTTACCGTCCATCGGACGCGACGCGCGACTTTTCCGTAGCCATGAGCCAGGAGGCTCCGGGTATCTACGAGGCAGAGGTACGCTTCCCGCTCGGCGGCATCTGGGACACGCTGGTGTCCATCGAGCACGCCGGCAAGGAGCACAGCCTGGGGCAGCGCGTCAGCGTCTTGTTGCCTTAGCGAGGAGGCGGGTGCCGAGGGCCGAGGGCTGGGCTGAGGGCCAAGGGCCAAGGGCTAAGGGAGGCCTCCCTTGGCCCTCGGCCCTTCCCCCATTCGCTTCGGTGCATCAGCGCCATATCCGGATTTCGATAACAGACCAAGAATTAGCCGCGCACCGCCCCAACCTCCGCGCCCGCAGCCGAGATCCAGCCGTACCAGTGACCGCCGTCCACGAAGGCGCAGGGCTTGCACCACCTGCGACAGCTCCAGCACAAACCCGCGCGCCGGCCGAACCCTGCCACCACTGCGGACTGCCCGCCGATGCCGGGATCAGCGCCGAGATCGACGGCACGGAGCGCCGTTTCTGTTGCCACGGCTGCCGGTCCGTCTGCCAGGCGATCTACGCGGCCGGCCTGCAAGGCTTCTATCGGCGCACCCCCGCCGGGCTCGTCACCGGCCCACCGCCGGAGCCACCGAAAGAGCTCAAGCTGTACGATCTCGACGAGGTCCAGCAGGGGCTCGTCGTGCACGGCGAGGGCGATGTGCGCGAGGTGAGCTTGCTCGTGGAGGGCATCCACTGCGCCGCGTGCGTGTGGCTCATCGAGCAGGGACTCGCCGGCACGGAGGGCGTCGTCGAGGCGCGCGTCAACCTCACCGGCCGGCGGCTCCGGCTCAAGTGGGACAGCTCACGCGCGAAGCTGTCCGACCTGCTCGCGCGCCTGGGCGCGCTTGGCTACGCCGCGGTGCCGTTCGACCCGCAGGCGGCCGAGGGCAGCATCCAGCGCGAGAATCGTCGGCTACTGTACCGGATGGCCTTTGCGGCCTTCGGCGCGATGAACCTGATGTGGATCTCCATCGCGCTCTATGCCGGCGCGGACGAGGGCGAGTTCCGCGGCCTGTTTCACTGGATCGGCTTCCTGCTCGCGACGCCAACGCTGCTCTATTCCGGCTGGCCCTTTTACATCGGCGCCTGGCGCGGGCTGCGGCAACTGCGGCTCGGCATGGACCTGCCCATCGCCATCGGCGCATCCATCACCTACCTGTATTCGCTGCACGTCACCGTCACGGGCGTTGGCCACGTTTACTGGGACACGGTGGTGAACTTCCTGTTCGTGATCCTCGTCGGCCGCTACCTGGAGGCGATGTCGAAGCGCCACGCCGTCTCCGCCACGCAGCGCTTGCTCGACCTGCAACCGCGGGTGGCGACGCTGCTCAAGGACGGCGAGGAGTCCATCGTGCCCATCCGCGCGGTGCGGATGGGTGATCGCATGCTAGTGCGCCCGGGCGAGACCATCCCCGCCGACGGCGTCGTGGTCCGTGGCGAGAGCAGCGTCGATGAGTCCATGCTCACCGGGGAGTCCATGCCCGTTGCCCGGGCGGCGGGCGAGCGCGTCTCCGCCGGCACGCTGAACGGCACCGGCGTGCTGGAGGTGGAGGTCTCCGCGGTGCTCCGAGACAGCGCGCTCGGACGTATCGTCGAGCTGGTGGAGGCGGCGCAGGCGAGCAAGGCGCCGATCCAATGCACCGCCGATCGCATCGTGCCCTGGTTCGTTGCCGTCACGCTGGGGCTCGCTGCCGTGACCTTCGCGCTGTGGGTGCAGCAGGACGCCGAGAAGGCCCTGATGGCCGCGACGTCCGTGCTCATCATCACCTGCCCCTGCGCCTTCGGCCTGGCGACGCCCATGGCCATCGCCGTGGCCTCGGGTGCCGGCGCGCGCCACGGCATCCTGGTCAAGAACGGTGCGGTGCTGGAGACGCTGTCCGGCATCGACCACTTCGTCTTCGATAAGACCGGCACCCTCACCGAGGGCCGCCCGCGTGTCACCGCCGCCGCGGACGCGGACGGACCCTGGCCCCTGGACGAGCCGGCCGCCTGGGGGCAGGCACGGCGGGACCTGCTCGCGCCCATCGCCGCGCTGGAGCGCCTGTCCGAGCATCCGGCGGCGCGCGCCCTCGTGCATCTGGCCGACAGCGCGGGGGTCGCCTACAAGGGGCTTCCGGTGGAGCGTTTCGAGGCTGAGCCCGGCTTCGGCGTCAGGGGGCTGGTCGGCGGGCGGCCGGTCTTCATCGGCACGGCCGCGTGGCTCGCCCGCAACGGCGTCGCTCCGGTGAGCTCGGACGCCGGCGATGCCGAGCACGGGCAGGCCATCGGCGCCCCCGTGCACTGCGCCATCGACGGCGTCGAGGTGCTGCGCCTGACGCTTCGGGACCGGCCCCGCGCCGATGCCGCAGAGACGATTCGCGCGCTGCGCGCGGACGGCGTCCAGGTGACGTTGCTGACCGGAGATCGGCGCCGGGTCGCCGAGGCCATTGCCGCCGAGGTTGGTGCCGACCAGGTCATCGCCGAGGTGCTGCCGCAGGACAAGGACGCCGCCATCGGCCGGCTGCAGGCCGCCGGGCAGCGGGTCGCGATGGTCGGCGACGGCATCAACGACGCGCCGGCGCTGGTGCGCGCGGACGTCGGCATCGCCGTCGGCAGCGGCACGGACGTGTCCATCGCGAGTGCCGACATCGTGCTGATGACCAGCGAGCTGGCGCGCGTGCGCGATGCGGGGCGGCTCGCCCGGCGCACGCTCCAGGTCATCCGCCAGAACATCGCGCTGTCCATTGCCTACAATCTGGTCATGGTGCCCTTGGCGATGGCCGCGCTCGTCACGCCGCTGCTCGCGGCCATCGCGATGCCGTTGAGCTCGCTCGCCGTCATCGGCAACTCGGCGCGTATCCGGCGCTTTGTCGACGCGGACGTGGCCGGGCGCAGCAGCCCTTCACGCTGAGCCCGCACGGCCGCCCGCGCGCCGCGCCCCACTCATTTTCCGCACGGAGGAACCGATGGAAGTCATCTATGGCCTCATCCCCGGCATGCTGATCCTGGGCCTGGTGGCCGTCGGCGTGCTGTTCTGGGCCGCCCGCTCCGGGCAGTTCGAGGACCTCGACGGCGACGGTCAACGCATCCTGATGGACGACGACGTGGACGCCCGCGATGCGCGCCGCTTCCCGGATGCGGACGACTGACCGGAGCGCCATTACGTCCAGCGCTATTACGTCCAGCCTCTGATTGCGAGTTTTGCCCGCCGCGGCCCGAAAGCCATCGGACCCGGCTCGGCGTCATGGTGTCGCGGAGCAGGCGGCACCGTGCACTCTCGTCCCCCGCGCTGGCCAGGAGGCCCGGGAGGCCGTCAGGCGTCATCGGCGGGTTGGGCGTCCTTGGGAATGATCCGCTTCGGGTCATCAATCAGCCTCGGCAGCTAGTTCTGAACGACTGACCACACCAGGCCGATGCGAACCTCGGCGTAGCCGTGTCGGCGATAAAGCCGCGGGCGTCTTGTGCCGCGAGCAGCATGTCCAGCAGCAGTGCCGTGTCGCGTTGCTGCGTGGCGTCAGCCATAGAGCGGTTGCGCACTGTTCAGGATCGCCCGCCGGCGGATGCTGTTGCGGCTGGCCTCGATGGCGTCGCGCTCCAGCATGTCGACGGGGCGGCCGAGCAGGGTCTCCAGCGCCTCTTTCAGGTCCAGATAGGTGCCGAGATCGTTGCCGGCGGCGGCCGTGAAGGTCACGAGGAAGTCGGCGTCGCTGGTGGCGGGGTCGAAGTCTGCGTCTCGGGCGGCCGAGCCGAACACCTCCAGCCGTGCGACGCCGTGGCGGCGGCAGAGCTCGGCGATGTCCGCGGCCTGATTGGCGATCTCAGGGAGCATGGTGCGTTGTTGGGGTTGCGGCGGGTCGTGCGTGGATCATAACCGTCGTTGCCGAGAGCCGCGGGCTCCCCGGTTACGAGCCGAACGAGGACGGACGTGTCAACCTAGATCCGGGATTTGGACCACGAAGAACACGAAGGGGCAAATCCCGAAGCGAGGGATCATGTGGCGCTTCGCGGAAGCGCTCCAGGTCGAAGGTGCCGTGTCCGCGGCGAAGCTTGTTTCGGAGCGGCGCCAGACGCTCCGTCTGGATGCGTCGCGGGCGCAGCAGATAGCCGTCCGGTCCCGGTTCCAGCTCAAGTTGATCGCGGGGGCCGACGCCGAGGGCCTCGATGACGTTGGCCGGGAAGGTTACCTGGCGCTTGGCGGTGATGCGACCGTACATGGTGCTGGAACCTGGTTGATGCTGACGTGGACTACCCTCGCCACCTTACGGAGAGAGTAGTTGCGTAAGGCGTCCAGCTCAACGCGCTGCTTCGCAAAGCGCCGCCTGCAAGGCATGCACCGCCTGCCCGAAGGTCAACGGCAGGTTGAGCAGGTATTCGAGGACGTCGTCGGTGCGCTTGGGCTTGTGCGCGGGAACGGCGAAGACTGGGCAGCGAACCACTTGCCGAGCGGTGCCGGGCGGGTGCCGGAGAGCCGACCTCCCGGTCGGCTGCGCAGTCGCGACAGCAGGTGCCGCACTGTCGCCGTGTTGACCTAGAGGTCAACACTCCAGACGACACTCCAGACCTAGAGGTCAACACTCCAGACAACACTCCAGTCAACACCGCGGGGATTAAGGACCAAGGACCAAGGACCAAGGGCCGAGGGCCGAGGAGGGCTCCCTTGGCCCTCGGCCCTCGGCCCTTTTACCCTCAGCCGCCGTGTCGTCGTGAAGCTTGACTCATCTGCAAACATTCGGCGCCGTCAGGCAATCTAACAAGCAATCTAGCGCCGCCGCCCCGGCAGCGTTTCGGCCAGCAACCACGCCAACGCCAGCGCGGGCGCGAGCCAGCCGCTGCGCAGCATTTGGCGCATCAGCAGCAGCAGAAAGAGCCCGAGGGCCAGGTCGCGCCGCCGCAGCCGCGCGCCGCGCAGGCGGAGCGGGCGCGCCGCGGGCGCAGGGCGTTGCACGGGCGTGGGCAGCGCGGGTCGGTCCGCAAGGCGCAGGCCGGCGGTCGCGAGCTGCGTCGACACCGCCGGCCCGGCCGCGCCGTTGCCGGCGGCGAGATGGAGCGTGAGCGTCGCCGTTTCGGGGCTGACCCGCACGGCGCTGATGCCCGGCTGCGTCGCCAACACCCGCTCGACCGCTGCGAACCAGGCCGCATCGCAGCGGCGCCCGGGGACCCTGAGTCGCAACCGCGTCTGGCTCGCGTGCAGGGCATATACCGGCTCCAGCATGGCAAGGCCCTGCACTGCGCCCGTCAGTGCGCGGGGCCGTTGCCCAGATGGAAGCTGAGCCAGGTGTTGAGGAGGAAGAACCCGATCAGACCGAGGCTCGCCCAACTGCTGATGCCGAGCAACCGCTTGCGCGGCCTGAGATAAATGGCGGAGATGACCAGGCCGGTCATTGCAATGGCCGTGACGGCGGACATCAAGTGGCCGGAGGAGATGTCGGCATAGAAGGAGCCCCCGGTGTAGACGACATCGTCGATGGCGAGCACCAGGATGTTGAACATGTTGCTGCCGAGCACGTTGCCCGCGGCCATGTCGATGGCACCGATGCGCAGCGCCGCCAGCGTGACCACCAGCTCCGGCACGGAGGTGCTGAGCGCCGTGAATAGGGTGCCGGTGAAGGACTGGTTCCAGTCCATCACGCGCGCGAGATCGGCCGAGACGTAGGGCAGCGCGATGCCCGCCGCGACCACCACGGCCGCGGCGATGCCATAGCGCTTGCTGACCTGCTGCAGCGAGAGGTGCGCGTAGCGGTCCGGCTGCTGTTCGGCAAATTCCTTGACCTCTTCCTCCCGATAGCCGTGCAGCGTGCGGATGGAAGCGGCGTAAACGATGACGATGACGGGGGTGGTCCAGGACAGGTTACCCGCGATGCCGGGCATCCCCGCCTGCGCTGCCAGCAGGCCGAGTGATGCGATGGCGATGAGCATGATGCCGAAGCCCGCCGAGATGACATGCTGGCGCTGCACGCGCGAGAGCACCGGCTGGCGGCGACTGAACAGGTCCAGCACCGCGAATAGCGCCAGGTTGTACACGCAGCTTCCGAAGACGTCGCCGGCGGCGATGTCGGGCAGGAGCGCAACCGTGGATGCGGTGATGCCGGCGGCCAGCTCCGGCAGCGACGTGACGCTGGCGATCAGCACCAGGCCGACCCAGGACCCGCCCATGCCGGTCTTGTCGGCGATGGAATCGCCATAGTCCGTGAGCTTGACGCCGGCGATGCCGATGGCCAGCAAACAGACGCCGTACTGGGTCCAGACGAGGGTTGCCGTGGGTTCCATGGTCACTCCGGAGCGCTGGCGCAGGGGCTAAGCGACGATCGGCGCGCCGGAGGCCGACGTTGGGGGCATCGCTATCGCTATCGTTATCGCGATCGACGATGAGCGACATCGCACGACACACGGGTTTCGTACTTCGCCGCGGCTTGAGCCAAATGCGGTGAGGGGCAGAATCTCGATTTCGATTTCGATACCGATTTCGATTTCGATCCCGATTGTGGACCTGGCCTGCGCCCCGAGGCGATCCGCTCTCAGCCCGCTGGCAGCGGCAGGGGCGGCGGCCGTTCTGCCGGCGCGGGCGCGCTCGGGCGCGGATAGCTCGGCGCCGCCGCCGGCAGCGCAGCGGATACCACCTGGAACCGGCAGAATTCGCCCGTCACGTCGCGCACCTCGCCGAGCCGCGCCCGCGTCAGCCGGCGGCCCGTGCGGATGCAGACGAAGGCGTCCTTCCAGAGCTGCTCCTGCGGCGGCGTAATGATGCCCCAGCCGTGCTGCGGGTGGTGGATCAGGAGCGCCGTCATCGGCTCACCCATGAGGTCCGCCTCGCTGATGGGCGCGAGGGTCGGATCGCTGTCGCCCGCCGGGTGCGGGGCCGCACAGCCGGACAGCCGCACCGGCGTCGCGAAGCTCGCGAGGTAGTCGATGTCGAGCATCACGACCCCGGACGTGGGGCGGAAGATCCGGTTCACCTTGCCGATGCGCGGTGTGCGGACCTCGTCCTCGCCGAAGCCGTAGGCCAGCAGGTTGCCGACGAACATGCGGTTCGTGAAGCGCGTCTCTTGGGTGCGGATGCGCATGGCGTCCTGGCTGTCTTGCAGCACGAACCAGAGGCTCTGTTGCGGCGCCGTATCGTCTTCGCCGATGACGGCGGAACGCTGGGCGAACAGGTCGGCCAACTCGCGGGAACGCTTCACGCGCCCGTCGTCGTCGCGGCTGTAGATGGCGAGCAGGTGCGTGCGCACCTCCGGGAAACCGGCGTAGACGCGCAGATCCCGGTGCTGCTCGGCCGCGGCCGGCTCGTCCGTCCAGTCGTTGCCGACGCGCAGGTTGCGCTGCAGCAGATAGGCGACGGCGGTGCGGCGGTCCGCCTCGATGCGCGCCAGCCGCGGCGGCACGCGGAAGCGGTCGTGGGCGATGATGGCCTGCTCCAGCGCCAGCGCGTCGGCGCGGATGTGGGCCGCGAGGGCGTGGTGGTCCAGCAGCACCGTGGCGCCGTGACGCGTGTCGTCCGGTGGCCGGCGCGTGGGCGCGCCGTCGTCGTAGCAACTGGCGTACAGGTACCAGGGCCGCGGATCGAGGCGCGGATCGTAATCGAGCACCCGTATGGCATGCGGCACGCTGTTGACGTAGACGTCGATGGCGATCTGCTCGCGCTCCGGCCATGCCGTCGCGTCGAGGATGCCGTAGGTGGACAGCGACACATAGTGCTGGCGCAGCGACGCCTGGGTGCGCCGATCCAGGCTCTGGTTGCGCAACGACAAGGTATCGAGCACCCGGTCTACGGGCTCGCAGGCCCGCAGCGCCGCAAAGACGGTGTTGGCCGTGCGCCAGGCGTCCGCTTCCAGGCGCAGGTAGCGCACGCCGGCCAGGCGCTGGCGCAGCTTGATCAGCTCCAGCATGCGGCAGGCACAGCGATACACGCGACCGCGCACGCGGCTGTAGAAGAAATTGCTGCGCGCGTAATCGGCGGCGAAGAGCGCCCGGTAGCCCTGCACCAGCGACGCCGCGCAACGCTCGTAGAGCTCCAACACCTCGCGGCGCCCGGGCGACTCCGGAATGCCGCCACCCTCGGCGACCAGATCCTTGAGCGCGGGCGCCACGGCCGCGTAAAAGCAGCCGGACAAGGATTCCAGCAATGCGAGTCGGCGCTCGGCATCGAGTGGCCAACGGTTGAGGTCGCCGACGATGCCGAGCAGGGCCTTGAGGTAGTCGTCCGGCGTGGCGCTGTTCTGCCCGAGCAGCGCGTGGGCGCGCTCCGGCGTCAACGGGGGCCGGCGGCCCTTGCGGTTCGGGCGGGGCGTGTCGAAGCGCAGCTCAATGGCGCGGGGCGGGATGTCGAGCCCGAAGAACCGGCGCAGCCCGCCGAGCAGCGTCGGCGCTGCGTCGGCCATGCTGTCCATGCTGGCCGGCTGCGGGTACTGGCCGCTGGTGTTTGGAGCAGCCGGGGCGCCGAGGGCGATGGTCGGCCGTTCGGTGTCTGCGTGTTCGCCGTTCATGGCGCCCCCTGGGGCTTCCGCCCCGGCCTTGCGGACTTACTGGACGCTGCCGAAGGACGGATCCACGGAGCCCGCCGGCGGCTCCAGGCCCGCGAGGCGGCAGCCTTGGGCCACCGGTCCGCCCGGCAGGATGCCGTACAGGTACTTGAGCCCGCCCTGCTGGTGGAAGCCCTCATCGAGGGCATCGTGCACGGCGCGCACGTTCGGCGCCTTGTCACCCGCATAGAGCCGTTGCAGCGCCCGGACCACCTGCCAGTGGTCCGGCGTCGGCTCAAGGCCCTCCGCAGCGGCCACGGCCTCGCCGTCGGCCCGCGTCCAGCCCGCGGGGGCCTCGGGGAAATCGGGATCATGCCGGACCGCGCCGGGGTTCATGATGTCTTGCATCGTCTCTGTCATGGCTGTCTTCCTCATCGCTCGTTCTTGGGGTCCCGGTGTGGCCGGGGCAGGGTGGCATGCGCAGTGGTACTGGACGGGGCGGCGGGCGTCAAGCTTGAGGCGAGGGCCGAGGCGGCCACCGCGGCCCCCGGCCCTTCGATACTTGACGCATCAGCAACGCTATCGCATTGGGCCAAGGGCCGAGGGCCGAGGGCCGAGGAGGCCTCCCTCGGCCCTTGGCCATCGGCCCTTCCCTCAGGCGTCAAGCAATCTAGCCCATCCAGAGCCCCAAGAGCAGCCCCAGCACCGCGGCGGGGATGGCGACGAGCCAGCAATTGGACAGGCTTGCAAGCGGTGCCGCCAGGGTTGTCGGCGCTTGCGTTGTTGCCGCCGGCGCCGGTTTCAGCGCGATGGGCGGCGCAACCGCGTCCGCCTCGGCGGGCGTCGTGGCGCGGCGCTCCCCCATGGCACCGGCGTCGCGCAGGAGCCCGGGCAGCTTGCGCGTGAGCTCATCCGTGCCCAATACGGCGAGGGCGCCATGGCGCAGCGCCGTCGCCGCGAGCGGCCAGTGCCCATCCGGACAGTGAATCAGCACCGGCGTTGGCGGCTCGCCGTCGCGCGCGGCCATCAGTTCCAGCAGCTCAAGCGCGTTCATGCCCGGCAGCGCGGAGGCCGTGACGATGAGGTCGGCGGGACGCTGGGCGAGTTGCGGCAGCGCCTCCTCCAGGCTCTGCGCCTGCCGAACTTGGGCGCCGAGCGCCAGGAGCTGCAGCCGTAGCGCGTAGCGCGATGGCTTGGAGGCGTCGATCAGCAGGACGTCGGGCTCTGACATGGGTTTTGGGTGGGCTGGCGGTGCGTCGGCTAGGATCGTGGCGCCGGGGTGGCGCGGGTGGCAGTGTAGGGCCGAAGGCGGCGCTTGCCCACCAGGGCCGATGCGGCGTTGTCGGTGCTGCGCCCTAAACTCGCTTGCGGCGGCTAGGCGGGCGGCCGGGGAGCCACTACCATAACGGGCCGAACAGACAGAGTGGGCCGAACAGAGTGGGCCGAACAGAGTGGGCCGAACAGAGTGGGCCGAACAGAGTGGGCCGAACAGAGTGGGCCGAACAGAGTGGCCCGAACAGAGTGGCCCGAACAGAGTGGCCCGAAGCACATCGGGCGCGCGCGGTCGCGGCGCTTGCCCATCCGTCTCCGAGGGGAAACACGACCATGCAGTTGACCGGTGTACAAGCCCGCATCCTGCCGGATGCCGAGGCGGTTGCGGATGCGGCGCTGGGGATCATGCTTGCCGCCGCGGAGGAGGCGATCGGCGCCCGCGGCGTGTTCCGGATCGTGCTCACCGGCGGCTCCACGCCGCTCTTGGCCTATCGCAAGCTCGCCGGTGCATCGGCGCACTGGGCCGATTGGCATATCTACCACGGCGATGAGCGTTGTCTTCCCAGCGAAGATGCCGAGCGCAACAGCCGCGCCGCCGACGAGACCTGGCTGTTGCAGGTGCCGATCCCGCGCGAGCAGGTGCATGCGATTCCGGCGGAGCGGGGTGCTGAGGCTGCGGCCGCCGCCTACGAGCCCATCGTTGCCGCCGCGCTGCCCTTTGATCTCGTGCTGCTCGGCATGGGCGAGGACGGCCATACCGCGAGCCTGTTCCCGGAGCACGAGATCCGCCCCGGCCCGCTGGTCATGCCGGTGCATGAGGCGCCGAAGCCACCGCCGGAGCGCGTCTCGCTGACGCCGTCGGCGTTGTGCCGCACGCGGCGGATGCTGGTGCTGGTGACCGGCGCCGGTAAGCGCCCGGCGATGCACCGTTGGCTCGCGGGCGAAGGCCTGCCTGTCGCGCGCGTCGCAGTGGGCGGCAACGCCCTGGTGCTGCTCGACGAGGCCGCCACGCCGCAGTTGGAGCACTGAGCGAGCAAGTGCGCGGGTGCTGATGGATCTTCGAAATCGGGATCGGGATCGGGATCGGGATTCGATTTCGATAGCGATTTCGATCCCGATTTCGATAGCCCAACTTCGGGTTCCGCCGCGCTGGTGCGATTTCGCATTAACTCTTCACTGACTCGTCCGAGACAAGCTGTACCCCCTATGACCATCCAGTTGGCCATCGCCATCGCCTTGCATCAGCTCGCCACCGTCATCTGGATTGGCGGGATGTTTTTCGCGCATTTCGCGCTGCGCCAGTCCGCACAGGACAAGCTGGAGCCGCCGCAGCGGCTGCCGCTGGTGCTTGCGGTGTTCGACCGCTTCTTCGTCTGGGTCTGGCTCGCGGTGCTATTGCTGTGGGGGAGCGGATTCTGGATCTTTTCGGGGATCTACGGCAGCCGCATGGGCTGGCATGTGCACGTGATGATGGCGGTGGCGCTGGTCATGACGGCGTTGTTCGCCTACCTGTATTTCGTGCCGTACCGGGCGCTCGGTCAGCGCGTCAAGGGCGGCGACTGGGCGGGCGCCGCTGTGCGGGTGACCGCGATCCGGCGCATCATCCTGATCAACCTAGGCCTCGGGCTGGTCACGGCGATGCTGGGCTCGGCGGGGCGGTACCTGCAGTTTTAGCGAGGCGGAGCCTCAGCCCGGCAAGGAGCAGCGTTTGGCGCGGTCCGCTTGATGGCGCGTTGGGCCGAGGGCCGAGGAGGGCAGCCTCGGCCCTCGGCCCTGGCCCTTTGCGGGGCCTTGGGCGTGTGCTGGGGCGAGCCGGGCAGGGTGCTTCGGCTCGCCGATCCCGGCTTTAGAAGGCCGGGCCGGGCTCTTTGCCGAATTTCTTCAGAATGGTCGCGAGCGGGCAGAAGCCCGTGAACGCGGACTGCAGTAGATTCAGGCCGACGAAGCCGGTGAACCACAGCCATAGCGGGCTGACGGTTGCAGCGAGGATGGCGGAGATCAGCACGAAGCTGCCGGCGACGGCGAGCACGATACGTTCTATGGACATGCGATGCCTCAGGCGTTTATGGTCTGTTTTCGGATGCGCCTAATCATCGGCAGAAACAGTGTCTTGCGCAAGTGGCGGGGGTGCCTTCATGACGCCCGACGACGATTGCGATGACCTCGGACAACGCGCGCTCGTCGAGCGGCTGCGTGCGCTGCTCGGGGCTGCTTGCGCGGATTCGGGAGAGATCATCGAGACGCACATCTCCCGGGTGCTGCTGGTCGGCGAGCTCGCCTACAAGCTCAAGCGCCCGGTGGACTTGGGCTTTCTCGACTTCTCCACGCTCGCGGCGCGCCAGCACTATGCGACGGAGGAGGTGCGGCTCAATCGGCGCCTCGCCGAGCGCCTCTACCTCGACGTCGTGCCGGTAACCGGCACGCCGGCAGCACCGCGTTTGGGCGGGGACGAGAACGCCGGGATACTCGATTACGCCGTGCGCATGCGCCGCTTCCCGCAGGACGCGCTGCTGACGCGCCAGGCGCTCACCGACGGGCTGACGGACGCGCTGGCCGAGCGCATCGCCGCCTTCCATGCCGCCATTCCCGAGGCGCCCCCAGACGGCCCCTACGGTGCGCCGGAGCAGGTGCTGGCGCCGATGCTTGAGAACTTCGCGGTGATCCGCGCGAGCGTGGAGCTTGACCCTGCGCTGGACGCGGATCTGGACCGGCTCGAGTCCTGGACGCGTCGGCAATGGGTCGCGCTCAAGGGCGTGCTCGCGGCGCGGCGTCGCGACGGCTTCATCCGCGAATGCCATGGTGATCTGCATCGCGGCAACATCGCCGTGCTGGACGGCGAGCCGCTGATCTTCGATTGCATCGAGTTCAGTCCGGCGCTGCGCTGGATCGATACGCAAAGTGAGCTTGCCTTCCTGTTGATGGACCTGAAGCAGGCGGGTGAAGTACGCGCCGCACGCCGGCTGCTGAATCGCTGGCTGATGCGTAGCGGCGACTACGCCGGGCTGGCGCTGCTGCCGTTCTATCTGGTCTATCGCGCCTTGGTGCGCGCCAAGGTTACCGCCATCGGCGCCGCGCAGCATCACCAGGGCCACGCGGCGCCGGATGTTGCGTTGCGCGGTTACGTGCGCCAGGCGCTGCTGGACAGCCGCGCGTCGTCGCCGCGCCTCGTGCTGCTCTGCGGGCTGTCCGGGTCCGGCAAGACCTACCTCGCCGAGCGGCTCGCCGAGCAAGTGGCGCTCATCCATGTCCGCTCCGATGTGGAGCGCAAGCGGCTGTTCGGCCTACCTGCGGAGGCGCGCGGCGACGCCCAACTCTACAGCGAGCAGGCGAGCACGCGGACCTACGCGCGGCTGCTCGCGCTCGCCGATGGCCTGCTGCGGGCGGGCTGCGGCGTGCTGGTGGACGCGACCTTCCTGACGGCGGCGCGCCGCGGGCCGTTCTGCGCCCTGGCGGAGCGGCTCGGCTGCCCGCTCGACATCCTCGCGCTGGATGCACCCCCTGCGGTGCTGCGCGCGCGCGTGCGCGCCCGCCATCGCGCCGGCACGGACCCGTCGGACGCGGACGTCGCCGTCTTGGAGCGGCAGCTCGCCGGACGCGAGCCGCTCGGGGCCGCCGCGCGTGCCCGGGCCATCTTCGTCGACACGCGGGGAGTGCTGCCGCTGGAAGACCTCGCTCGGCTGTTGTCGTAGCACTTCGCTGACACCAAGGCGAAGTAAGCGCGTGCGTCCTGCGCGAGACCGAGAGCGAGGCGGTGTCCAAGCTCCGCGAGCTCGGTGGATTCGAGCACGATCACGGAGGCGACCGCCGGTTCCCGGACCCGAGGCACCTTCACGGCTTGCGTTTGCTAGAGTTTATGGGTGACAGCCGCTTGCCCTCGTCCGCTTGCGGACAGCCGGCACGGGAACTGTTGTACCAAGGGGCGCCGGGCCTGTGTCGGCTGAAGCTACTGGAGGAAGCGATACTGAGCGAACGACAGTCTGCCTACAGCATCGCGCAAGTTCCAGGCCAACCCCATCATGGCTGGCTGAAGCGACAGCGGACGTTGCCGACGGTCAAGCTGCGCAAGTCGATTCGGTCGTTTCGCAAGCTGATCGTGCAGCATGAGGCCTGGGTCAAGAATCCCTATCTGAAATTCCCGCGCGACGCCGAATTGGCAGAAGTCCGTTATCACCAAGATTTCAAGTGGCCGAGCGACATTGCGCGGCATTATGAGCAGATCGATATCCTGTAGGGCGTCATCCGTGAGCGAGAAGAATGAATCGGCACTGGTGGTCTTGGAGGAGGTGCTGCTGGCCGCGCGCCGGGCTGCCGAGCGGGCGCAGCAGGAGCCGACGCCGTTCAACAGCGGCCTGAAGGCGGCCTATTACGACGTACTGACAGTCGCGCTGGAACAGGCCGCGGCGCTCGATCTGGACCCGAAGGAGTTTGGGCTTGCGGACTATGATCCGGATGCCCTGCTGCGTAAGGACCAAGCCGCCTAGCCACTGCCTCCGGCTGCGGAAAAAGAGATCGGCTCGGCGGCCAATACTCGGAGTCGCCAGCCGCTCGGCCGCACTATTCGCTAATTCTGTTTATCGTCGAGGCAGGCACCCACGGTCGAATCCCAGGTCACCGGCGCTGCGCCGCGACAACTGCCTCGCTAGGGGCTAGCGGGCATAGGCTTGGGCGGAGAAGGGCTGCTGCGATTCCCGATGCCGATCGTGAGACCGCTTGCCCGTGCGTGGTCCGGGCCGGGCGGCTTCGCGCGGCACAGGCCCCGCGTACGTCCAAAAAAAGGGGCCTTACGGCCCCGCAAAACAGGTCGGTGCGAGCGGGCAGTCGGCGCGCAGCATCGTCTGCTGTGAGTCGCCGCTCGCGCCGGGGCTTAGCGGAAGGAGTCGTGGACGATGTTGTCGTACCAACTGTAGGCGTACTGCACCTCGCGGGCGAGCGCGAACTCCGGCGCGTCGGCGGGCGTGAGACCGCCCGAGCCTTCGACGCCGGCGATGGTCTTGCCGTCCTCGCTCAAGCGGTAGACGGCAGCAACGGAGATGCCATAGTCCTTGCCGATAATGCTGTAGCAGGTGTTGACGTAGGACGGCATGCCGGGCTCTTCGCCGTTCAGCATCGCTACCACCGCGGCGGCGGCCACTTTGCCCTGGCTGTTGGCGGAGTAGGCCGACTTGGGCATGTCGGTGGCAATCGCCGCATCGCCGATGACATGGACGCCCGGGAGCTTGGTGGACTCGAAGGTCTTCATGTCCACCGGGCACCAGCCGCTGTCGTCGGCGAGGCCGGCGTCAATGGCGATCTTGCCCGCGACCTGCGGCGGGATGATGTTGATGACGGCGCCCTCGATCTCGTCACCGAAGCCCGTTTCGATGGTCATGTTCTCCGCGTTGACCGACACCACGGCGGCGTCCGGACCCGGCTGCCACTCGATCAGGGCGTTGTCGGTGCCGAAGCCGTACAGGCGCTCCCAGCCCTGCGTGAACAGGCCCTGCTTGGAGAAGGCCTGCTTGCTGTCGAGGATGATGACCTTCGACTTCGGCTTGTGCTCCTTTAGGTACATCGCGATCTGGCTCGCGCGCTCGTAAGGTCCGGGCGGGCAGCGGAAGGGGTTCGGCGGCGCGGAGATCAGCACGACGCCGCCGTCGTCCATGGCCTCCAACTGACTGCGCAGCAGCGTCGTCTGTGGGCCGGCCTTCCAGGCGTGCGGCATCTGCTTGTCGGCGACCTCGGCGCTGTAGCCCTCGATCTTGTCGTAGACCATCGAGACGCCCGGCGACACCACGCAGCGATCGTAGGGAAACTCGCCGGAGGCGGTCTTGACGACCTTCTTGTCGGCGTCGATGCCGGTGGCCGCCTCGTGCACGATCTTGATGCCGCGCGCGCGCAGGCCGTCGTAGCCGTGCTTGATCGACGCCATGGTGCGCTCGCCGCCGAGCACCTCATTGCTCATGTAGCAGGTGTAGTACTCCTCGTTCGGCTCGATGATGGTCACATCGATGCTGTCGTCGGCCATCTTGATGTACTTGGCCGCGGTGGCCCCGCCGGTGCCGCCGCCGACGACGACGACCTTTTTGCCCTGGCCGAAGGCGATGGCGGGTGCGCCGAGCATGCTCACCGCCGCGAGGGCGCCGGTGGCCTTGACGAAATCACGTCTGTTCATGGTCATGTGGCTGTTCCTCCTGCTCGGTTATTCGTCGTCTTCGTCGTCGTCGCCGGCCCCGGAGCTCTCAAAGTCCGTATAGGCGGCGTAGAAGGCGTAGAGGGCGGCAAGGCTTTCTTCGCCGTCGGACTCGAGCATTCGCTTGAGCTTGCTGGCCATCTTTTTCGGCATTTCGCGGCGGTCCTCCCTGAAGTCGGCCATCGCGTACTCGAGGTACGGCGTCCATTGGCCCGCTAGGATGTAGTAGTCCTCTTCGTCGGGCACCGGCTTGCCGCCCTCGATGTGGCAGTTCTCGCAGTACTTGTCGTGCAGTTTCGCGCCCTTGTCGACCAGGGCTTGGTCGAATTCCTGCTTCGCGGGCTCGAAGGTTTGCTCCTTCAGGTACTCGCCCATGGCCTCGTATTCTTCTTCGGTATAGCCCTTTGCGATGCGGCCCATGACGGTCGAGTAGATGTCGCCTTCGGCGAAGGCGATCATCATGTCGACGAACACGTACGGGTCCATCGCGGCGATGCTCGGCGAGGCGGGGCCGACGCTGTTGCCGTTGGTGCCGTGGCAGCCGGCACAGGTGTCCACCAGCATTTTGCCGGTGGGCATGTCGTCGGCGCCTGCGGCACCGACGAGGCCGAGGGCGAGCGCGCCGCCGACCAGGGCCTTCTTGATGGTCGATGTGGCCATTGTTCCTCCCGTTGTTCGGATTTGTTCAGCTTTGCGGATCACGCGGAGCCCCTGGGCTCCGCCATGCCGGACTGCATTACCGCTCGCGGTCGCATGATCCGTGCATTGGTGTGGCACGGCCCCCGCGGGGGCGGTGCCGGGTTCAGGGCCGCGCTGGCGGCGACACGAGGGCGGTGGTCGCCTCGTCATTGCCGCTGTTGCGGGCGATGTCGGCGGCGGTGTTGCCGTCGGCGTCGGTCAGCGCGGGGTCGGCGCGGTGCTCAAGGAGCGGCCGGATGAGCCTGTTGTGTTTGGCGGCGACGGCCTCGCGCAGCGCGAAGCTGCCGTCGTGGTTTTTGATATTCGGATCGGCGCCGTGCGCGAGCAGCGCCTCGGCCACGTCGCCATGGCCGCCGCTGACGGCCCAGATCAGCGCCGTGGCGCCAAGCTCGTCGCGGGCGTTCACGTCGGCACCCTGCTCAATGAGCGTCTGCACGGCGTCGGCGTGGCCGGCGTCGGCGGCGATGATCAGCGCGGTGGCGCCCTCCGCGTCGCGGGCATCCGCGTCGGCGCCGCCCTTGAGCAGCAGTCTGAGCGCCGGCGCTTGGCCGCGCTCGGCCGCCTGCATCAGCGCCGTGCGGCCGTTCTTGTCCGCGGCCTTGGGATCGGCGCCGCTGTAGAGCAGTTGCTCCACCATCTGCGTGATGCCGTAGCGCGAGGCGATCATCAGCGCATCCCAGCCGGAACGGGTGCGGTCGTGCACATGCGCGCCGCGCTCAAGCAGCAGCGCGGTGAGGCCGGTATGGCCGTTCTCGGCGGCGAAGGTGAGCGCCGTGCAGCCGGCGACGGTGCGGGCGTTAACGTCGGCGCCACGGTTCAGGAGTTGCGCGGTGCTGGCGAGGTTGCCGCCCTCCACCGCGTACATCAGCGCCGTCTTGCCGAACTGGCTCGCGGAGTTGACGTTGGCGCCGGCGTCGAGGAGCCGGTCCACGCTTTCGCCGTCGTCGATCATCGCCGCCATGCGCAGCTCCTTGTCGAGCTCGGCTTTGTCGATGCCGGCTTTGTCGATGCCGGCTTTGTCGATGCCGGCGTCGTCGATGCCGGCGTCGTCGATGCCGGCTTCGGCAGTCGCCGCTGGGGTCTGCGCCGACTCGGCGCCGGCGGGCTCGGCGAGCGCAAGGCCCGTGGACAGCAGCGGCAGCAGCGCCAGCGCGGCGATGGGCAGCCATGCCGGGGTCAACCCAGCGGGCGGGCGCGACCCTGCCGGGCCGACCCCGGCGGGTGGCATCGGGGATGCAGCATCGAATCGCGATGCCATGGCCACGGGCAAGGGATCACGCATCGTCGTCGTCCGGTTCGTCGGGCTCCAGGTGCACGACGCCCGTGTGGCAGTCGATGCAGGTCTGGCCCTTTTCCTCGGCGCGGGCATGGCGGCTGCGGGCGGAACGGCTTTGCCCGGACAGGTCCATGTTGGCGAACTCGTGGCAGGAGCGGCACTCGCGCGAATCGCTGCTGTGCATCTTCTTCCACACGCGCGAGGCCATGTCCCAGCGGTGCGCCTCGAACTTCTCCGGGGTGCTGATGGTGCCGATGATCTCGTGGTAGACGTCTTTGGCCGCGATCACCTTGGTGATCATCTTTGGCACGAAGGGCTTCGGCACGTGACAGTCGGCGCAGGTGGCCTGCACGCCGGACTGATTCCGGAAATGCAGGCTTTCCTTATATTCGTTGTAGGGTTTTTCCATGGTGTGGCACGACACGCAGAACTCCATTTCATTCGTGTAGGCCATCCCGGTGTTGAAAATCCCGGCGAAGACAACGCCGGACACGAACAGTGCGATAACAGCAATGAGCGTGCCGAGCTTGCCGCGCGTGCGGCTGCCGTTGGGGGCGGACATGCGTTTCCTCTCTTCGGTGGCAGAGCCGCGCCCGTCGGGGCGGGCGCCGGCTGACCCGTGATGCCTTGTCGTCGGGTTCGTTCTTGTTAGGCGCTGTGGATACTATGACAATCCGCAACGGTTGCCAACGGCTGTCCCGGCAAATCCGCAAGCCCAGCGCGCCGAGTGCGGCGCTCGGTCACGCAGGGTGCCCCGCGGACCAAGCTCGCGAGGCCGCTCCGGCAAGGCGCTTGAGGGAAACAGGGCCGAGGGCCAAGGGCCGAGGGAACCCTCTTCGGCCCTTGGCCCTCGGGCGCTTACGCGCCCCACAAGCGCAGCGCGTTGCGGAGCCCGATGCGCGCGAGCGCCGCCCGGTCCAAGCCGGCGGCGCGGGCGCCCGCGAGCAGCCGGTCGATCTGCTGCTCGGCTAGCAGCCAATCCGCCTCCGCGCCGCCGGGCGCGAAGGCGCGCCGCTCGGCGAGAAAGTAGGCGGCGACGGCGATCATCTCGTTGCGCTCGGGCGGGCTCGGCTCGAGTCGGGGCGGGGGCGCGTCGGCGTCATCGTGCTCGGGATCGAGCGCTGGCACGGCGAGGCACTGATGGAGTTGAGTCATGGCGGCTGCGGAAACGGCATGGAGCGCGCGACCTGCGGATTATGCCAGGGGCCGCCAAGCGCGGGGCGCCCGGCAGCACGCTGGTGGGAGGCGCGCGGTCTTGGCGCCGGTGTCGCCCGGCAGGTTTCCGCACGCGACCAAAGCACGGGTGAACAGCCGTGCCGTCGCGATGTAAACTTGGCGGCTTCGCGGCGGCCCGTCTGCGTTGCTTGTCGTCGCCCCCCTTGCCCGTTGCCGCGGGCTGGCCTTGTGCCGGTGCCGGCGGCGGCTCGGTTCGGTGGGCGGGGAGACGGCGCCGTCGGCGCAGAGCCGCCACCTGGCCGCAGCAGGTTCCCTGCCACGCCGAACACCAGCCGGCGCCATGATGGCGCCCGATGCCCGAGGGTCCTTCCGCATGACCGAACCCAAGCCGTCCATCGGTGCACGCCTGCGGCCCGTGCAACAGGCGCTGCTCATGGCCCTGCGCGTGGCCGCCCACTGGCTTGGCATTGCCGCCGCGAAGACCTGGGTGGTGCTCAAGCGCGCGCCCATCGCGCTGTACAGCTTCGTGCGGGCGCTGGCGGACGCCGATTACGCGCGGCTGTTGACGGACCTCTACATCGATGGCGCGAGCTCGCTGCCGAGCCCGGCCCCGCGCGCCAGGTCAGCCCTGCCGCAGCCCGCCGCCCGGCTCCACGACACGCCGCCGGACGCCGCCCTGGTGCTGCTCGGGTTGTTCCAGAAGGATGGTCGGCTTGTGGACTTTCTGCAGGAAGACGTGACTGGCTACTCGGATCAGGAGATCGGCGCGGCGGCGCGGGTCGTGCATGAGGGCTGCCGGAAGGTGCTGCGCGACTATCTCAGCATTGCACCGGTCCGCGCCGAGGCCGAGGGCAGCCGCGTGACGCTGGAGCGCGGGTTCGACCCGTCGGCGGTGCGGCCCATCGGCAACGTGATTGGCGAGCCGCCCTTCACCGGTGCCTTGGTGCACCGCGGCTGGCGGGCGGACGAGGTGCGCCTGCCCAAGGTCAGCGGCAGCCGCGACGTGACCATCCTGGCACCGGCGGAGGTGGAACTGTGAGCAATCGCTTCGCCATCGGCATCGACCTCGGCACCACGCACTCGGCGCTGTCCTATGTCGAGATCGCCAAGTGCGACGGCGAGGAGGTCGAGCAGCACTTGATGCAGATCCCGCAGCTCGTGGACCCGGGCTCGGTGGAAGAGCGCCCGATGCTGCCGTCGTTTTTGTACCTGCCGCACCCGGACGAGCTCAAGCCGGAGGATCTCGGGCTGCCCTGGCCGGCGCCCGCGGGGCAGCTCGTCGGCGAGCTGGCCCGCAAGCAGGGCACCAGCACGCCGATCCGCCTCGTCGCCAGCGCCAAGAGCTGGCTCTGCCATCCGGACGTGGACCGCAAGGCGCCGATCCTGCCGCCGGAGGTGCCGGCCGAGATCCCGCAGGTGTCGCCCTTCGATGCCAGCGTCGCCTTCCTGACCCACCTGCGCGAGGCCTGGAACGGGCTGCACGGCTTCGATCCGCTCGGCGAGCAGGAGGTGACGGTTGCGGTGCCGGCCTCCTTCGACCCCGCCGCGCGGGAATTGACCGCCGAGGCCGCCCGCGCCATCGGCATTCAGAACCTCGTGCTGCTGGAGGAGCCGCAGGCGGCGCTCTATAGCTGGGTGAGCGACAGCAAGGGCCAGTGGCGCCACGATGTAAAGGTCGGCGACATCATCCTCGTGGTGGACGTGGGCGGCGGCACCAGCGACTTCTCGCTGATCGCCGTGACCGAGCAGGACGGTGCGCTGGAGCTGACCCGCGTCGCCGTCGGCGAGCATATCCTGCTCGGCGGCGACAACATGGACCTGACCCTCGCGCACCTGGTCAAGCAAAAGCTCAAGGCCCGGGGCGTCGAGCTGGACCGCTGGCAGCTACAAGCACTCACCTACGGCTGCCGCATCGCGAAGGAGCGGCTGCTCGCGGACGCGAGCCTGGAGGCCATGCCGGTGGTGGTGCCGAGCCGCGGTGCCAAGCTCATCGGCGGCAGCATCCGCACCGAGCTGACCCGCGACGAGGTCACGGCGATTCTCATCGACGGCTTCTTCCCCGAGGTCGCGGTCACCGACCATCCGGCCCAGCGCGCCCGCGGCGCCCTCACCAAGGTCGGCCTGCCCTTTGCGCAGGACCCGGCCGTGACTCGTCACCTGGCGGCCTTTCTGAGCAAGCAGGCGGGTGCCACCGGAGACCTGGAGGGCTTCGTCGAGCCCGCCCACTGGGCGACCTTCCTGCACCCCACCGCGGTGCTGTTCAACGGCGGCGTGTTCACCGCCGGCCTGTTGCGCGAGCGCGTGCTCGCGGTCATCAACAACTGGCTCGCGGCCGAGGACGCACCGCCGGCGCGGCTCTTGGAGGCGGCGGATCTCAACCTCGCGGTGGCGCGCGGTGCGGCGTTCTTCGCCTACGTGCGCAAGCACGGCGGTGTGCGCATCCGCGGCGGCACGTCGCATTCGTACTACGTCGGCGTCGAGCGTAGCCAGCCCGCGATCCCCGGCATGGAGCCGGAGCTGCAGGCGCTGTGCGTCGTGCCCTTCGGGCTGGAGGAGGGCTCGGAGCCCGTCTCCGCCCCGCAGGAGTTCGGTCTGGTCGTCGGCGAGCCGGTGCGGTTTCGGTTCTTCGGCTCCAGCGTCCGCCGCGAGGACCAGGTGGGTGACATCCTGGAAGAGTGGGCCCAGGAAGAGGTCGAGGAGCTGGAAGAGATCCAGACCAATCTCCCGGCCATCGGCCGTAAGCGCGGCGAGGTGGTGCCGGTGCGCCTCCAGGCCGCGGTGTCCGATATCGGCACGTTGGAGCTCACCGCCATCCCGCTGGCCGGCGAAGGCGGTCCCTGGCAGGTCGCCTTCAGCACCCGCGGGGGCGAGTAAGCGCCCCGGCGGCGAGCCCTGCTAAAAGGGCCGAGGGCTGAGGCAAGTCCTCCTTGGCCCTCGGCCCTTGGCCCTCGCCGCAGATGGCCCGCTCTTCGGGGCGGCGCTACACTCGGCCCATGGACACGCCCACCGTCGACACCCCAGCGTCGAGATCGCCCGCTACCCCGCCCTGCGTCTGCGCGCCTGGCAGTTGCACCAGGAGCGACTGAGCGAGCCCGAGCCGCTCGCGCGCTACGAGCGGGAGTGGCGGCACCTGGACCCGGATCGGCTGCGGCCCGACGAGCTGGCGCTCATCAAGCGTCGGGTGCGCACCTACGGACAGGGCGTGCTCAATGTTTGAGCGCCCACGCCATCGGCGAATCCTTCAAGTGCTGAGCGGGATGGTTGCGGATTTCCTGCGCGCCGCCGCCTGCAGCTTCGGTGGCGGCGCCGGCCTCGCCCTGGTCTTGGGCGGAGAGCAGGGCGCGTTGTGAGGTGCGCCCGGTACTCGGTGGATGCGGTCAAGCATGTGGCGCCGTCAAGCAATCTAGCCAGTGGATGCGGTCAAGCATGCGGCGCCGTCAAACAATCTAGCCCCTCGGCCCTTACTCCGAGTAGCCCCCGTAGCCGCCGCCGGTGCGCGCGAAGATGTTCGCGTGGCCGGCCGGGATCACGGTGACGCCGCCGGCCGAGACCGTGTAGCCGCGGGCCTGATCGGCGGCGACGTCGAAGCCGACAATGGAGCCGGGCTCGATGTGGTTGTGGCGGTCGATGATGACGCGCTTGAGGCGCGAGCCGCGGCAGACGCGCACGTAGTCCATGACGATGCACTCATCGAGCACGACATCTTCTTCGATGACGGCCTCGCGGCGGATGATGCTGTCCTTGATCTCTGCGCCGTCGTGGATCACCGTTGCCGCGCCGAGCAGCGTGTTGTGCAGCCGACCACCGAGCACCCGCGCGGCCGGTCCCTGGTAGTTGCTGGAGTAGATGGGCCACTTCGGGTTGAAGGCGTCGAACACGGGCTCGGCGCCGAGCACGTCCTTGTGGGCGTTGAAGTAGGCGTCGATGTTGCCGACGTCGCGCCAGTACACCTTCGCCTCCCAGGGCTGGATGCCAGGGATGGTGTTGGAGGCGAAATCATAGGCGAAGAGCCGCTTGCCGCTGGCCAGCAGTCGCGGCAGTACGTGGTTGCCGAAGTCGGTCTCGCCGGCTTCCTGGGCGTCGTGCAGGGCGTCGATGAGCACCTTGGTGCTGAAGACGTAGTTGCCCATGGACGCGTAGGCGCTGCAGGGGTCGTCCGCCAGCGGCGTCGGGTTCGGGGGCTTCTCCTGGAAGGCCTCAATGCGCCCGTCGGCATCCGCGGCGATGACGCCGAAGCTGCGGGCGTCGTCGATGGGCACCGGCAGCGCGGCGATGCTGACGTCCGCGCCGCGGTTCTTGTGCATCTCGATCATCTGCGCGATGTCCATGCGGTAGATGTGGTCGGCACCGAAGACGACGACGAAGTCCGGCGCGTGCTCCTCCACCAGGTTGATGTTCTGTTGCACGGCGTCGGCGGTGCCCTGGAACCAGGACTCCCCGATGCGCATCTGCGGCGGCACGACGGTGACGAACTGGTCCGACAGCAGCGGCGAGATGGTCCAGGCCTTGCGCACATGCTCGATCAGCGACTGGGACTTGTACTGAACCAAGAGATAGATCGTCCTGATCTGGGAGTTGATCAGGTTGCTGAGCACGAAGTCCACGAGCCGGTAGCGGGAGCCGAAGGGCACAGATGGCTTGGAGCGGGCGGCGGTGAGCGGTTGCAGGCGAGCGCCCTGACCGCCGGCCATGACGAAAGCGATGATACGGTCTGCCATCTGTCCTCCGAGCGCCGGTCCGGCGCCGTACTGTCTTGGATAAGGGCCGGGGCATGCACCCAGCGCACGGGCCGCGCGCTCGGCAAGTGGGCGCGCGGCCCTGAGCCCGGCATTGCGCAGCACCGCGGCCCGATGGAGCGTGCGCCGTCGGCTGCGGCGCGGTCGGCGCACATGATAAACCCGCTGCATCCCGGCGTCGTGCGGTCTATGCCGGTCACTGACCGGGATGCTCCCGCGACGCCCGTATGCCGGTGCCCGGAACAGGTCGCCAAAGCCCGGGGTAGCGCCCGCTGCGACCGCCCCGGCGGGACGCGGCGATCGGTTACACTCCGGCGCTTGCAGGATTGAACGAGGCCTTCCGACGTCATGCGCCATCGCCGCCGCCTACTGCCCCGCCGCGCCGCGCCGGTCGCTGCCCTAGTGGCGCTGCTGCTTTGCGCCACCGCGTCCCTGGGCGCGGGCGAGCTGGGCGGGGCGCAGGCGGGGCCGAGTGTGGCGCAGTTGCTGGCGGCCTGCGCGCGCGGGCAGTCGGCCGGCGCTGCCGGCGTCGATGCGGCCCTGTGCGAGTGGTACGCGGTTCCTTGCGATTGCAGCGCAAAGTCCGCCGGGCCGCGCTGGTGCATGCCGGAGAGCGAGTCCATCGATGCGGCCCTGCCGCGGGTGCTCGCGGCCTTGCGCACGGAGCCCCGGCAGTCAGCGCCGGCGGCGCTGGTGGTGCCCGACGTGATGGCGGGGCTCTATCCCTGCGCTAAGGCTGCGCGCCGCTGAGCGATGCAACAGTACCTGGACCTCCTGCGCGACGTCATCGACAACGGCGTCGATAAGGCCGACCGCACGGGCGTCGGCACACGCTCCGTATTCGGGCGGCAGTTGCGCTTCGATCTGGCGGCGGGCTTTCCGTTGGTCACGACCAAGAAGGTCCACCTCAAGAGCGTCATCTTTGAGCTGCTGTGGTTCCTGTCAGGCTCCACCGACAACCATTGGCTCAACGAGCGCGGCGTGACCATCTGGAACGAATGGGCCGCCCCGGACGGCGAGCTCGGTCCCATCTACGGCAAGCAATGGCGACGCTGGCCGGCCCCGGACGGCAGGCACATCGACCAGCTCGCCGACATCGTCCGGCAGATCCGCCGCGACCCGGACTCGCGGCGGCTCGTGGTGTCGGCCTGGAATCCCGCGGACCTGCCGCTGTCCGGCCTGTCGCCGGCCGAAAACGCTGCCCGCGGCCACATGGCGCTTGCGCCCTGCCACTGCCTGTTCCAGTTCTACGTCGCCAACGGGCGGCTGTCCTGCCAGCTCTACCAGCGCAGCGCGGACCTGTTTCTGGGTGTGCCGTTCAACATCGCGAGCTATGCGCTGCTGACCCACATGGTCGCGCAGCAGTGCGACCTCGCGCCCGGTGAGTTTGTGCACACCTTTGGCGACCTGCACCTGTACCGGAACCATCTGACCCCGGACATCGTCTACACCCAACTGGCGCGCGCGCCACGGGCGCTGCCGCGGCTGGAGCTGATGCGCCGGCCGCCGACGCTGTTTGAGTATGGCTTCGACGACTTCGCCATCATCGGCTACGACCCGCACCCCGCCATCCGCGCGCCCATCGCCGTCTGACGGGGCGACACGGTGCCCAGCAGATAAAGGAAGAACCGCACCTTGTTCATTGATGCCCTGATCGAGTATGGCCTCTTCACGGCCAAGACACTGACTTTGCTCTTGCTGTTCGGGCTGTTCGTCCTGCTGCTGGTGCGCGGCCGTCACGCGGTTGGCACCGATGCGGAGCGCGGCCATCTGGAGGTGAAGAACCTCGATGATCGCTACACGGACATGGCCGACGCGCTCAAGCACGCGACCCTCTCGCCCAAGGCCTACAAGCGCTGGGCGAAGGCCGAGCAGAAGGCGGACAAGGCCCGCGCCAAGGCCGACCATGCAGAGCGCCCGCGGCTGTTCGTGTTGGACTTCCACGGCGACCTGCTCGCGAGCGAGGTCACGGGACTGCGCGAGATCATCACGGCGCTGCTGGCGGAGGCGACGCGCGAGGACGAGGTGTTGGTGCGGCTGGACAACGCTGGCGGTGCCGTGCACGAGCACGGACTGGCCGCCTCGCAGTTGCTGCGCATCCGCTCGCGCGGCATCCCGCTGACCGTCGCGGTGGACCGGGTCGCCGCCAGCGGCGGCTACCTGATGGCCTGCGTCGCCGATCGCATCCTGGCCGCGCCCTTTGCGATCGTCGGCTCCATCGGTGTCGTCGCGCAGTTGCCGAACTTCCACCGCTGGCTCAACGAGCGCGGCATTGACTTCGAGCTCCACACCGCGGGCGAGCACAAGCGCACGCTGACGCTGTTCGGCGAGAACACCGAGGAAGGGCGGGCCAAGCTCCAAGCGCAGATCGAGGAAACGCACCAATTGTTCAAGGCGTTCGTTCGGGAGTACCGTAAGGATCTGGATCTCGACGAGGTTGCCACCGGCGAATACTGGTATGGCGAACGGGCACTGGCGCTCGGGTTGGTGGACGAGATCACCACGAGCGACGACTACATGCTGGCTGCTCGGGACCGATGCGAGCTCTATCGGCTGCGTTGGGAGGCCAAGAAGCGCCCCTGGGTGCGCCTCCTGGAGGGCGTACGCGCCGCGCTTGCGCGACTGCCGCTGGGACTTTCGCAACCGCAACGCCACTGAATCCCCGTCGCGTCCTGGCCGTGTCCGGGGTCGGGTCGCCCATGATTCCTCTCCACTGATGCCGCCGATCGCTTTTCTACGACCATCCGGCACCTTGACCCAGCAGAGCGCGGTGCGTGCGCGGCTTGTCCGGCGCGCTGCCCTGGGCATAGCGGCCTGGCTGCTCGCGGCCGCGCCCGGTGCCGTCGTGTCGGCCTCCGAGGCAGGCGCTGATGCCGCACGCGCGGCGGGCGAGGCGCCGGTGCGCGCCGAGCGCGACCGGCTTGCGCAAGAGAATGCATTCCTCATGCGGCGCCTTGAGGGGCTGGAGGCGCAGCAACAACTGGCCGAGCGGCTCGACAAGCAGGCGACGCGGCTGCAGGACCTGGCCGAGCGCTTGGAGGAGCGCCTCGACGGTGCTGAGGGGGCGGGCACTCCCCCGATGGTCGGCGAAGACCAGCACCTTGCGGCCCTGCAGCGCAATCTCGCTACCGCCGAGCAGCGGCTGCGTGACGCCGAGGCCCGCGCCGATCAGCTCGATGCACGGGTGGCGGAGCTGGAGGCGCGCCTCAAGCAGCAGCAGCTCACGGTGGATGAGGCACTGCTGCGGGCGGATAAGGCCGAGAAGCTGCACGCGGCGCTGAATGAGGCTCATGCGCGGGTGCGCACCGAGAACGAGCGGCTCGCGCTCGAGCTCAACACCGCCAAAGAGCGTCAGGCTGAGGCCATGCAGCGGGTGCTGGAGCTCGACAACCGCCTACAGGCATCCACGGCGCGGGCTGCCGTTGCCGCGGCCCCGGCCCCGGCCCAAAGCCCGACCCTCGTCAGCGACCCGCCGACGCCACCGGCGGCCGCCGTGGTCACGGCGGCCCAGCCGGGTGCCGAGTCCCTTGCCCGCACCACCGTGGTCTACGAGGTCCGCGCCGCCGACACGCTCTCGCGCATCGCCGCCAAGGTCTACGGTGATGCCAGCGCTTGGCAGCGGATCTTCGATGCGAACCGGGATCTCCTCGACGGTCCGGACGACTTGAGCCTGGGCATGCGCCTGATCATCCCCTGAGCACCCGAAGCCCGCCCGCGCGCGCTTAGGAACCGTTTCGAAATCGAAATCGAACTGGGGATCGAAATCGAAATCGGGATCGAAATCGGGACTTAAACCGGCATGATCAGATCCACCTCGGCATCCTTCGCGCGCAGGCGCTCGATCAGGAGCTCCAGGAGATTGCGGTAGATGTATTTTGCGGCGGCCGGGTCCGCGTCGAGCGCCGCGACGAAATCGCTCCCCCGCTGCGACAGGAGCTCGGTGTCTTCCACCGCGCTGACGCGGGCGGATGCGTGGCGCCGGTCGAAGGCCGAGTATTCCCCGGTGATGGCGCCCATCTCCAGGTCAGCCAGGTGAATGGCACGAAAGCGCGACTCATTGCCCGGCAGCATGACGCGCAGGCGCCCGGACAGCACCAGATGCAGGTGCTCGTTCGGCACGCCCTCGTCGATGAGGATCTCGCCGGTGCTAAGGTGCCTGCGCGTGCCGCTCGCGAGAATGGTGCGCGCGCGCGCCGCAGGCACGCCAGCAAAGACGGGGCAGCGTGCAATCGCGGCATCGAGGTTCATGAACAACTCCGGTGTTGGGCGAGATCGGCTGGCAGAGCGAAAACCCCATGCTCCATGTGGTGTATCGCTAAGGGCCGAGGGCCAAGGATGGCTGCCTTGGCCCTTGGCCCTTGGCCCTTGGCCCTTAGCCCTCGGCCCTTGGGCACATTTCCGCTTAGCTTGCCAAAGGAAAGCGGCTGTCGCCACCGTGGATGCCAGGCTCAGTTGTCATATTCCGTCGCGCGCCTGGCATCGCCGCGCACCTTGTCGGCGGGATACCGACACTCGTTGATGGCGATCTTCTCGTGCGTCGCGGCGATCAGGTCGATATCGAGCCGCTCGGCAAGGCGCAGCAGATAGCTCAGGATGTCTGCGAGCTCGTGCGCGACGGCCCGGCGCTTCTCCTCCGATAGCGCATGGCTCTGGGCCTCCGTCAGCCACTGAAAGTGCTCCAGGAGCTCGCCGGCCTCGCCGGCGAGGGCCATGGACAGATTCTTCGGCGACTGAAACTGCTCCCAGTCGCGCTCGCGCGCGAAGGCCAGCAGGCGTGCGCTCAGTTGATCAAGGCTGTCCGGCATGTCGGCTTGGGTGCTCGGGGCGCGGTGGCACGGGCTCACCGGCCCGGCGCCACGCCCGCACCCCGGGCGGCACGCTTGCGAGCGATCGCGGCGCGCACCTGTTCCGGTGCCGTGCCGCCCAGGTGATTGCGCGCGTTCACCGAGCCTTCCAGTGACAGCACGTCATAGACGTCCTCACCGATGGCAGGCGAGAAGCGGCGCAGCTCAGCGAGCGTCAACAGAGCCAGGTCGCGACCTTCGCGCAGCCCGAAGGCCACCGCCTTGCCGACGATCTCGTGCGCGTCGCGAAACGGAATGCCGCGGCGCACCAGGTAGTCCGCGAGGTCGGTCGCCGTCGCGAAGCCCTGGCTCGCCGCGGCGCGCATGCGCGCGTGATTGCAGGTCAGGTGCCGCATCATGTCGGCGAACACCTTGAGCGCGCCGCGCAGGTTGTCGGCGGTATCGAACAGCGGCTCCTTGTCTTCCTGGTTGTCCTTGTTGTAGGCCAGCGGCTGGCCCTTCATGAGCGTCAAGAGCGCCATCAGGTGGCCGAAGATGCGCCCCGTCTTGCCGCGCACCAGCTCCGGGACGTCCGGATTTTTCTTCTGCGGCATGATGGAGGAGCCCGTGCAGTAGGCGTCGGACAGCTCGATGAAGCCGAACTGCGCCGAGGACCAGAGGATGAGCTCCTCCGAGAAGCGCGACAGGTGCATCATGGCGATGGCCGCGGCCGCCGTGAACTCGATGGCGAAGTCCCGGTCCGACACGGCGTCCAGCGAGTTCTCTGCCGGCCGCTCGAAGCCGAGCGCCGCGGCCGTGAAGGCGCGGTCGATGGGATAGCTGGTGCCGGCCAGTGCGGCGGCACCGAGCGGCATGATGTTGACGCGGGCTCGGCAGTCGGAAAGGCGGCCGGCATCACGCTCCAACATCTCCACCCAGGCCATCATGTGGTGACCGAAGGTGATGGGCTGGGCGACCTGCAGATGCGTGAAGCCGGGCATGATCGTATCGGCCTCGCGCTCGGCGAGGTCGAGCAGGGCGGACACGAGGGCGTCGATGCCGCAGAGCAGGGCGTCGATCTCCTCGCGCAGCCAGAGGCGCAGATCGGTCGCCACCTGATCGTTGCGCGAGCGCCCGGTATGCAGGCGCTTGCCGGCGTCGCCGATGTCAGCGGTCAGCGCCGCCTCAATGTTCATATGCACGTCTTCGAGGGCTTCGGACCACGCAAAGGTCCCGGCCTCGATGCGCTCGCGCACCCGCGCAAGCCCGGCGACGATGGCGGCGCACTCCTCTCCGCTCAGGATGCCCTGCTGCGCCAACATGCGGGCATGGGCGATGGAGCCCGCGATGTCCTGCCGGTAGAGTCGGTGGTCGAAGCCGACCGAGGCGGTGAAGGCCTCGACGAAGGCGTCGGTGGGTTGCTCGAAGCGCCCGGCCCAGGGCTTGGTGGTGGCGTTGGTCATGTCGGTGCGCGTGGCGCCAATCGCTGGGCTCGCCATCCGGCAAGCTGATAGATTGAAGGGTGAATCGGGCGCCGCGTTTGTGCGGCGCCGGTGTCTCGCCGAGTTTACATGGAACCTTGCGCCATGAGCATGCCGCCGCGCCGCCGGTCGAAGCTGGCCGATGCCGCACCGCAACGCCAATCGTCGCTGTTGCCGGATTTTTGTTCGCCGCCCATCGCGCTCGGCGTCGTGCTGTACGGTGAGGTGTTCGCCATCATGTTGGCGCTGGCGTCGCCGGCGCCGCTGGCGGGCTTCTGGGCGCGGCTGGGGCCCTTGTCCCTGCTGGTGCTCGCCATCGCGATGCTCGCGGCGAGCCTGCTCTGCGTGCTGCGTGCGGGATTGCGCCGCTTGCCCGCCCCGGCGGCGGCGCCGGCGGCGCTCGCCATCGTCGTCGTCAGTGCCCTCGCCATCACCGCCGCGTGTATCGGGCTGCTGCCCTGGGCCGAGGGGGCGGGGCTCTTCCCTGACGACGGCGCGCGCGGGCTCCTGATGCGCGCCGGGCTGATTTCGGCCATCGTCGGCGCGTTGATGTTGCGGTACCTTTACCTCCAGCAACAGTGGCGCGCGCAGATCGAGGCCGTCGCCAACGCCAGGTTCAAGACGCTGCAAGCACGTATCCGGCCACACTTCCTGTTCAACAGCATGAACACCATCGCGAGCCTGACCCAAACCAATCCACGCCTTGCCGAGGAGGTGGTGGAAGACCTTGCCGATCTGTTCCGGGCGTCGCTCGCCAGCGATGATTGCACCAGCCTGGGCGAGGAGATCGAGCTTTCCCGCCGCTACCTGCACATCGAGGCGCAACGGCTTGGTGAGCGCATCCACGTTGTGTGGGATGTCGCGGATCTGCCCACCGAGGCCCGGGTGCCGCCGCTGATCCTGCAACCTTTGGTTGAGAATGCGGTTTACCATGGCATCCAGCCATCGACGGAACCCGGCGAGGTCCAGATCGTCGGGCGCTACCGACGGGGTACCGTCAACCTCAGCATTCGTAATACATTGCCGCGGCAAACGAGCGAGACGGGCCGCCACAAGGGCAATGGAATGGCACTGGAGAACGTTTCACAGCGGATGGAGGCCATGTTCCCGGGCGCCACTCGCGTCTCGCGCTCGCTGGTGGACGGGGACTACGTGGTGCGGCTGGCCTTCCCATACCCATGGAGGCAGTAATGAAAATTCTGCTGGTTGACGACGAGGCGCTGGCGCGCGAGCGCCTGCGGCGGCTGATCGAGGAGCTCGGCGACGGCTACGAGGTGGTAGGCGAGGCGGCCACCGGCGAGGCGGCCATTGCCGCCATGCTGGAGAGTGACGCCGACCTGGTGCTGCTGGATCAAAAGATGCCCGGCATGTCGGGGCTGGACGCGGCGGCGGCGCTCGCGCAGCTTGACCCGCCCCCGGCCGTGGTGCTGGTCACCGCCTATCCGGAGTACGCGCTCGAAGCCTTTGAGCACGATGTCGCCGACTATCTGGTGAAGCCCGTGCGGCGCGAGCGGCTCCAGGCGGCGCTCGAGCGCGTGCCGCGCATGACCCGCCCCCAGCACGCTTACGCGGAACGCCAAGAGCACGGCGGGCGCCGGCGTCACCTGAGTGCTCACTACCGCGGCGGCGTGCAGACCGTTCTGGTCGAGGAGGTGTTGTACCTGCTTGCGGAGCAGAAGTACGTTACCGTTCGTCATGCCGGCGGACGCATGCTCATCGATGAATCGCTGAAGTCCCTGGAGGAGGAGTATCCGGACCGCTTCGTGCGCATCCATCGCAACGCGCTGGTGGCCATCGAGCAGCTCGTGGGGCTGGAGAAGGCCGCCGATGGCGCGAGCCTCGCGGTGCTGGCGGGCTGCGAGGAGCGCCTGCCGGTGAGCCGCCGGCACCTGCCCGAGATCCGCCGTTTCCTGCGCCACGGCTAACGGCCATGGCGACCAGCGCGCCACCCCGGAGCATGAAAGGCGCTGCTCGCCATGGCCGTTTCCCTCACCCCGGCCCTCTCCCGGGGGGAGAGGGAGACTAAGGAGCGCGCGCTGCGCGACTTTCATGGGAAAGCACCGCCGCTGACCCGTCGCGCGCTGCTATCGACAACCGACCTGTCCGGACCTGACCCTGATGCCCGAAACCCTGAAGATCGCCACACGCAAATCCCCCCTCGCCATGTGGCAGGCCGAGCACGCCACCGCGCTGCTCAATCGTTTGCACCCGGACCTTATGGTCGAGATCGTCGGCATGACCACGCGCGGCGACAAGATCCTCGACGCGCCGCTGGCCAAGGTCGGCGGCAAGGGGCTGTTCGTCAAGGAGCTGGAGCAGGGCATGCTCGACGGCAGCGCCGACATCGCCGTGCATTCCATGAAGGATGTGCCGGTGGACTTCCCGGCGGGCCTGCACCTCGCGGTGATCATGGATCGCGAGGACCCGCTCGACGCCTTCGTCTCCAACCGCTACGCGAGCTTCGACGAGCTGCCCGAGGGCGCCTGTGTCGGCACCTCCAGTCTGCGTCGGCAATGCCAGCTCGTGGCACGGCGGCCGGATCTGCGCATCGAGCCGCTGCGCGGCAATGTCAACACGCGCCTGCGCAAGCTCGATGACGGCGAGTTCGACGCCATCATCCTCGCCGCCGCCGGCTTAAAGCGCCTGGGCTTCGCCGAGCGCATCCGCGCCACCATGTCCGTGGACGACAGCCTCCCGGCCATCGGCCAGGGCGCCATCGGCATCGAGTGCCGCACCGACGACGAGCGCGTGCACGCGCTGATCGCGCCGCTGCATCACCAGGCGACTGCCGAGTGCGTGCTCGCCGAGCGCGCCATGAACGCCAGGCTCCAGGGCGGCTGCCAGGTGCCCATCGCCGGGCACGCGATACACGATGGCGACGGGCTCTACCTGCGGGGCTTGGTCGGCACGCCCGACGGCCGGCAGGTGCTGCGCGCCGAGGGCCGTGCGCCCGCCGCGGCGGCCGAGGCGCTCGGCGAGCGCATCGCCGAGGCGCTGCTGGCGCAGGGGGCCGAGGCCATCCTGGCGGCGCTGCGCGAGGACCTGCATGAGGCGTGATGGCAGCGGCAACATGAGCCAACGGCCTGAAGCTGCTCCCGCATCGGATCGAGCCGCCGGCGGCACCCCCGCGCCCTGCGACCTCGCCGGCCGCGGCGTGCTCGTCACTCGGCCCGCGGCCCAGGCCGAGGGCCTGTGCCGGCTCATCGCGGCCGCGGGCGGCCGTGCGCTACGTCTGCCGACCATCGAGATCGAGCCCCCCGCCGACCCCGCGGCGGCAACGACGCTGCTGGCGCAGCGCTGGGACGTGGTCATCTTCATCAGCCGCAACGCCGTGGACGGCGCGCTCGCGCTCGCGCCCGAAGCCCTGCGCAGCGGCGGCGCCAAGCTCGCCGCCGTCGGCCGTGCCACCGCGGGCGCGATGGACCAAGCCGGTCTGCCGCCGACGCTGGTGCCGGGGGCCGGTTTCGACAGCGAGGCGCTGCTCGCACTGCCGGCGCTCGACGCCGTCGCCGGGCAGCGGGTGCTGATCGTGCGCGGGGAGGGCGGTCGGGCGTTGCTCGGCGAGACGCTGGCGGCGCGCGGTGCCGAGGTGCGCTATGCCGAGGTCTACCGGCGCGCCGCCGCGACGGTGGACGTGGCGGCCCTGCTGCCCGCCTGGCGCGAGGAGCTGCACCTGCTGACGGCCACCAGCGATGCGGTGCTCGACAACCTGCTGGCCCTGCTGCCGCCGGCGGCGCAGCCCTGGCTCAAGGGGCTGCCGCTTGCGGTGCTGGGTCCGCGCAATGCCGAGACGGCGCGCAGCCGCGGCTTCGCGCAGGTCGCCGTCGCCCCGGACACCAGCGACCACGGTATGCTGCGCGCCCTTTGTACGCTGGTGGGACAGCAGGCCAGGCGTGCTTGAGCGCCGGGGCCCCGAGCCACCGGCGCAGCCGCCTGCCGGTCATTCTGCTCTCGCTGCTGCTCGTGCTGTTCGCGGCCGGCGCCGTCGCCATCGCCCAGTTGTACTGGTCCTCGCTGCGCACCGGCATCGGCCGGATGCAGGTCTCCGTGGCAACGGCACAACGCGAGCAGGAGCGGCTGCTGGCGCGCGTGCGGGCCGCGGAGGCAGCACTGCGGGCGCGGGCCGAGCTGCCCCTGACCACGGCCGATCCGCAGCCTGAGGCAACCGCACGCGGCGCGTCGCCGGCGCCCGCACCGGGTGCGCGCGCGGCGGCGCCCTGGCGGGAGCTGACGCCGCCGGCGCGCGCCGAGCTCGCGGCGCGGCTCGATGCGCTGGCGCGGGACGTGGCGCGCCTGCCCGTGGGGCCGCGCCCGGCGTTACCCGCCGGCAACTCGCCGGTGGCGGCCAAGCGCCTGCTGGCCGATCAGCTCGCGGTGGCGCGCACGGCGGCTGCCGCCGGCGACCTAGCGCTGCTCGATGCGGCGCTCTATGCCGCCGCGCGCCTCGCGGCACCGCCCTATCGCACGCCCACCGGCCGCGACGGCGACCTGCCTGCCACGCTGCGCCGCCTGCGTGCAGGGCTCCGCGCCGAGCCGCCGACGGCACCCGCCGCCAGCCGCCCGGCGCCTATTAGGCTTCCTTCACCGGCACCGGCGCGATGACATGCACGGCGCCAGATTACTTGAAGGCGTCAAATGCGCGCAGCAGGGCCGAGGGCCGAGGGCCGAGGGCCGAGGGCCGAGGTAGCCCTCCTTGGCCCTTGGCCCTTGGCCCTTGAGCTGCGGCAACGTGCGCTGCCCAAGACGACGCTCCGTGCCATCTGAGACATTGCCTCGCTTAGCCCCTGTAGCTAGGGCTGTCGGCGGCGTACTCGAAGGCGTCCGAGAAGATGTGATCGAGCTTGAGACCGCGCGCCTCGAAGGCGCTGCGTCCAGCCTCCACCATCGCCGGCGGGCCGCTCATGTAGACGTCATGGTCGGCGATGTTCGGATGGTCTTGGAGCACCGCCTCGTGCACGTAGCCGCGGCGGCCCGTCCAGTCCGGGGCGGGCTCGGATAGCACCGGCACCCAACGGAAGCTCGGATGCGCCGCCGCCCAGCGCTCCGGCAGCTCCGCGAGATAGAGGTCCGGCTCGCTGCGCACCCCCCAGTACAGGGTCATGGGCCGCTTGATCCCCAGGTGGAAGGCGTGCTCCAGGAGCCCCTTCAGCGGCGCGAAGCCGGTGCCGCCGCCGACGAAGAGCATGGGTCGCACGGACGCCTCGCGCAGCACGAAGCTGCCGAGGGGGCCCTGGATACGCAGGATGGTCTTCTCGGCGAGGGTATCGAAGATATAGTCGGTGAACTCGCCGCCCGGGACGCGACGCACGTGCAGCTCGATTAGCGCATCGTCGTGCGGCGCGCTGGCGATGGAGAACGCCCGCTTGCGCCCGTCCGCGAGGATGAACTCCAGATACTGCCCGGCGAGGAACTGCAGCCGCTGTGCGTCCGGCAGCTTCAGGCGCAGGCGCATGACGTCGTGGTTGAGCCGGGTCTTCTCGACTACGCGGCAGGGTAGGATGCGGACCTCAATGTCGGCGACGGTCTGCAGCTCTGCGACGCGCAGTCGGACATCGCTTTGGGGCACCGCCTGGCAGGTGAGGCAGGCGCTCGGCGGCTGGCCGTTCAGCGCATCGGTCTTGCCGCTCGGATAGCCGACCTCGCCCGCCAAGAGCTCCGCCGTGCAACTGCCGCACTTGCCGTCGCGGCAGCCGTAAGGCAGGCCGATGCGCTGCGCAATGGCGGCCTCAAGCAGGGTCTGCCCCGGGGCGACGTCGAACTGGTGCCCCGCGGGCTCGGTGCGGACGGTGAAGTGCATGGGACCAGTCCTCCGGGCCGCCGCCGCGACCGGTGCGAGTAGGCTGCCGGCGAGCCGACCGCTGCCGGCCGCGGCAATGGGGCCGGGCTGTTTGCACAGTCGCGGCGTGTCCGCCGCTTTGCGCCGGCGCGCAAGGACCTTACCATGTCCCGCACGCCCCGGCCGTGCCGGCGCGAGCGCCCTGGATTGCTTGACGGCACCAACTGTGGCACATGAGCCAGCTCGACGGAGCGTCGGACCGGCCAGGCGCGTCGAAATCGAAATCGGGATCGGGATCGGGATCGGTCGCCACTCGGTTCGATTTCGATAGCGCCAAAGCAAGGGCCAAGGGAGCCCGCCTCGGCCCTTGGCCCTCGGCCCTCGACCCCCGGCGCGGCAGCCCCCAACCTGAAGGAGTCCCGCTATCGTGATCATCATCGGCTGCGGCTACATCGGCCGCCTGTTGGGCCGCAAGCTTGTCGCCGATGGTGCGGCGGTGACCGGCGTCGTGCGGAGCGCCGAGAGCGCGGCGCTGCTGCCGCCGCTCGGCATCGCGCCGCTGCGGCTCGATCTGCTCCAGGATCCGCCCGCGCGGCTCGCCACCGCCCACGCGGATGTCTTCCATCTGGCGCCGCCGCCCGGCGCGGGGCGGGAAGACCCGCTCACGGCCAGGCTCATCGATGCCTTTGCCGCGCAGGGCCAGCCGCGGCGGGTGGTCTATGTCGGCACCACCGGCGTCTATGGTGACTGCCGTGGGGAGTGGGTGGACGAGACGCGCAGGCCCGCGCCAACCGCCGACCGGGCGCTGCGCCGTTGGGACGCGGAGGAACGGCTCCGGGCCTGGAGTGCCGCCACCGGCGGCGAGCTGGTGATCCTGCGCGTGGCGGGCATCTACGCCTGCGACCGCTTGCCCATCGCGCGCATCGAAAGCGGCCAGCCGGTGGTGAGCGCGGCGGAGGCGCCCTGGTCCAACCGCATCCATGCCGCCGATCTCGTGGACATCTGCGTCGCCGCGATGGAGCGCGCGCCGACGGGCGCGGTCTACAACGTCTGCGACGGCGAGCCGAGCACCATGACGGACTATTTTCTGCGCGTCGCCGCGGCCGCCGGGCTGCCCGCGCCGCCGCAGATTCCGCTCGCCGAGGCGCCGGACAAGGTCTCGGCGGGGATGCTGTCTTACTTGCGTGAATCGCGTCGGCTCAGCAACCACAAGCTCATTCAGGAGCTCGGCGTGCGGTTGCGCTATCCGAACCTGGAGGCGGGCCTCGCGGGGTGTTTCGGTGGCGCGTGAGCCGGCGGCCTGGAACAGGGCAGTGACCGGGGCTGCTGCTGCTAGAATCCGGCCGGCCGGCAACTGCGGCCGGGCTCGCTCGGGGCGCAGGCCGACCGGCCGGCAGATGCAATGGGCCGCTTGCGGCCCGCTCAACGACACCAAGATCATGAGGATTTGATCCATGCAGGCCCGTTCCCGCCTCGTCATCGCCGCCCTGTGCTGTGGCCTTGCTTTCTCAACCGCCCCCGTCGTCGCCATCGAAGACGACGACTTCGACTTCGACACCACCGGGGACTTGCTCGACGTGTGCTCGACGACGACCGATCAGCCGGAGCATGTCGTCGCCCGCTTTGCGTGCCGCGCCTTCATTGAGGCGACGGTGCAGTATCACGACGCCGTGTCGGACCGCAAGCAGTTGAAGCGGCTCATCTGTTACCCGGCCACGGCCACCGTCGCCGATGGCAAGGCGGCCTTCATTAGCTGGGCGACCGCCAACAAGGACAACACCGAGCGCATGGGCGAGCTGCCCGTCGTCGGGGTCGTGCGCGCGCTGGCGGCCCGCTATCCGTGCAACTGACGGACGCGCCGGCGGTGGCGCCGCCGTCGTACCCGCCCCTCCTGTTCCGGAGATCCTGACATGATCCGACAAGCAATCACCCTGGCCGGCCTGCTTGGCCTGAGCGCGGTCCTGGCGGGCTGCGGCACCACGACCACGGAGCGGGCGGCAACCGCCGGCCTGTTCGGTGCTGCCACCGGTGCCGCCATCGGCTCGCTCAGCGCCAACGCTGGCGCCGGCGCCCTGATCGGCGCCGGAGCCGGTCTGCTCGGCGGCTACTTGTTCGACCAGCACCAGAAAGGCAACATCGACTGAGCTGCGGCACGTCCCCGGCAGTCTGAGGCCCGCCGCTCACTGCCGGGGTTTGCCCACGCGGTGCAGGACGCGCCGCCCTGTTGCTTTCGGCCGCCGAAGGCCAATCATCCTTATGACATCACCACGATTCCGGAGTGACATCCTATGAGAACAGGTCTTATTGTTGTAGTCCTGCTTAGCGCCGCCGTCCTCGCCGGCTGTGGCACCACCACCGCATCGCGCACGGCCTCCGGTGCTGCGGCCGGCGCGGCGACGGGTGCGGCCATCGGCTCCACGCGGGCCGATGCGGGCAGGGGCGCGCTCATCGGCGGCGCCGTCGGCGCGCTCGGCGGCTACGCGGTGGACCAGCACGAGAAGGAGAAGGAGCGCCAGCGCGAGCGCGAGTATCAGCGGACGAGGACTTATTGACACGCGTCCTGACACGCGTCCTGACACGCGTCCTGACACGCGTCCGTCGTGCCGGGGCGTGACGCCCCGGTTCCATCCCTCCCTTCGACCGGGTCTCGGCGATGCTTGATCTGCTACCGCGCTTCGGCCTCAACCTCTGGCAGATTCTGCTGGAGCTGAGCCCGTCGCTGTTACTCGGGCTCTTCATCGCCGGGCTGATCCATGTCTATGTGCCGGCGTCGGTCATCCAGCGGCGGCTCAGCCGGCCGGATCTCGCCAGCACGGTGCGCGCGTCGCTGCTCGGCGTGCCGCTGCCGCTGTGCTCCTGCGGCGTGATACCGACGGCGCTCGGGCTCAGAAAGTCCGGCGCATCGCCCGGGGCCACCACATCGTTCATGATCAGCACGCCGCAGACCGGCGTGGATTCGATTCTGGTCAGCGCCGCCTTCCTCGGCTGGCCCTTTGCGCTGTTCAAGCTGGTGGCGGCCTTCGTCACGGGCGTCGCCGGCGGTGCGCTGGTGAACCGCTTCACGCCGGCGCCGACGGAGCCCGCGGCCGACGGCACCATCGAGCTTGATACCGCCGGCAGCGACCGCGGTGTCGTCGGCGCGGTGCGCTACGCCGTGCTCGACCTGCTCGGCGCCATCGACCTCTGGCTGATCGCCGGTATTCTGGCCGCCGCGCTCATCACGACCCTGGTGCCGGGGGATTTCTTCGTCGGCCAGGCCTGGGCCCAAGGCCTGCTCGGCATGTTGGTGGTGCTGGCCATTTCGCTGCCGCTCTATGTCTGCACGACGGCGTCGGTGCCCATCGCCGCATCGCTGATCGCGGCCGGCATGCCGGTGGGCTCGGCGCTGGTCTTCCTGATGGCGGGCCCCGCGACCAACGTCGCCACCATCGGCGCCGTCTACCGCACCCTCGGACTGCGCGTGCTCGGGCTCTATCTCGGCACCGTGGTCGTCATGAGCCTCGGCTTCGGGCTCCTGTTCGACCAGCTCTTGTTCGACATTCCGGCGACGGCGGGGACGCACGAGCACGGGGCGAGTTGGCTCGGCGTGCTGTCCGTGCTGGTGCTGCTGGCGCTGCTGGGCCTGCTCCAGTGGCGGCGCCGGCAGGCCGCACAGGGGGGCGCGAGCGCCGCGAGCGCGCCGGGAACCCTGGTGCTCAAGGTGGAGGGCATGACCTGCCAGCACTGTGTCGGCAGCGTCAAGCGCTCGCTGGAGGCGATGGACACGGTGACCTCGGCGGTGCCGGACCTAGGCAGCGGGCGTGTGCACATCAGCGGCAGCGGTTTCGCGGTGCCGGCACTCATTCGGGCCATCGAGGAGGCCGGTTTCGGCGTCAGCGGGGTCGAAATGGCACCGGAGCGTGTTGACGCCTCCTGAGCGATGGACTAGATTCAAGCGCAGATCGCAGCGCGCACAGGCCTCGGGTTCCAGTTCCAGTATCGGAAATCCCACATAGACCGTTACTTGCCGCCGTCGTGGCGGGCACGGGCACGGTCGCGGGCGCGAGCCGCAAACGCTTCGGTCGCCATCGTCCCTGCCGGGACGGGCCGCCGGCTCCCCGCCATCTCCACCGACCGCCTACGACGTCTCGGCACGGCCTCGTGGTCCGCTGCTGCCGGCTGTCCCCTTTTCCCGCCTCATCCCGCCCCACACGCGAGGGTTGGAAATCTGTGCCATCGTTAGCTGCCCCTGGTTGGTCTGGACATGGCACCGCGGTGCCCTGTGCCGCCCGCCGATTTGTGCGTTGGTCGGCGGTGGCCCTCGGGTGCGCAATGCACGGGCGTTGTCGAGAGAAAGCGATGCGGATCTACGTAGGTAACCTGAAGTACGGCGTCACCGACGAGCAGCTCAAGGAGATGTTCAGCGAGTTCGGTGAGGTGGCCAGCGCGGATGTCATCAAGGACAAGTTCTCGGGTCAGTCCAAGGGTTTCGGCTTTGTGGACATGCCGATCGATGCCGAGGCGAGCGACGCCATCGCGGCGCTGCACGACTCGATGCACGACGGCCGCAAGCTGACCGTGAACGAGGCCCGGCCACGCTCCGAGCGGCCCGCGAAACGCTTCTGACGCGGCTCGCCTGCGGCTTCTGCGCCGGGCCGGCCGCGCCGGCCGGCGCCGGGGTCATGGCCCGAGCTCGATGCCGAGCTCGGGCCAGAGCGCGTCCACCCGGGTCTTCACCTCGTCGTCCATGCGGATGGGCTGGCCCCATTCCCGCGTGGTCTCCCCTGGCCACTTGTTCGTGGCGTCGAAGCCGACCTTCGAGCCGATGCCAGACACCGGTGAGGCAAAGTCCAGGTAGTCGATGGGCGTGTTCTCGATGAGGACCGTGTCCCGCGCCGGGTCCATGCGGGTGGTCATGGCCCAGATGACGTCGCGCCAATCGCGTGTGTTGACGTCCGCGTCCACGACGATGACGAACTTGGTGTACATGAACTGCCGCAGGAACGACCACACGCCCATCATCACGCGCTTGGCGTGACCGGGATACTGCTTCTCCATGCTCACCACGGCAAGGCGATACGAGCAGCCCTCCGGCGGCAGGTAGAAGTCCACGATCTCCGGAAACTGTTTCTGCAGGATCGGCACGAACACCTCGTTCAGCGCGACGCCTAGAATGGCCGGCTCATCCGGGGGCCGCCCCGTGTAGGTGCTGTGATAGATGGGCTCCGGGCGCTGGGTCATGCGCTCGATGGTGAACACCGGAAACTCATCCACCTCGTTGTAATAGCCGGTGTGGTCGCCGTAGGGGCCTTCCGGCGCCATGTCGCCCGGGTGCAGGTGCCCCTCCAGTACAATCTCGGCGCTCGCCGGTACCTGCAGGTCGCTGCCCATGCACTCCGCAAGCTCGGTGCGGCTGCCGCGCAGGAGCCCGGCGAAGGCGTACTCCGAGAGCGTGTCGGGCACCGGCGTGACCGCGCCGAGGATGGTTGCCGGGTCCGCGCCGAGCGCGACGGCAATCGGGAACGGCTTGTCGGGATGGTGGCGCTGCCAGTCGCGGTAGTCCAGCGCGCCGCCGCGGTGGGCGAGCCAGCGCATGATCACGCGGTTTTGCCCGAGCACCTGCATACGATAGATGCCGAGATTCTGCCGGGTCTTTTCCGGCCCGCGCGTCACCACCAGCCCCCAAGTGATGAGCGGCGCCACGTCGCCGGGCCAGCAGTGCTGAATCGGCAGCCGGCCCAGATCCACGGCGTCGCCCTCAAAGACCTGCTCCTGGCACGGCGGATGGCGGCGCACCTTGGGCGCCATGTCCAGCACCTTGCGAAAAATCGGCAGCGCCTCGAAGGCCGCCTTCATACCCTTCGGCGGCTCGGGCTGCTTTAGGAACGCGAGCAGTCGGCCCACCTCGCGCAGCGCCTCCACCGATTCTTCCCCCATGCCGAGCGCCACCCGCCGCGGCGTGCCGAACAGGTTGCCGAGCAGCGGCACGGTCGAGCCCTTGGGGCGCTCGAACAGGAGCGCCGGGCCGCCCGCGCGCAGCGTGCGATCGCAGATCTCGGTGACCTCCAGATAGGGGTCCACCGGCACGCGGATGCGCTTGAGCTCGCCGCGCTGCTCCAGTTGGGCGATGAAATCCCGCAAGTCCCGATACTTCATTGACCGTGTTTCTCTCTGCTGCCGGGCGACCCCGGCATTTTGCGCGATCGGCACGCATTCTGCCGAGCGGGTGCGGCGCCGTGGCCTTGCCGAGCCCCCCGGAGAGCGCAACGGCGTGCGCCGCCTGGTGCTGGCGTGCGCGGACGACGGGGCGTGGGCGGCCGGTGCATCATCGGGGGTCCGCTAACCGGCACGTGTGCCGATGGATGGTGGCGAAAGCGCGACAGGTTCTCTCCGATTGCGTTGCAAATTGCGAACGACTCCGTGGGCCAGTCGCGATTTCACGTACAAATCCGGCGCATCGGCTTGAAAACGTTAACTCGTGTGCAGTTTTGAGCACCAATCGAGGCTAAGGTTTGTACGTCAGTGTGTGTGTACGGCGGCCCGCCTCGTGCCGTGTCTGAGTCAGTCGTCGCGCGCGCCGATGCGCGTCGCGTTCAGTCGCGTTCATTGGGCCGCTCAAACCGTCAAGGTCGCTATGGTTTCCGATCTGATCGTCGTTGCCGACCGTCGGCCCTGGGCCCCGGGTGACACCTACCAGCTCATGTCTCGGCTATTGCTGGACCGCCGAGTGCTCTGGCTGGATGCCAATGCCTTGCGCCGCGAACGCGGCGACGGGCCAGCCTGCGCGCCGGCACTGCCGGAGCGAGGCCCGCGGCCGGTGGACGCACCGTTCCCGGTGCTGCGAGCGGAAGACCTGGGCGTTGGCGCGCATCCGCTCGCCCGCCTGGTGAGCCCGCGGCTGATGGCGCGGCGGCTCGAGCGCGCCGCGCACAAACAGGGTTTGCGCCAGCCCATCTTGTGGCTCGCATCGCCGTGGGCGGCGCCGCTGCTGGACGGATTCGAGCATGCGCCGGTGGTCTATCAGGTGAGTCGGGAGCCGCCGCCGGGCGATCCGGGACTCGCGCGGGAATGGGCACAGCAAGAGGCGCGCATCCTTAACCGCGCCGATCTGATCCTGGCGCCGTGCCGGGAGCTCGCGCAATCGTTGGCCTCGGAGCGGACTCACCTGCTGCCCCCGGGCGTTGACCTGGAGCTGTTCTCGACGCCGACGCAGCCAGCCCGCGATCTCCCGCACCATGGGCCCGTGGCGGGCTGCCATGGCGGCTTCGGCGCCGACTTCGACGCCGCCCTGTTCGCCGCCATCGCGGCGCGGCTGCCGCGCTGGCGCTTCATGCTACTTGGTCCCATGAGCTGCGAGCTATCCGGCCTGTGCGATCTGCCCAATGTGCACATCGCCGGCCGCCGCCCGCACGATCAATTGCCGCGCTATCTGCAGTTTTGGCAGGCCTCGCTGTTGCTCCGGCACCCGCGTGCACAGATACCGAAGGCGCCGGCGCTGACCTTCCTGGAGGCGCTCGCGGCCGGCTTGCCGGTGGTGGTGGCCGGAGGGGCGAACCTGGGCAACTTCGCTGACCTGACGCTGCGTGGCGACGACGCCGAGACCGCGGCCGCCGCGCTGGAGGCCGTCGCGCACGAGCCCCGGGAACGCCAACTGCTGCGCCGGCATCGGGTCGCGGGTCAGGGCTGGGATGCACGGGCGGCAGCGGCGAGCCAACTGCTGGCGGTGTTCGACGCGGGCACGCTCGGGGCGGTGGCCGGGCGGCGCTGAGACCTGCCGCGAGATGGCTCCATCTCGATTGTTTTTGGGCGGTTTCTCATTCGGTCGTGGGTGAAACAGCCGCGTCTGGCCTCATACTGCCGGCCATGCCAGATCTCCCCAAGGCCACGCTCGTGCCGCGACCGCTGTCGAGGGCAGGGCCCCGGCCCGCCTCTGGTCATGGCTGTGGTGCGCCATGCTGGCGCTGATTGGAGCGGCCTGCCGGCGCTGTGGCGTGCGCCTGCATCGAGGGCTGAAACGCCTTGCGCCGCCCGCCGCAACGCTGCCGGGCGAGCGCCCCGGGTCGTGGCTGACCGCGGCCCTGGACGGCATTGTCACCCTGGATGCCGCGGGTCTCGTGCTCGACCTGAACCCCTCCGCCGAGCACCTGCTCGATACCCCGGCCGCAGTGCTCTGCGGCCAGCCGCTCGGGCGCTGCCTGAGTCTGGAGCGGCTTTCCGCCGAGGCGCGGGCGCTCCTGCTCGACCCGCCCGAGGACCCTGCCACACCGCAGCGTCGTGAGCTGGAGTTGGTGACTGCCGGCGGACGGTGCTTGCCCATTGAGGTCACGGTAATCACTTCGTGTGCGCCGCAGGGGCGTGTTCGGACCCTTGTCATACGCGACCTGACCGAGCGGTGCCGGGAGCAGGCGCTGCTGGAGGAGCGCGTCCAGCGCGCCAACCTCGCCAACGAGGCGAAGGGCCGCTTCCTTGCCGCCATGAGCCACGAGATCCGTACGCCGCTGAACGCCATCCTGAATATGAACGAGCTGCTGCTCGAAACCGACCTCGATGAGGAGCAGCGCAACTATGCCGTCACCGCCGGCGAGTCCGCCCGGGCGCTCCTGTCCATCGTCAACAGCGTGTTGGACTTCTCGAAGATTGAGGGCTGCCGCGTCGCGCCGGCCCCACGCTCGATCGATCCCGAGACGATCGTGCAGAGCGCCGTGGACTTGCTCGCTGCCCGCGCCCGCGCGCAAGGCCTCGAGCTCACGGTGCTCTGCGACCCGGGCGTGCCGGAGCGTATTGACACCGACCCGGGGCTGGTGCGCCAGATCCTGCTGAACCTGCTCGGCAACGCCATCCGCTTTACCGATGAAGGCGCCGTGCGGATCCGCATCGAGCGTGACCGCGCCGCCGGCGCACTCTGCTTTGCGGTGCGCGACACCGGTGTCGGTATCGCGGCCGCGGAGCAGGCGGAGTTGTTCTCAGAGTTCAAGCAGGCACATGGCCCGGGCGGGCGCCCGCAGGGCGGCAGCGGGCTTGGGCTCGCCATCAGCCGTCGCTTGGCGCGGCTCCTCGGCGGCGATGTCACCCTGGTCAGCGCGCCGGGCGAGGGCAGTTGCTTCACGCTCGCGCTGCCGCTGCCGGACGGCGTGCCGGACGGCGCGCGTGCCGCCCGGGCCGCCGTGCTGGCCGATTGGCAGGTGTCGCTGTGGGCCGAGAGTGCGCTGCTCGCCGACGACCTGGCCGCGCAGCTCGGGGCCTTCGGCCTGGCGGTCAGCATTGTGACCCCGCCGCGCACGGACAGGCCGGTCGGCTGCTGCGGTGAGCTGCGGCTGCGCCGTCGCACCGCGGCGGCCCCGCGGGGCTTGCCACGCGACATCCGGCTGTATCGTGTCGGCGGCCGCTGCGCCGATGTGCCGCCGGCCGACCGTCCGGCGGCGCGGTTGCGGCTGCCGGTGACGCCCTCGGCGCTGCTCCAGGCGCTGTGCGACGCAGTGTCCGGCGCGCCCCCGACGGACGCCGCGCCGCCCGTGGACGACCTCGCCGAGCGCGTCGCGCGCGTAGCGGACACGGCGCTGCCGGTGCTATTGGCCGAGGACAGCCGCGCGAATCAACTCGTCGCGACCACCATCCTCGGCAAGGCCGGCTTCCGCGTGGACGTGGTGGAGAATGGCTTGCAGGCCGTTGCCGCCGTGAACCGCGGCAACTACTCGCTGGTGCTGATGGATATGGCGATGCCGGACATGGACGGCATTGAGGCCACCGGCTGCATCCGCGCCTTGCCCGGCAAGCGCGGTCGGGTGCCCATCGTCGCGATGACTGCCAATGCCTTCGACGAGGACCGCCGCCGCTGCCTGGAGGCGGGTATGGACGACTATTTGAGCAAGCCCATGGAGCGGCGGGCGTTGTACGCGGCCCTGCTCCGCTGGATCGGCAGCGAGGCCGGGGCGGGCGGCGCGGTTGCCGGCGCGCCGCCGTCGGCGTCGCCGGCAGCCGCGGCACCCGCGCCCCTGGGGGAGCACGCCCTGCTGCAAGACGACGCGTCGGCCCCGGAGCTCGATGAGCGCGTCATCGGCGCCCTCACCGCGGACCTGCCGACGGACCTAATGCCTGAGATCGTCGCGACCTTCGTCGTGGAGGTCGATGTGCGCGTCGCCGCCATCGAGCAGGCGGCTTTGGCCGGTGACGCCGACCTTGCGCGCGCCCAGGGGCATGCGCTCAAGGGCAGTGCGGCGACCTTTGGCGCCGCGGCCCTGCGCGACCTGGCACACGCCATTGAGCAGGCCGGCCGTTTTGGGGATGTGGCGGCGGTGCGTGCCCATACCTTCCGCCTGCGGCGCTGCGCGGAGCGGACGCTGTCGCGCCTGCAGCAGCGCTTTCCGGGGCCGTCCGCGCCCGGAGCGGATGTGGCCGACGCCCCGGCTCCACGCTCGGCGCTATGATATCGAAACGTTGATCCGAAGGAAGCAGAGCTCTATGGCAAGCGAATCCGCCAGCGTGCTGATCGTCGAGGACAGCATGAGCCTGGGCAGCGTGTACCGTGCTTATTTGCGCGATGAGCCCTATGCGGTGAGCCACGTGCCCGACGGTGCGGGCGCCATGGCGCGCATTGAGCGCGACCCGCCGGACGCGATGCTGCTCGATCTGCAATTGCCGGACATGGACGGCATGGACATCCTCAAGCACATCCATGAGCGCGGGGTGCCCGTGGCCGTCGTCATCATCACCGGCCACGGTTCCGTGGACAAGGCCGTGGATGCGATGCGCTACGGCGCCTTCGACTTTGTCGAGAAGCCGGTGGCGCAAAAGCGGCTCATCGTCACCCTGCGCAACGCCGTCGAGAAGGTGCGCATGCGCGACTTCGTCGATCGGCTCACCGACGATTTCCGCCGCGAGGGCTACCACGGCTTCGTCGGCAGCTCGCTGCCGATGCAGGCGGTGTATCGCATCATCGACAGCGCCGCACCGAGCAAGGCAACGGTGTTCATCACCGGCGAGAGCGGCAGCGGCAAGGAGGTCTGCGCCGAGGCCATCCACCACCGCAGCGATCGGCGCGAGCGGCCCTGCATCGCCATCAACTGCGCCGCGATCCCGCGCGACCTGATGGAGAGCGAGATCTTCGGCCACATCAAGGGCGCCTTTACCGGCGCCGTGCGCGACCGCGTGGGCGCCGCCAAGCAGGCCGACGGCGGCACGCTGTTCTTGGACGAGATCGCGGAGATGGACCTGGACCTGCAGACGAAGCTGCTGCGGTTCATCCGGACCGGCAGTTTTCAGCCCGTGGGCGGCTCGACCATCGAGCGGGTGGACGTGCGCTTCGTCTGCGCCACCAACCGCGATCCGCTCGCCGAGGTGGCCGCCGGGCGTTTTCGCGAGGACCTGTTCTACCGCCTGCACGTGATCCCGATCCAGTTGCCGCCGCTGCGCGATCGGGAAGGGGACATCCTGGAGCTGGCCAACGCCTTCCTCGCCCGCTACGCGAAGGAGGAGGGCAAGCAGTTCATGGCCTTCGATGCCGACGTGCAGGCCGTCTTTCTGGCTTACGCCTGGCCAGGCAACGTGCGCCAGCTCCAGAACGTGATCCAGAACGTCGTCGTGCTCTACGACGCCGAGGTGGTGACGCGGGACATGCTGCCGCCGCCGCTGGACCTGATGACCCCGGGCGCACCCGCCCTCGGCATGGCGCGGCCGGCGGCCCGCACAGCGGCGCCCGCGCCGGCAGGCGTGTCGCCGATCCGAGCGCTCAAAGACATCGAGCGCGAGGCCATCGAGCAGGCCATCGCCTACTACGACGACAACATCCCGCAGGCCGCCGCCGCGCTGGGTGTCAGCCCCTCCACGATCTACCGCAAGCGCCAGACCTGGGACAGCGCCGGGCGCTGACCGACGCGATCCGCCCCCGCCATGCCCGCTCCGCCAAGACCCGATGCGCCCCGGGGCCGCCGCGCCGACCCGCGTGTCGCGCTGCTCTGGGTCGCGGTGGCGCTGCTCGTCGCCGCCAGCATCGGCGTCGCCGTCTACAAGGCCTGGCCGCTGCTGTTCCCGCAGATCGCCGAGCGCGCGCCGCTGGACTCGGCCTGCGACCTCACGCGCGCCGACTGCAGCGTGCGCTTCGCCGACGGCGGCACGGTGACGCTCGACATCCGCCCGCGCGGCATCCCGACGGTACAGCCGCTCGCCATCGACGTGCGCCTCGCCGGGCTGCCCGCGCCCGCGCGCGTCGAGCTCGACCTCGCCGGCGTCGACATGGACATGGGCTTCAACCGCGTCCCGCTCCTGTCCGTCCCCGCCGAGCCCGGCCGCTGGACCGGCACCGGCATGCTGCCCGTCTGCGTGCGCGCCCGCATGACCTGGGAGGCGCGCGTGCTGCTGCACCTGCCGGACGGCATCCTCGCCGCGCCTTTTCGCTTCGACACCGTGCAGCCGGGCGCCGCGCCGGGGGATTGACGCGGGGCGCAGTCGCAGCGACACGGCATGGGACGAGCGCGCCGGCTCGGCTTGCGCGCGACTCGCCGAGGCCACCGACGATCGCGGGCGTCTCCGCGCTAGGCTCTAGCAAGTAAGGGGAAACCCGGGACGGTGCGACCTGGCAAGCCCGTGTAGCGGGTGAGAGTCTCCCTGGGCAGTTGTGAGCCGCACTGCCGGCCGCCGCGTCCCCAAGGTTCCACCTCGGCCCATCGCGGCCCTGCCGCTGGGCGCTGCGGCGGAGCAGCCGCCGATGCCACTTGCGGCGAGTGCATCTGCGGCGCCACACCACCGTTGCCCCGGCGGCGCCGAGCAGCAGTCTTGGGGATAGACGCCGGGCGTCGCCTTGGCTATCGTGTCCGACCCGTAGGCAAAGCTCAGGGTTATACCTAGCACGCTTGCGTTGCCGGCCGGCGCCTGGTGGCCGGGCTCGCCTCCCCACCCCGAGGCGGCGCTCCGCTCCTCGCGGCTTACCCTGCGGCATGACAGGTTGCTCGAAAACCGAGGCGGGAGACGCTGATGCTGGGTCTTGAGTTACGCGCAGAGTTCAAGGGCCGTCGCCTCAAAGGCACGGCCATCGAGCTCACCGACGACAACAACACCGGCGCCACGCAGGTCTCTGCGGCGGATTTTCTGCGCATCACCTACCCGTCCAACGACGTGCTGAAGACCATTGAGGCGGCGGGTCCAGGCCAGGGTCGCCCGATCACGCTCAAGGGCGAGCGGGGGCAGGGCAAGTCGCACCTGATGGCGGCCCTTTACCATGCCCTGACGGATCAGGCAGCGACGCAGCACTGGCTGAACCAGTGGTCGCACACCCTGGGCGACGTGAAGATCAGCCAAATCCCCCTTCGCGGCGGCATGCACGTCATCAGCGACAGCCTGCACCGCCAGCGCTACAAGTACCTGTGGGACCTGCTTTTCGACAACCACCCGCACGGCGGCTACTGCCGCGGCAAATGGGAAGGGCTCGGCGCCAAGAAGACCGACGTGCCGAGCGACGAGATCCTGCTGGATCTGTTCCAGCACACCCCCACCGCGCTCATCCTGGACGAGTTCCAGACCTGGTACGACGGCCTGGCCGACACCCGGCAGGAGCGCCGGCAGGCCTGGGCCTTCAACTTCATCCAGATCCTGTCCGAGATCGCCGCCCGCCATCCGGACTTGCTGCTGCTGGTGGTCTCCGTGCGCAACGGGCACACCGACGCCTTCCAGCAGATCCAGCGCGTCAACCCCGTCATCGTCGACTTCGCGGGGCCGTCGGCCAAGCGCGACCGGCTCCGCCTCCTGCTGCATCGGCTGTTCGAGAATCGGCTCCAGGTGCCGTCTGCGACCGTCGAGACCTTGATTGACGCGCACATCCAGGAGTACGCCCGGCTCAAGGATATCGCCCCGGCGGACCAGGCGAGGCAGCGCACGGAGTTCGTGGAGGCCTGGCCCTTCGCGCCGCACCTGATGGACCTGCTCGAAGACCAGGTGCTGATTGCCACCAGCGCGCAGGGCACGCGCGACCTGATCCGCATCCTGGCTGAGCTGTACAAGCGTCACGGCGCCAGGCAGCCGATCCTCACGGCCGCGGACTTCCGCCTGGACGACGACGCGAGCGGCATTACCGCCTTATTGGACTCCGTCGCCAACCAGCACCACGCCAAGCTGCGCGAGAAAGCGCTGCGCAACCTCGAAGCCGTGCAGGACGCCGTCGCCAACGCCGGCGCGGAACTGCCGCACCACGAGCAGCTCATCAGCGCGCTCTGGCTGCGCTCGCTCGCCGAGGTCAACCAGGCCGGCGCCGACAGGGTCACACTCCAGGCCGACGTCACCCGTGACAAGCCGGTGGACGACAACGCCTTTCTCGTGGAGCTGGGCAGCATCGTCGAGAACAGCTTCAACATCCACGAGGACGGCAACCGCTACATCTTCCGCGAGGAAGAAAACCCCCGCGCCAAGCTCATCGCCAGCGCCCGCAACGACAAGCTCTTTCAGCAGGGCGACGACGCCCGGCACCTGGCCAAGGAGACCCGCTACGTGCTGGAGGGCAGCGCCGACGTGGACCTGCCCTATCGCGTCGTCGTGCTGCCGGCGGGCTGGAAGCAGGACCCCTGGACAGAGCTGGAGAACGGCGACAACCCCCCGCAATGGGGCAGCCGCATCCCCATCCTGGTGCTGCCGGATGCGCCGCCGCAGCCGGAGGCGCTGCTCGGTCCGTGGCTGCGGGATCATCTGCAGTCCAACCGCAACGTGGTGCGCTTCCTGCTGCCGCGGGACGGCGCAACGCCCCTGTTCCAGGACCGCGATCTCCTGGTGCTCGCCCGCTGCGTCTACCTCGCCGAGGACTGGAAGCGGCAGAACCCCGAATACGGCCGGCTCCAGACCAAGTACCAGAAGGAGCTGCGCGACGTCCTCAAGGCGCGCTTCGACCGCTTCGCCGTCATCGCCAACTTCAACTTCCAGCAGCCCGCCAACTCCCGTTTCCACGTCGAGCGGCACAAGGCCGAGGGCGCCAAGATACCGGAGGCCATCGACCGCGCCATCCGCGAAGACCTGTTCATCCCCGAGGACTTCGAGGACTACGTCGCCACCGCGGCGGTAGCCAACAACCCCGTCGGCAAGCTGCTCCGGGAGCTTAAGGAACCGCGCCCCGGCGGCCAGGACTGCATCCCCTGGCTCGGCGAGACCCTCGTCAAGGAGCGCCTGACGCGCCTCTGCGCCAAGGGGGTCATCGCCATCAACCTGCGCGGCATCGAGTACCTGCAAGCCGGGGACGACGAGACCGAGGAGGTCGCCTTCCGGCGCATGCGCGGCCGGCTCGGCACCGGCAAGCATCTGGACGAGACCCATGTGCTGCTGCCGCAGCACGTCCCGGCAACGGGCGGCGGCACGCCCGGCGGCACCGATCCCAAGCCGCAGCCGGGCACCGCGGGCCCGACCCAGCCCGGCGGCGAGCCCGCTGCCGGCGGCGGCGCACCCGGCACCGACGGCTACACCGACCCGGGCGGCACCAAGACCACGGGCGTGGACGAGACCAACCTGGGCGAGATCTTCGGCGGCGGCGACGGCCCCAGCTACAGCAAGTACCACACCGACCCGACCTCCAGGCTCAACCTGCTCGACAAGCTGGAGCGCTGGGGCATCGGCCCCGGCGCGCAGGTGCGCGTCCTCGCCATCAAGGTGGACAAGCTCACCGGCGCCCAGCTCAAGGAGCTGATCCAGAAGCTCCCGGACGGCCTCACCTACGGCCTGGAGCTGGACAAGGAGAACGCCTGATGGCCCTGCCGCTGGAGCTGGTCCGCACCCTGCAAGGGGCCGCACCGGCGCACGCCTGGGCGGCGATCCTGGCCCACGCCTGGGCGCTGTGCTCGGCGCCCATCCCGGCCGGCAAGGCCGCCGCCGAGGTGCACGCCCGCGACCGCGCCCTGGCCGACATCGACCACTGGCTCGCCACCGCGGGCTGGGACCTCTGGCAACACTACGAGGCCGCCGTGCCCCGCACCGCGCCGGCCCTGGCGGATTGGTGGGCAGGCCAGTCCCCGGGGCGCGCCGTACTGATCCTGGACGGGCTCTCCCTGCGCGAGGCGCCCTGGATCCTCCAACAGGCCGAGGGCCGCGGCTTCAGCATCCAGCACGCCGGCCCCACCGGCGCCGAGCTGCCGCCCAACACCACGCCCTTCGCCAAGGCGCTCGGCTTCGCGCAGCGCTCCGCGCTCGGCAACAACGGCGCCGGCGGCAGCCACCACCTGCCCGGCGCCCGCACCGAGTCGGCCGACATCGCCTGGGAAGACTGCGCGAAGCTCATCGGCGCCGAGCCGGACTGGGTGTTCTGGCACCCCTGGCCGGACCACCGGCTGCACGACCACGACGACCCCGGCCAGGGCCTGCAAACGCTCACCTTGGAGGTCGAGGCCCAGCTCACGGGCGACGGCTTCTGGGCGCTGCTGGAGCGGCTCGCCACCGGGCGCCGGCTGGTCATCACCGCCGACCACGGCTATGCCGCGAGCGGCCTATTCCCGGATTGCGGCAAGGGCGAGGCCGCCTTCCTGAAGGACCGCTACAAGGGCGGGCGCGCCGTGCCCTCCGCCGAGCCGCCCGGCGACTGGTCGCCGCCGGTGGACTTGGGGCTGGACGGCGCCCACGGCCGCCACCTCTACGTCAACGGCCGGCGCAAATGGAAAAGCCAGGGCGGCTACCCGACCCTGACCCACGGCGGCCTGAGCGTGCTCGAGGTCGCCGTGCCCTTCATCGAGCTGATCCGGAAGACCTGACCATGGCAAAAGACCAACCCTGGAAGGCCAAGGGCCTGAAGAAGGACGAATGGCTGGCGCAGGAGGTGGCCAAGGCGATCGGCGCCGGCAAGCCCTGGGCCTGCGAGACCGTGGATTTTTCCGATCCCGATCGCCCGCCCACCTGCATCGAGGTGGACTTCCCGATAGTGCCGGTCAATGAGCCGGCCGAGATAGAAGCATCTTCCGGAGCGGCAACGAAGCCAATTTATCAGATGTCACGATGGTGGGCTCGCCGACAGGCCAGCGTCTTTCGCTCGATCCTTCTGGCTTCCGTCATCAAGGCCCCGGACGACCCGGCCGAGGCCGCCAAGCTGGTCTGGGACGCCTACTACGGCAACCACCAGAAGAAGGGCGCCTTCAAGCACCTGAAGGTGGCTGACATCTTCATGGGCGGCGGAACGACCATTGTCGAGGGCTCCCGGCTCGGCATGCAGATGTTCGGCAATGATCTGAACCCGGTCGCCTGGTTCATCGTCAAGAACGCGCTGGCGCAGGTGGACAAGGCCGAGGTCGAGGCCCTGCTCGCGGACATCGAGGCAGAGGTCAAGCCCCAGATCATGCCCTTCTATGCCTGCGACTGCCCCCGCGGGCACAAGGGCCAATGGACCCGCGTCAGCACCGGCGAGGTTATGGGGGATGACTTCGACCCCTTGGCCCTGACCCCGGACGAGCGCAAGGACTACAGCTACCACGGCCCCGAGATCATCTACGCCTTCTGGGCCAAGCACGGCCCCTGCCAGGTCACCGGCTGCGGCCACCGCACGCCGATCATGTCCAGCCCCGTCATGGCCATCAAGACGCTGACGGTCAAGGCATGGTCGCGCACCTGCAAGCACTGCGGCGCCAAGTACGACCTGGAGCAGCGCGACGCCCGCATGGCCCCGGGCGTGCCGCTGGTGGTCGCCGACACCGAGCTGCCCTTCGCCGTGGCCGAGCTCGGCGACGACGCCATGCCCGAGCGCGCCACGTGCCCCTGCTGCGGGGCCACCGAGCGCTTCGGCAAGCTCGGCGCGGGCCGGCGCAAGAAGGTGGAGCTGTCGCTCTTGGTGCACCCGCAATGGCTGCAAGGAGAGGCTTCGCACGACCCCGAGGGCCGGCCCTACGGCGGCAGTGCGAATGACCCCGTCGAGGCGACGATCCGCTGGAACGAGGTGCGGGCGGAGAAGTGCAAGCTGATCGAGGTGAGGGGGAAGCTGCCGGAGGTAGTGGAGTGTCCAGAGACCGGAGGGCACATTCGCACGGGCAAAGAGGGCGGGAACGTCCATCAGCAGAGCAGCTTTGCTTGTCAGGCGTGCGGCGGAAATCAGGACGTACTAACTTCGGTCAAGTCCTACGGCCGGACTGCGCCGTTCGCCGAGCACGCATATCAAGTCTACTGCCCAGTTTGTGAAGGTAATGGCGAGCTTCAGGGCGGCCGAGCATATATGCAGGCATCTGAGCCCAAAAATATTAATGCGGCTATCCAGGAATGGAGCGAAAGGAGCGTCGGCGATCTGCAAGGTTACTGGCCGGATGCTTTGCTCTCGGAGGGCTGGAAAACCCACGGTTGGGCGATCCCGGAGCACGGCTATACCCACTATTGCCTGATGTTCAACCCGAGGCAGCTCCTTCAGCACGCTGTTTTGTTGAGAGCAATTGCGGCGAACAATAGCGTGTCACCGAATGCAACCGAGTCAGTCTTAGGGGCTTTTGCTCAGTTCTTGCGCTACTCATCCCTTTTCACGATTTGGCACCTAAAGAACAATCAGATCTCTGCGTTTTTGAGCAATAACAACTTTCAGCTGAAGAACGCTGTCGTCGAAACCAAAGCATTTTCGCCTGTCGGCGACGGATCTTTTCTTTCCGCAGGGAGAAGGGTGTTGCAAAGCTGTGACTACAGAGGTCATTCCTGGGACCTTGTTCTTCTCGATTCATTGACGCAACGCGGGGCATCGACACTGCTCGAACACCTTTCGGGGAAGACCTGCAAGGTCTATCCAGGTGACGCGGTTCTGCGCCCTTCGTTGCTTGAATGCACGAGTTCTTCTAATCTCGACGGCATTGCCTCCGATATGATCGACGTAATCGTCACGGATCCGCCCTTTGGTGAGTTGATGCAGTATGCTGAACTTTCCGATTTTTTTTACGTGTGGTTGCGACTCCTGCTCAAGGACGTGTATCCAGAGCAGTTCTCTCCGCCGTACTCTCCAAAAGCCTTAGAGGCCGTGACAAATCCGTTCCGGAACGTTGAGCCGGAAGCCTTCTATCAGCAGATGTTGACCGCCTGTTGGCGAGAGGCAGCCAGGGTGCTAAAGCCTGGGGGCTTGCTTGTCTTTACGTTTCATCACGACAACGACGGCCCGTGGATCATGGTTCTGGAGAGCCTGTTCAAGGCCGGGTTCGTGGTCATAAGAACCTTTCCTATTCGAGGTGACGCAAGTAGGGGTGATGAAAACTCGGCGTACGGAGCAGAAAAAGTGGAATACGACATCATCCACGTCTGTCGCAAACGCCAAGGGGAGCCCAAGCGCATCTCCTGGGCCAGGCTCCGTCGGCTGGTGCTGCAGGACGTGCGGGACCTGCAAGCCCTGCTGGAGCACCACCAGCAGGAGGGGTTGCCGGAGGCGGACCTGCAGGTGATCCGGCGCGGCAAGGCGCTGGAGTACTTCTCCCGCCACTACGGCCAGGTGTACAAGGACCAGGTGACGCCCATGTCCGTCGCGGAGGGGCTGGTGGGCATCAACCAGCTCTTGGACGAGGAGTCCGGCGGCATCAAGGAGGCCCCGCCGCACAACGCCGAGCCCTTCACGCGCATGCTGCTGCGGCTCTTCGACGGCAGCGCCGAGCTGCCGCGGGACCAGATGCAGAAGTTCCTGCGCGGCACCGGCAGCGCGCCGTCGGACTACGTGGACCGGGGCTGGGTATATGAGGAGAAGAAGGTCTTTTACCTGACGCCGCCGCTGGAGCTTGCACGGTCCTGGGTCGGCAAGCATCGCAAGGGGCTCCAGAGCGACTACGACCAGGCCATTTTCCTGGTGGGCGCCTGCGTCGAGGGCAGCGGCATCAACGTCAACGACACGCTCAACAACCCGAGCTTCCGCCCGCACCCGGCCCTGGGTGCGCTCTTGACCTGGCTCAAGACCCACGGGGCGGACACGCAGGCGCGCACCGCGGCGTCCCGGGCGTCGAGCCTGTTCGCCGCGTGGGCAGCCCGTAACCAGTCCACGATGCGCCAGCTCGACCTCTTCGACCAACTGGACGAGGAGGCCGCCTGATGGTCCGCACCCGGTTCAACCACGGCTGGTCCCGGCGCGGCTTTGCGCTGCTCTGGGACGCCGAGGTGCTGGGGCGGCTCTGCCCGCCGCGGGCAATCGTGTCGCTGCGCGAGCTGTTCGCGCTGGTGGGCCGCTGGCCCGAGGACCTGCCCGCCGCCGGCGGCGACGCCCTGGTGGTGTCCGGCCTGGAGGGCGCGCTGGACGTGCTCTCCGGCGCCGACGCCGCGCGCTGGATCGAGACCGATCTCCGCCAAGCGGTATTCTCCTTCCAGGACTTCTACGAGGGACAGGCCGGGCTGATACTCTGGGCACCAAGCGGGCGCAACCGCATCGACATGAACGCGGCCACCGAGTCCTACGCCTGGAAGCACCGGGACGCCGGCGCCGACGGCCTGCCGCTCGGCCGGCTCCTGTTCGCGGGCGCCGAGAACGAGGTGGAACGCATCCTGACCGGCGACGACCCGAACGTGGACTACGACGGCAAGCACTGGGCGGGGCTGCATCATCCGCGGATCAGTTGATGCCCGGCCGGGGCTTGCGAGCAACATATGAAGATTTACGCGGACACATCGATATTCGGCGGGCTGTTCGACCCGGAGTTTGCCGAGCCGACACGTCAGCTATTCAACGAAATCGATGCGGGGCGATTCCTGTTGGTAACCTCTGCGGTGGTCGAGGCTGAGATCGAGCCAGCGCCGGATCAGGTTCGCGAGCTCTTTTCGCGTTACGGGAAATCGGCCGAGCTCGCGCCGATTACTGAGGCGGCTCTGTCGCTTCAGCAGGCATACATCGGCGCGGGCATTGTCACAGCGAAATCGCTGGATGATGCCTTGCATGTCGCGCTGGCGACGATCTCAGGGTGCAACCTGATTGTTAGCTGGAACTTCAAGCACATTGTGCACTTCGATAAGATTCCGAAGTACAACGCCGTGAACACCTTAAATGGTCATGGTCACATTGGTGTTTACTCCCCGTTGGAGGTTATCAATTATGGCAATGACGACGCATGAGCCGGACTGCGTGGCTCTCAAGCGGCGGGGTGCCGAGCATGTGGCACGACTGATCGCGGGCATGACGGTGCAGGAGCAACTGGCATTCTGGGACAAGCGCACCGAGGCACTGCGTCGCCGTCAGGAGCAGAAGCGCAAGCTTGAAGCTGAAGCGTGATGCGATAGTTGCCGCGGGTTGCGCTTGATGCCCCGGCGATGTCGGTAGCGGGCCTGATCCCCGGCCAGCGCGTCGAGCACCCGCAGCTCGGCGAGGGCGTGGTCGTCCGCGTGCTCGCGGACGGGCATGTGCAGGCCTTCTTTCCGAGCGGCGAGCGGCAGGTCTCGGCCGCGTCGTTGCGCCCGGCCGCGAGCCGCACCGAGCGGATTATCGCCAACGTCGCCGGCGGCGCGGAGCGTCTGCGCAATGCCTGGCTGCACCTGGAGGCGCACGCGCTGCCGCTAATGGAGAACGCGGCGGCGCTGACCTCTGCCCGCATCGATCTCTTGCCGCACCAAGTGGTGCTGACGCATCAGGTGGCCACCGCGTCGCCGCGCCGCTTTCTGGTGGCGGACGAGGTGGGCTTGGGCAAGACCATCGAGACGGCGCTGATCCTGCGGGAGCTGGCGAGCCGCGGCGAGCTGGAGCGGGCGCTAATGGTGGTGCCCGCCGGGCTGGTGAACAACTGGCATCGGGAGCTGAACGAGGTCTTCAACCTGGACTTCGAGGTGTTCGGCAGCGAGGGCGATGTCACGGACCGGCGCAGCAATGCCTTCGCGAAGCACGACCGGCTGATCGCTAGCGTGGACACCCTGAAGCGCCGGGCGCGCATCAAGCGGCTCCAGGAAGCCCCGCCCTGGGACCTGGTGGTGTTCGACGAGGCCCACCACCTGTCCGCCTACCGCACCGGCCGCAAGGTGCGCAAGACCGAGAACTACAAGCTGGCCGAGGCGCTGCGCGACCACTCCCGAGACCTGATCCTGCTCTCCGCCACACCGCACCAGGGCGATCATTTCCGCTTTTGGATGCTGATCCAGCTCCTGAACCCGACCCTGTTCAAGGGGCCGGACGAGATGGTGCAGGAGCGCCACCGGCTGAACGAGGTGGTCTACCGGCGCACCAAGGCCGATGCCTGCACGCCGGACGGCGCGCCGCTGTTCGCGCGCCGCTGGGTGCACACCGAATCCTTCACCATGGACCCGGCCGAGAAGGCCTTCTACGCCAAGCTCCGTGCCTACCTGCAAGACGGCTTCGACCTGGCCAAGCAGCAGGGCGGCCAGGGCCGGGCGCTCGGCTTCGTGATGACCATCTTCCAGAAGATCGCGGCCTCGAGCTTTGCGGCCGTGCGCAGCACGCTGCAACGCCGGCAGCTCGCGCTGACCGTGCACGAGGCCATCCTGCGCGAGCAGGCGCTGGATCTGGACGGCCACAAGGCGCTGATGGCCGAGGCGCGCGGGCTCTTGCACCGGCAAACGGGGCTGGCCGACGACCCGGCAGGGCGCGGCGAGGTGGACCGGCTGCTGGCGGAGCTGAAGCTCCAACTGATCCGCAAGCTGGACGAGGAGGGGCTGGCGGCGGTGGCCTCGTCCGAGTCGGCGGAGAGCGTGACGGCCGAGGGCGAGGCCGCCGCGGCCACCGCGGTGGACTTGTCCCTGCCGGAGGAGCGGCTGCGCATCGCGGACCTGCTCGCGGCCTTCCCGCCGTGCCGCGAGACCAAGGTGGCCAAGCTGCTGCGGGGCCTGGGGGCGCTGTGGAACCAGCATCCGGCCGAGAAGATCGTCATCTTCGCGACCTACCTGGCAACGGTGGACCTGCTGGCGCGGGAGATCGAGACCGCCTATCCGGGCCAGGGTGTCGTGGTGCTGCGCGGCGGCGACCATGGCATGAAGGTGGCCGCCGAGAAGCGCTTTCGCCGGCCGGACGGCCCGCGGGTGCTCATCTGTACCGCCGCCGGGCGCGAGGGCATCAACCTCCAGTTCAGCCGCGTGCTGTTCAACTTCGACCTGCCCTGGAACCCGATGGACGTGGAGCAACGCATCGGGCGCATCCATCGCTACGGGCAGAAGGACACGGCGCAGGTGTACAACCTGGTGCTGTCCGACACCATCGAGGGCCGGATTTACCTGCTGCTGATGGACAAGCTGACAGAGATCGCCCGCACCCTGGGCAAGGTGGACGCGGCCGGCAACGTCACCGAAGACCTGCGGGCGCAGATCCTGGGCCAGCTCAACGACCGGCTGCGCTACGACCAGCTCTACCGGGATGCCCTGAGCGACCCGGAGCTCAAGCGCACGTGCGAGGAATTGGAAGCGGCGATGGCGAACGCCCGGGAGGCGCGACAGGTGGTGTTCGAGCTGTTCCAGGACCTGGACCGCTTCAGCCTGGACGACTACAAGCCGCTGGCCGACCTGGACGCGTCCAAGCACAGGTTGCTGGCCTTCCTGGCCACCGCTGCGGAGGCGGCCGGCGGCGGGCTGCGCCGGCTGGACGGGCAGCGCTTCGAGCTGCACGCCGGCGCTGGCGCGGAGCCGATGACCTGCACGCTGGACCGCGAGCTCGCCCAGGCCGAAGAGGGCCTGACCCTGATCGGCATCGACCATCCGTTGGTGGCGCGCTTCTGTGCGGCCTTGCAGGGCATGGACCCGGCGATGGTCGGCGCGGCGGTGTCCGCCGGGGTCGATGCGCCCGCGGTGCTGAGTATTTGGCTGGTGCGTACCTTCGGCGCGGGCCAAGACACGCACCAGCAGCTGATCCCGATTGCCGTCGACACCGCGGGCCGGCGCGTGCCGGCATTGGAGAAGCGCTATCTCGATTGCTTCCGCAGGCCGTGCGGAAATCCGGCATTGACGCCGACGGAGCGCGTGCGGCTGCTGCGGGAGCACATCGAGCCGATGCTGCACCGCGAGCTTGGCTATCGCGGTCTCGCGGGCTCGGATGCGGGTAGCGCCGACATTCTTGTGGCCTGGCTCGACATCAGCGCGGCGGAGGCCTGCTGACACCAGGCGCGAGCGAATCTCCCCGCGTTCATCGCATCTCACGCCGACGGCTGGAAGCCGCCGGACCCGGTCGCCGGCAAGATGCCCGAGCTCCACGGAGTGCGCATCAGCATATTGGAATATTCCAGTATTGACCTATGTCAACACCCGGCTGGGGCCTGTTGCCTAAGCTGTTTGTCGGGCCGGGACCGACGCCCGGCCCTGTTGCTCAGAACGTCAATAAACGGAGGTCTTGCTATGCTCGCCAAGAAGCTCGCCAAGAAGCTCGCCAAGAAGCTGCCCAAGAAGCGTCTGTTGCTTGCTGCCGGTCTCGCCGGCGCCACGCTGTTCGCCGCCGGTTCCGCGAACGCCTTCTGGGGGCCGTTCAACCCCTGGAATTGGGGTAACGGCTGGGGGCCGGGTTGGGGCGGTCCGTGGCACGGGCCGGGCTACGGCTACGGTTATCCCGGCTACTGGGGCGGCTACCCGGGCTACGGGGCTGGCTATCCGTACGCCTACGGCGGCTATCCCTATGCCTACGGTGGCTATCCCTACACCTACGGCTATCCGGGCTACGCCTGGGCGGCACCCGCCGCGCCCGCCCCCGAGTCGGAGTCCAAGTAAGCCAAGCGCACGCGCCGCCCGGTGCCCGCCGGGCGGCGCATGCCTCAAGCGACTGAGCCACGTGCTCCGAGCGTCTTCCGCCTCGGCCCTCGGCCCGCGCCCCTTCCCCCTTGCTATCATCCCGCCCCTGGCAAAAGGCATTGGGAGAGAGCGATGCGCGTGATTGTCGGCGACATCGGCGGTACCAAAACGGGGCTCGCGGTGGCGGAGGTGGATGGCGGCAGGGTGCGGCTGTCGGCGGTGGCGCGCTATCCGAGCCGGCAGTATGCCTCGCTCGCGGACATCGTCCGGCGCTGGATGGATGACACGGGCGTCGTCTGCGACTTGGGCAGCTTCGCCGTGGCCGGGCCGGTGGTGGGCGGGCAGAGCCGGACCACGAACCTGCCGTGGAGCGTCGATGCCGCCGAGCTCGCCCGGTTGCTCGGGTTTAGCGATGTGCGCCTGCTGAACGACCTGGAGGCCGTCGCCTGGGGCGTGGACGCGCTGGGTCCGGAGGACGTGGCCGAGCTGCAAGCCGGCGAGCCGGGTGCTGTCGGCAACGCCTGTGTCGTTGCGGCGGGCACCGGGCTCGGCGAGGCGGGGCTCTTCTGGGACGGCGCCCGCCACCGGCCCTTTGCCACCGAGGGCGGGCATACGGACTTCGCCCCGGCGGACGAGCACGAGTTCGCGCTGCTGGGCTTTCTGCAGCAGCGCTTCGGGCGCGTGAGCTGGGAACGCGTCGTGTCCGGCATGGGCATCGGCAATGTCTACGAATTTCTGGCCGACCTGCATCGGGCCGAGCACCCGCCGCTGGTGGACGAGGCGCTGGCCGGCAATGGCGACGTTGCCGCCGCGGTGGCGCAGACGGCTGCGGCGGGCTGCCCGGTGTGCAGCGAGACCATGGCGATGTTCGCGCGCCTGTATGGTCGCGAGGCCGGCAACCTGGCGCTCAAGCTCATGGCCTCGGGCGGCGTCTATCTCGGCGGCGGCATCGCGCCGAAGAATCTGTCCCTGCTCCGCGCCGGGGACTTCCTGGCCGGGTTCTTGGATAAGGGCCGCATGCGCGAGCTGATGGAACGGATGCCCGTGCGCGTGATCCTGAACCAGCAGGCGCCGCTGCTGGGCGCTGCCCTTTGTAATGAGGCGCTAGGGGCTAGGGGCTAGGGGCTAGGGGCGAGGGGCTAGGGGCTAGGGGCTAGGGGCTAGGGGCTGGCGAGGCAGAGCAAACCAGCGCACGGAGCGTCTGCTTGCGCCGCCCGCCGTCGCGGCAAGTGAACCGGTGGGCCGAGGAGGTCTTCCTTGGCCCTCGGCCCTCGTCCCTCGGCCCTCGGCCCTCGGCCCTCGGCCCTAGGCCCTAGGCCCTAGGCCCTACCCATGCGGACTATAATGCCGCTTCAACCAAGCGGTGAGCCCGTCGAGCCCCGGGAACAGCACCCGCTCGGTGACATTGGACTGATCGAGCTTGTCGCGGATCTCCCATTTGAGCCCGGCCGGGATCACGATCTTGCGCGCGAGCCCCGGGTGCGCCTCGAACCAATCATCCAGCGCCACGCGCGGGTCGGACATCAGCGAGAAGAACGCGAACTGATTGACGATGCGGTCGTCGATGGACGGCGGCTCGAAGAACAGCGCAAAGGGGCGCGGGCAGAGCGCGTCCAGCTCATCGAGCGACTTGACGGCCTCGGACAGCATCTCCACCGTGAACACGTTGGCGCCCTCGCGGGCGAGCTGCTCGGCCAGCCGGTCCGGCACCAGCTCGTGCGTGCGCAGATAGTTCGCGCCCCAGATGGCGCCGTCGCGGTCGAACTGCTCGATGTTGGCCGTCGCGAAGTGCAGCGCCGCGAAGGGCGAGTAGGTCCAGTCCATCAGCCGTGTCGGCAGCCCGTAGTGCTGGGCGACCGCGAGCCAGTGCCATACCGAGTCCCGCTCAACGACGCGTTGATGCGCATACTTGCGAAAATTCCGCAACAGGTGCCGCTCCAGCACCGGATAATCGCCGCCCAGCCGGCACAGCGTCGTCTCCAGCCGGTAGCACGCGTCGGACAGGCCGCGAAAGGCGTAACGCGAGCGGAAGCGCCCGAGCGCTGGGATCCAGGCCTCGGCAAAGAGGGCATCTTGGAGGTCGTTCCAGCTCTCGATGCGGATCTCGTCCATCTCTGTGGCCTCCTCTGTGGCCTCGTCATGACGCGCCGCGCGCGGCCCAAGCAACCGCGAAGCCTACACGACGCCCGTGACAATGCGACATGCGCCCAGGGCATTACCCAGATCACGCCGGCGCCTGCGTCCAATAGTCGGGAAACTGGTTCAGGTACCCGAGACATTTGCCATCGGAGGCAATCCAGTAGGTGAAGGCGGCCTTTCTCATCGCGCGCTCCTCTGGTTGTTGCCATACCCGGCTGTTTACGGCCCGCAGAGTGGCAGATGCGCTGCGCTTATCCGCGCTGGGCTGGTCCGCGTCGGTTGGCGGGGGCACGGCGGCACCGGTGGTTTGGGCCATCCGCGAGGGGCGCGGGGTTCTCACCCGCTGGATCACGCGGCCTTGCCAGGCCGCACTGTGCCTCGCACTGTCCCCGGTATTCCCGTGCCCGGAATTCTGGCCCCCTCGACTACCGCGGCTCGTGCTCGATCTCGTACGCCTCGATCAGGTCGCCGACCACCGCCACCAGCGAGTACAGCGGATGCGCAGCATCGTCGCGCACCTCGTCCAGCAGCTCGTTCAGGAAGGCGGTGGTGCGCTCGTAGTCCGCCTCGGACTCGATGTGCGCCAGCGGTGCCAAGGCCTTCAGCGTCTGCCAGGCCGGCACAATCTTCTCGACATCCAGCACAGCGTTCATGTTCGCCTCCACCGGTTTCGATCGTATTCCGCATGGGCCATGACGGCCCGCACATAGGCCCGTTGCTTATCGAAGTGGATCACCGTCGCGATCCGGTACTTGTTCCCGCCGACGTCGAAGATCACGTAGCCGTCCACGTAATCCGCCGACCCGAAGGTCTGCCGCAGCTCCGGGAAGGATGTCGCGGCACATTGGCTCAGACGACGATACCAGTCCTGCAACGCTGGCTGGGCCTCGGGATGCCGGGTCCAGAATTCGCGGATGGGGCGTTTGGAGATGACGCGCATCGGTTGGATCGCCGGTTACCGGTTCGCGCATATCGCCAGGTCGGCGCGGACGCCCTTAACATTTATAGGCATCGAATGGGCGATACTCCGCAAACTCGCCGCCGGATGGCAACCGCCAACCGAGCCAGCGCTGCGCCTCAGGGCTTGGGTTGACCCAGCAGCGGTTCGGTCCGTGTAGCTTGGACGCGCACCGTGGCGTCCGGCATGCGCGCCGGTCGTTGGCCTTGATGCGCATCGCGTTGCGCTGGTTGGACGCACCGCGACATGCCTCGGGCGGCGCGCTGCGCTGGTTGAGCACTTTCTCAACTGGCCGACCATGCGCCGTACGACACCGGCCTGACCCGTCTCCAGGCCGCTGGGGGCCTGGGCGAAGCGCTCGGTCAGGGACCTGTTGTCGGCTTCGGACAAAAAGTGTACTTCGTGCCCGTTGAACCTCTCAAGCAGCCCAAAGATCATGCGGCCCCGGTCTTGGCGCCCCTAGCCCCTAGCCCCTAGAGCGCTGGACGGCGCCGGATACTTGCAGATGGGTCAAGTTTCGACGCGCGGACCGGCGAGGCGCGCGTGAGCGACATCGGGATCTGGGATCGGTTGTCGCTCGGTTCGATTTCGATAGCGATCCCGATCCCGATCCCGATCCCGATCCCGATCCCGATCCCGATCCCGATCCCGATCTTGGCGCGAAATCGATGAGCACGCCTCTTCGCTCTGAGGCGAAGGCTCATCCGCCCGTTCTCACACAGGAGTTGTTTCCTCTATGTCGTCCCGTGAGCGCATCGGCGCCTGGATCGAGTCCGCACCGGTCCAGCGATTCATCATTGCGGTCATCATTCTCAACGCCGTCACGCTGGGGCTCGAGACCTCGGCGGGCATCATGGCCCGCTGGGGCGGGCTGCTGCACGTGCTCGATCGCGCGGCGCTGGCCATCTTCGTGGTGGAGATCGGCCTCAAGCTCTATGCCTTCCGGCTGCGCTTCTTCCGCGGGGCATGGAACGTGTTCGACTTCATCGTGGTCGCCATCGCGCTGGTGCCGGCGACCGGGCCGCTCGCGGTGCTGCGGGCGCTGCGGGTGCTGCGGGTGCTGCGGCTGGTGTCCACGGTGCCGCGGCTGCGGTTCGTGGTCGAGGCGCTGCTGGCGGCGGTGCCCGGTATCACATCCATCGCCGGACTGATGCTGCTGCTCTTCTACGTGTTCGCCGTTATGTCCACGAGCCTGTTCGGGCCGGCCTTCCCGGAGTGGTTCGGCAGCATCGGGGCGTCAATGTACACGCTGTTTCAGGTCATGACGCTGGAGAGCTGGTCCATGGGCATCGTGCGCCCGGTGATGGCCGAGTATCCGGCGGCCTGGGCCTTCTTTGTGCCCTTTATCCTCATCGCGACCTTCACGATGCTGAACCTGTTCATCGGCATCATCGTGGACACCATGCAGACCATGCATGAGGCCGAGCATGCCGCGGAGCGCCGCGAGGTGGAGGGCGCGATGCACGAGGATACTGACCGGGTGCTCGCCGAGGTGCAGCGCCTGCGACAGGACATCGCGGCGCTGCGGGCAGCGCTTGCCGGCGATGCCGCGACGGGCGATGCCGGAGAGGCCCGCGGCTGACGCATGGGGGCGGATACCCTCCAGGGGATACTGGTGTCTTATGAGTGCGCTGAACTGCGCCGCATACTCATCTGAATTGCAAATCAAATCCTTGGCGGCGCAAAATGCGCCTAGATGCGTCAACTTCTACAGCCAGACCGCGCTCGCGCGCTAGAGGGTCAGGGATGCCACCTTGGCTCTGGGCGCTCCGCCGTTGCTTTTCTTGCGATGACAAGCGGGTCGCCCAAGGCGACTCCGCCTGACCATGCCGGTCTGAGGCTCGGCCTCGCCTGTCGCCGGCTCATGTGTCTTCCCGGTCGGCAGCGCTCATGCGTGCCCCGCCCCCGCCGGCGGGCGGCCATTGTCGTCTGTTGTCTTCTGCTGCTGCCGATCGAAGCACTTGCGCTGTCGCTGGAGGTCAAGGTGGCAGGGGTCGAGGGCCAGGAGGAGAAAAACGTCCTCGCCATGCTCGCCATTTATCAGGAGCAGCAGGACGACAACCTCACCGTGCCGCGCCTGCTGGCCCTGCATCGGCGGGCACCGGAGCAGATCCGCGATGCCCTCGCGCCCTTCGGGCTCTATCGCGTGGAGGTGGAAGACAGCCTGACGCAGCCGCAGACCGACGGCGGGCGCTGGGTCGCCAGCTATCGCATCGACCCCGGTGAGCCCGTCAAGATCGGCTCCGTGGACTACCAAATCACCGGCCCCGGCGCCGACAACCCGGCCTTTCCGAAAGAGTTTCCGATGCAGCCGGGGGACGTGCTGCTGCACGCCGACTACGAGCGGGCGAAGGGCGAGATCACCTCGGCGGCGTCCAACGAGGGCTATGTGAACGCCGAGCTGGTGCGCCGCACGGTGCTGATCGACCCGGTGGCCTACGAGGCGCACATCGAATTCCACCTGGACACGGGGCCGCAGTATTTCCTGGGCCGGGTGAGCTTCCAGCAGGATCTGCTCGCGGACAAGCTCATCCGGAAGTACGTGGGCTTCGAGCCCGGCGCCGTCTTCGACCCCGACCTGCTGCTCGCGCTGCAGGGCCGGCTCATCGGCGCGGAGTACTTCAGCGAGGTCGAGATCGTGCCGAAGATCGATCAGGCCGGCCCCGACCGCCAGGTGCCCATCGAGGTCATCGCCAAGCGCAACAAGGCCAACAAGTACCGCGTCGGCGTCGGCTTCGCGACGGACATTGGGCCGCGTTTCAGCCTGGACTACCGGCGCCGCTACATCAACCGCTGGGGCCACAAGCTGAGGGCGGAGATCGAGGTCGCACCGGTGACGCAATCGCTGGTGGGCGAGTACCGCATCCCCATCCGCGATCCGGTGGCGGACTACGTGATGATCCGCCCGGAGATCTACGCCTTCGACACCGCGGGCCGACAGGGCACGCTGTTCAAGGTGACCGGCGTGCAGTCGGTGCTGACGCGCTCCGGCTGGCGGCGCGACCTGGGTCTTGATTATCGCTACGAGGACTACGAGGTCGCCGACGAGGACAGCGACAGCTTCAACGGCTTTGTGCCGCACGCCTCCTGGTCGAAGCTCGTCGCCGACGACCCGATCAACACCAAGAACGGCTGGCGGCTGAAATTCCTGCTGCAAGGCACGGCGCGCAACGTGCTCTCCGAGACCAGCTTTCTCAGCACCGCCGTCAACGGCAAGCTGATCCGCAGCCTGGGTCAGGGCAACCGGTTCATCACCCGCGCCAGCCTGGGCGCCACCTGGGCTACGAGCATCACGGACGTGCCGGCCAGTCAGCGCTTCTTCGCCGGCGGCGACAACAGCATCCGCGGCTGGGGGCTCGATGCGCTGGGACCCATCGACCCGGACACGGGACAGATCGTCGGCGGTCGCTATCTCGCCGTCGGCAGCCTGGAGTACGAGCGCAAGCTCAAGGGTCCCTGGAGCGCCGCCGTGTTCACCGACTTCGGCAACGCCTTCGACCCCGACTCCACCGCCGACTGGGAGCAGAGCGCGGGCTTGGGCGTGCGCTTCGCGACGCCGATTGGCCCCGTGCGGGTGGATTTGGCCTACGCGCTGACGAAGGAGCCGGGCGGGGTTCGGCTGCATTTTGGGCTGGGGCCTGATCTTTGAAGAAGGGGCTAGGGGCTAGGGGCTAGGGGCTAGGGGCAGAGCTTGCGGCTGACGACAACGACTGCGACGACGACGACCACATGACACGACGACGCACCGGACCATCGCTGATCGGCTTCCCGCTGCTTGGGCTCTTGCTGCGCGTGCTCGGCACGACGCTGCTGGTGGCCGTGCTGCTGGTCGGGTTCGTCGTCGGCACGCAGACGGGGCTTCGGCTCGCCGTGGCGCTGGCCGGGGAGGTCGCTCCCGAGATGGTCAGCGTCGGCAGCGTCGAGGGGCGGCTCTTGGGCGAGCTTACGGTCACCGACCTGAGGCTCAACCTGCCAGGCCTCGCGCTCGACGCCGGCCGGCTGCATCTCGCCTGGTCGCCCGGCGCGCTGTTCCGCGGGCGACTGCACGTGGCGGATCTCAGCGCCGCGGACATCGACATCGTCACCACGCCGACGGCGGACGACAAGCCGAAGGAGCCCTTCAAGCTGCCCGAGATCCGCCTGCCCATCGCGGTGGACATCGAGCGGGTGCTGGTGGAGCGCCTGAGCTTCCGCGACCGCGACGCGCCGCCCGAGTCGGCGCTGCGCGTCACCCGCGCGGAGCTGGCCGCAAGCGCCGACGGCAGCCGCGTCGCACTCGAAAAGCTGGACCTGGTGGCCGCGCAGCCGGACGCCGAGGTCCATGCCGCCGGCAGCGTGGAGCTGGTCGGCGACTATCCCGTCGATCTCGGGCTTGATTGGCAGCTCCGACAGCCGCCCGGGCTCGCGCTCACCGGTACCGGGCGCATCGGCGGCGATCTCGCCACGCTCGGCATCGTGCACAAGGTCACCGGCGCCGCGGCGCTGACCCTCGATGCGACCGTGCGCGATCTGCTGGAGAAGCCCGCGTGGGACGCCGAGATCACGCTGACCAGCCTGGACCTGCCCGCCATCGTGCCCGACGCCCCGCCCGTGGACCTGCGCGCGGAGCTCAAGTCCGCGGGCGACCTCGACCGCGCCACCGTCACCGGCGATCTCGTGGCGAGCGCGCCGGACCTCGCCGACTTCGGCAGCCTCAAGGCGGCGCTCGACCTCACCTGGGCCGAGCAGCGCCTAACACTGAGCCGCGTGCACCTGGACGAGACGGCCAACGACGCGACGCTGGACCTGACCGGGCACATGGACCTCGCCGGCGCGACGCCCCAGTTCGACCTCGAAGGCACGTGGGCCGGCCTGCGCTGGCCGCCGGCCGGCGAGCCTCTGGTGAGCGCGCCGAGCGGCGAGCTCAGCGTTACCGGCGACCTCGACGCCTTCACCTACGGACTCAAGGCCGCCGTCGAGGGGCCGGACATCCCGGCAACGGCGCTGACCCTGAGCGGCACCGGCGATGCCGAATCCACGCGCATCGAGGCGCTGCTGGTGGAGACGCTGGGCGGGCGCATCGAGGCGCGCGGCAACCTCGCCTGGGCGCCGACGCCCACCTGGGACCTCGCCGTGACGGCCGCCGACATCGACCCGGGCCGGCAGTGGCCTGGGCTCGACGGCAGTGTCGCGCTCAAGGCCGACAGCGCGGGTGGGTTGGAGGAGGGTTATAGCCTGGGTGCCAATGTCACCGCCGCGCTCACCGCCTATCCGCCCGTGGTGCTGAACCTTGCGGGCACCGGCGACGCGGAGCAGCTCGCCGTCGACACGCTCAGCATCGAGACCCTGGGCGGCGCCATCGACGGCGTCGGCAAGGTCGCCTGGGTGCCCGGCCTGACCTGGGACCTGCGGCTGATCGCCAACGACCTTGACCCCGGGCGCCAGTATGGCGGGCTCGACGGCCGCGTCGGCTTCGAGCTGACGAGCGCCGGCGGGCTCGACAACGGCTTCGACTATCGTCTGCAGGGCAGCGCCGCGCTCGCGGCCTATCCGCCCGCGGTGGTCGATGTCCGCGGCACCGGCAGCGCCGAGTCCGCCGAGATCGCCGCCCTCGACGTGGCGGTGCTGAACGGGCAGATCGCCGGCAGCGGCAATGTGGCCTGGGCGCCGGCGCTGGGCTGGAACGCGGACCTGACGCTCACCGGGCTCGATCCGGGCACGGTGCTGGCCGATTGGCCGGGGCGGGTCGGCGGGCGCATCAGCAGCCAAGGCCGGCTCGGCGCGGCGGGACCCGAGCTCACCGCGACCATCTCGGACGTAGACGGCGAGCTGCGCGGCTACCCGGTGCGGCTCGCCGCAAACATCGAGATGCAGGGCGAGACCCTGCGGCTCGCCAAGCTCGACGCCGGCTCCGGCACCACCCGGCTCGACGCCACCGGCAGCCTGGTGGGCGAGGCGCTCGACTTCCGCGCCGACTTGGGCTCGCCAGACCTGGCGGCGCTCCTGCCCGGCGCCGCGGGCAGCCTCGATGTCACGGCCAACATCGGCGGCACCCTGGCGCAGCCTCGGCTGCGGCTCACGCTCACCGGCAGCGACATCGCGATGGACGCCCAGGGCATCGAGCAGGTCAGCGGCAGCGCCGACGTCGGCCTCGGGCCGGATGGGGACTTCGATATCGATGTCACGGGCAGCAACCTCATCGTCGGCACGCTGCGCTTCGACGACATAACCGTGGACGGCAGCGGGCGCATGCCGGACCATCGCCTGAACCTGGCGCTGACCGGCGATGCGCTATCGGCGCAGCTCGCGCTCGCCGGCGGCCTCGCCGCCGATGGCGCCTACAAGGGCAGCCTCGGCACGCTCCAGCTCGCCTCCGAGACCTTCGGCACCTGGAGCCTGACCCGACCGGCCGGCATCGCCTACGCCGACGGTGGCGTGCGCGCCGGGCCGCTCTGCCTCGGCAACGGCAAGGGCTCCGGTGCCTGTGCCGGGTTCGAGCAGCCGGCGCCGGGGCGCTTCGAGGTGTCGCTGGATGCGGACCGCATCGAGCTTGCCGTGCTCAACCCGGTGCTGCCGGAGCTGCTGGTGCTGAAGGGCTTCGTGCGCGCCGAGGCGCGCTTTCGCGGCGAGGGCACCGCGCTCACCGGCAACGCGCGCATCACGGTGCCGGAGGGGCAGATCGAGATGGCGCTCGACGAGGCGCGCGATCAGCTCGTCTTCTCCAACACTCGGCTCACCGTCAACGCCGGCGCCGCCGGGCTGACGGCGGACTTCGACCTGCCGCTGGTCGGGCTCGGCGGCGTTGCGGCGCAGGTGTCGCTGCCGGGCTTTGACCTCGCGAGCGGGCCGGCGCAGCCGCTGCGCGGCACCGCACAGGTGCGCTTGGACGGACTTGCGCGCATCTCGAGTCTGCTGCCGGACGTGACGAACGTGACCGGCAACATCGACGGCGATGTGCGCTTGGCCGGCACCGTCGCCGAGCCGGACCTCCGCGGCGAGCTGCGCGTGCGCGGGCTCGGGCTCACCGTGCCGCTCTACGGCACCACCGTGTCCGGCGCCGACCTCACGGTGGCGAGCCGCGGGCCCAACGACCTCGTCATCGACGGCGCCGCCGAGGTCGGCGGCGGGCGCGTCACCATCGACGGCGGCGTGGACCTCGCCGGCGCCACGCCGCAGGCGCGCATCCGGATCTCCGGCAACGATCTCAAGCCCGCCGACAGCCGGGAGTACTTCGTCCGGCTGTCCACGGACATCACCATCGGCGTCGGCCCCGCCGGCGCCGCCGTCACCGGGCAGGTCACGGTGCCGGAGGCGCGCATCAAGCCGCGCACGGTGCCCACCGGCGCCGTGCAGCCGTCGCCGGACGTGGTCATGGAGGCCCCCGACGAGGACCAAGCGGCGCTGCCGCTCAGCATCGACGTGGTGGCGAAGCTCGGCGACGAGGTCTCCATTGATGCCTTCGGGCTGCGCGGCCTGCTGCGCGGCGAGCTGCGCGTGTCGAAGGCGCCGCAAGGACAGATCATCGGCGACGGGCAGTTGCAGATCGTCGACGGCACCTATCGCGTGACGCTGCCGACGCTCGGCGTGCTGACCGCTATCGGCAAGCCGCTGACGATCGAGCAGGGCATCGTCAATTTTGCCAAGACGCCGCTCGACAACCCCGGCCTGGTGCTGAATGCGCAGCGCGAGGGCGGCGACATCACCGCCGGCGTGCAGGTGTTGGGCACGCTCAAGAACCCGAAGCTGTCCTTTTTCTCGGACACCGACCCGAACCTCACCCAAGCCGAGATCACGCAGTACCTGGTGACCGGCATCCCGCCGAAGCGCGATGCGCAGGCAGACCGCCGCGCCATCTCCGTCGGCACCTACGTCGCGCCGAAGCTCTACATGGAATACGAGAGCAACACTGGCGACGCACGCGACAGCGTGAAGATGCGCTACGACCTGTCCAATCGCATTGAGCTGCAGACCGAGACGGGCGACAGCCAGGGCGCGGATATCTTCTTCAAGTTCGAGAACTGAGTGCCGGCGGGTGGCCGCCGCGGCGGTCGCCGACCGGGAGCGGGGGCGTCCCGCCCCCGTCTTCCGGCGTCGGGATCGCCATCGGCACAACCCTCCGCCGGTGCAGCGCTCGCCGCGGAGAAGACGTGTGGAGCCCGATGACGACAACGACCGCGACCGCGTGCGCCGGCCGCCGCCGTTCGGCTTGAACTATGCTGCGCCAGCAGACAACATGCCGCCATCAATCTCTGCCTGCTGCCATGGACCTCGATGCACCGAGCCCCCGCCCACCCGTTCTGGCGCACCGGCCGGCCGCCGCGCGCCGGTCGTCGTGTCAGCCTGGCCGCCCTCGCGGTGGGTGCCGCCCTGGCGCTCGGCTTGGCGACGCTGCACGCCGTCGAGCCCGAGGCGTCGGCGGCGGATGTGATCCGCTTCGACCTGTCCGAGCTGGACGCCCAAGGCCTCATCGGGCCGCCGGATGGCAAGCGATCCGTGGACTACGAATTCTGCATCCCGGTGGGCGAGGGCTTCGCCGCCGAGGTGCAGGCCATCGACGCGACGGCGCGCTTGCAGCCGGGCTCCCGCGGGCGCATCGGCTGCGGGCCGGAGCAGGTGCTGGTGCTCGGCAACACGCACCGGCCGGATTTCGCCTTCGTGCTGCAACGCCTGGCCGAGCTGCCCTATGTCGAACGCATCGAACGGGCCTGGTTCGAATAGCGAGCCGGGCGCCGCGGCGCCGAGCCTCCGGCCTTGGGCGCCGCGGCATTGGCCGGCCGCCATCGCGCTCGGCGGCTTCGGGCTGTTGGCGCGCTTGCCCTTTCCGCTGCTCTGGGCGCTGGGACAGGCGCTTGGCCGCCTGAGCTATTGGGTGCTGCCGGGGCGCCGTGCCGTGGCCCGCACCAATCTCGGCTTCTGCCGGCCGCACCTCGATGCCCGGGCGCGCGAGGCGCTGCTGCGGGCGCACTTCGGCTGGCTCGGCGTCGCCGCCGTCTGCCAGGGGCTGAGCTGGCAGGCGACGCCGGAGCGGCTGCGGCGCATCGTGCGCATCGTGCATCGGGAGCGCATTGATGCGCCCCTTGCCGCCGGCCGGCCCGTCATCGTGCTGGTGCCGCACTTCGTGGGCCTGGAGCTCGGCGGCACGGCGTTTACGGCGCTGGTGCACCCCGGCATGTACATGTATCAGCGCATCCGCAATCCGGTCATCGATGCGCGGGTCAAGTACGGGCGCACCCGCTTCGGCAGCATCCCGGTGGAGCGCCACGATGACCTGCGCGGGCTGATCCGCCAGATCCGCGCCGGTACGCCGTTTTTCTATCTGCCGGACCAGGACGCCGGGCGGCGCGGCCTGTTCGTGCCCTTCTGCGGCGTGGCGGCCGCGACGGTGCCGACCCTTGGGCGCATCGCGCGCCTCGCCGGCGCAACGGTGGTGCCGACCTTCGCGCGCTTCCTGCCGCGGGGGCAGGGGCTGGAGCTCTGCTTTGACCCGCCGCTCGAAGGCTTTCCGAGCGGCGACGAGGCGGCGGACGCGGCGCACATGAACCGCGTCATCGAGGCGCGGCTCGCGAGCATGCCGGCGCAGTATTTCTGGGTGCACCGGCGCTTCAAGACGCGCCCGCCCGGGGCCGCGCCGGTGTATCGGGAGTCGCGCCGCCAGCGCCGCCGGCGCCTCGCGCGCCATGGTCCGGACGAGGTCGGCGCCTAGTGGCCAGGCTGCCGCCGGAACCGGTCTCGCGCCTGCGCCGGCCACGGGACTGGCTCATCGGGCTCACGCTGCTGGCGGGGCTCCTCATCGCTGTCGACCACCGCGTCGGCTGGCCGGCGCTGTTCGCGCCCTGGCGCGACATCCCGGCGCCGCTCCTGGTCGGCGCCTTCGTGCTCACCGCTGCGAGCTACGGGCTCCGGGCGGTGCGGGTCTACGACTATTTCGGCCCGCTGGTGGCCGGGCGCTTCCTCGCCGTGCTGCGGCTCTCCGTGCTGCACAACGCGGCCAACAACCTGCTGCCGATGCGCATCGGCGAGGTGGTGTTCCCGTGGCTGATGCGCCGGTACTTCGGCCACGGCTTTCTCGCCGCCGGTGCGTCGCTGCTGTGGATTCGGGTCATGGACCTGCACTGCCTCGTGCTCGCCGGGCTCGCGGTGGGCTGGCTGTGGTCGCCCGCGTGGTGGTGGCCGCTGCTTGGGGTCTTGTGGCTCGCGCTGGTGCCCGCGGGGCTCGCGGTGCGCCGGTTGGGCTGGGTGGAGCGACTGCCCGCGGGGCGCCCGCGACGGGTGCTGTTGTTCGTGCTCGACGCGGCGCCGGCAGACGCGGCGCTGCTGCTGCGGCTCTATCTGGAGACACTCGCGATCTGGGCGACCAAGCTCACGGCCTTCGTGCTGGTGCTGTCGCACTTTGTGTCGGCGGCCTACTGGCAACTGCTCGCCGGCGTGCTCGGCGCCGAGCTCTCCAGCGTGCTGCCCTTTCACGGCATCGCCGGCGCCGGCTCCTACGAGCTCTCCGGCATGGCGGCGCTGGTGCCGCTGGGCGTCAGCGTCGAGACGGCGCTGGCGGGGGCCGTGAGCCTGCATCTGTTCTTGCTCGGCACGACGCTGCTGCTCGGCGCACTGGCGTTCCTGCTGCCCGCGGGTGGGGCGTCCGGATCGGGGGATTGCGCTGCTCGGGCTTCAGGTCAGCCCTGAAACGCGCCATTCCGTCGTGGACCCGCCGTCGGTCGGCTGATGCCGTTTCGATGTTGACAGCAGGGGGGCGGCGCGCTCCCGGAAATGCGGTTGTGCACAGGTGCGGCACGTGCTCGCCTGGGCGCCGCCGGGCTTTGGGCAACCCCGATGCGGACGGTCGTGAACCTAGCTGAATCAGCAGCTTAGCGTGCTGGTCACTGACGAGACAATCCAGCGCGAAACCAGCGAAAACTGGGGTTTAGCGGTCGCTCCCAAGGTCTATCCACAGGGTTATCCACAGGGCATGTGAGCAGATGCTGAGAATCGATGACGGAAAAATGCCTTGCGGGTTACAGCGAGAATTGGCCGCAGGTTCCGTCGTCAAATCTCTGTTATCTGTGCCTTCTCAAGCTATCGACAAGCACTTGCAGCCGGGGTGCGTAGGGCCGCAGCAGTGGAGCCCGATTTCGCGCTATACTCCGCGTGCTTTATCCCACCCCGAGTGCGACGCGCCCGCGTCAAGCCCGCTTGTCCATCTGCGATTTTTCATCCGCCGGCCGGCGACCGACCGGCTCGGGTGCTGTGTTAACGCCACGTCGCCTGGTGTCCACCAGGGTGTCTTTGTCGTCCCGTTTTCCGGAGCCGCGCAGTGATCGAGAATCTTCGCAACATCGCCATCATCGCCCACGTCGACCATGGCAAGACCACGCTGGTGGACAAGCTCCTGCAGCAGTCCGGAACCCTGGGCGATCGCTTCGGCCCGGTGGAGCGGATCATGGATTCCAATGACCTGGAAAAGGAGCGCGGCATCACGATCCTGTCCAAGAACACGGCGCTCAACGTGTCGCTGGGCGGCACGACCCATCACATCAACATCGTCGACACGCCGGGGCACGCGGACTTCGGCGGCGAGGTGGAGCGGGTACTGTCCATGGTGGACTCCGTGCTGCTGTTGGTGGACGCGCAGGAAGGGCCGATGCCGCAGACGCGCTTCGTCACCGGCAAGGCCTTTCAGCATGGTCTGCGCCCCATCGTCGTCGTCAACAAGATCGACAAGCCGAGTGCGCGCCCGGATTGGGTCATCGATCAGGTGTTCGATCTGTTCGACAAGCTTGGCGCCACCGATGCGCAGTTGGACTTTCCCATTGTCTACGCCTCCGCCATCAACGGCTATGCGGGGCTGGAGGACACGGTCACCGGCGGCGACATGACGCCGCTGTTCGAGGCCATTGTCGAGCACTGCCCGCCGCCGGACGTGGACCCCGACGGCCCCTTCCGCATGCAGGTCTCGACGCTCGACTACAGCAGCTTCGTCGGCGCCATCGCCGTCGGGCGCATCCAACGCGGCTGCGTCAAGCCGAACCAGCAGGTGGTGGTCGTCAAGCGCGACGGCCGCCGCCAGCGTGCCAAGATCGGCTTGGTGTACGGCTACCTCGGCCTCAATCGTTTTGAGGTGAAGGAAGCCGGCGCGGGCGACATCATCGCCATCACCGGCATCGAGGCGCCGAACGTGTCGGACACCCTGTGCCATCCGGATGCCGTGGAGGCGCTGCCGCCGCTGTCGGTGGACGAGCCGACGGTGAGCATGACCTTCCAGGTGAACACCTCGCCCTTCGCCGGGCGCGAGGGCAAGTACCTGACCTCCCGCCAGCTCAAGGACCGCCTGGAGCGGGAGCTGATCCACAACGTCGCGCTGCGGGTGGAGGAGGGCACGGACCCGGAGAAGTTCCGCGTGTCCGGCCGCGGCGAGCTGCACCTGTCCATTCTCATCGAGAACATGCGCCGCGAAGGCTACGAGCTGGCCGTGTCGCGCCCGGAGGTCATCTTCCGGGAGATCGACGGCCAGGTCTGCGAGCCCTACGAGCTGCTCACCGTGGACGTCGAGGAGACGAGCCAGGGCGCCATCATGCAGGCGCTCGGCGAGCGCAAGGGCGAGCTGAAGGACATGGTGCCGGACGGCAACGGGCGCGTGCGGCTCGACTATCAGATCCCCTCGCGCGGCCTGATTGGCTTCCAGACCGAGTTCATGACGCTGACCTCCGGCACCGGCCTCAAGCACCACATCTTCGACCACTACGGCCCGGCCAACCCCGGCGGCATCGCGCCGCGGCGCAACGGCGCCATGATCTCGAACGCCCAGGGCAAGGTGCTCGGCTACGCGCTGTTCAACCTGCAGGAGCGCGGGCGCATGCTGGTCTCGCCGGGCGACGAGGTCTACGAGGGCCAGGTGGTCGGCATCCATTCGCGCGACAACGACCTCGTGGTGAACCCGCTCAAGGCCAAGCAGCTCACCAACATCCGCGCCGCGGGCTCGGATGAAAACATCCTGCTCACGCCGCCCATCCGCTTCAGCCTGGAACAGGCGCTGGAGTTCATCGAGGGCGACGAGCTGGTGGAGGTGACCCCCGGCGGCATTCGCATCCGCAAGCGCTTTCTGAAGGAGCACGAGCGCAAGCGCGCCGGGCGGGGTTAACGGCATCCGGCGCGGCAACCGGCGCGCCAGGGGCCCGCTGCCCGACTGCCGCGCGCAGCTCGGCCGGCGCGCAGCTCGCACCTCTAACCCTCACCCTTACCCTCACTCTCAACCTGTCGGAAACCGGAGGCTACCGAATGAGCGAGACCCAGGCCGACTGCCGGCGCCTGCCCTTCGCGCTCACCGTGCTGCTGGCGGCGGTGCTCATCGGCATCGCCATCTTGTCGCCGCGCACGGCCTTGTTCGGGCTGGATGCAGCCCACTGGTCGCGCACCTTGATCTTCGCCGGGAGCGCGATGCTGGCCCTGGCCTATGTGGATGCCTTCCGCTCGCGTTGCATCCGCGGCTTCATGACCGTCACGCTGCCGCTGCTGGCGCTGCTCTGCGCCCTGCCGCTGGTCGGCACCGATCGCGCCGCCTGGGGGGCAGCCGAGTCGCTCTGGGTCAACGCGGCCATTGTGCTGGTGCTGCTGGTGGTGTTCCTGCACTTTTCGCTGCATACCATGCCGACGCAATGGCGCCATGGGCTCACGCCCGCGCGCAGCGCGCTGTGGGGCATCGCGCTCGCGCTGGCCGGCGCGCTCTACTGGGAGCTCCGCGGCGGCGGTGCGGCGGCGGTGGACAAGACGCTGCCGCTGGTGGCCGATGCCCTGGGCATCCTGGTCGGCGCGGTGCTGTTCTGGCTGCTGATGAGCCATCGGCTGCGGCCCGACACCGCCTGACGTCGCCCGCCGTCGCCGGCGGGCAGCTCCGGCCCGCAGCGGGCCACACCCTTGCGGAAGTCGAGCACGCAGAGCTGCCAGCCGGCCGCCGGCCCGGGACGGCGTCACTGCCGCGTGCGCGCGCTGCCCGGGCAGCGCCGATCAGCCTCGCGGGCGCGCCGGCCCGCTCGCGCTCAGCCGCCCAATTGCCCATCAGGGAATATCTGAGCTAACCTCCCGCGGCCAGCGACCCGGCACCGACCCGCGGAGAAACGATCATGGAGCAGCCAGCACCGGACGCGCCCGAGCGCCCCGCAAGGCCCGGCCCCGCCGACCCCATCCGCATCTTCGTCGCCGCCCCCGGCGACATGGAAGAGGAGGTCGCGCTGGTGTGCCGGGAGGTCAACGCCTACGCCGAGCAGTACGCGGACGTGCTGCCGATCCAGCTCGTCGCCTGGAGCGTGCAGGGCGACGGCATCCCACTGGAATCCCCGCTCAACCCGCAGCAGGCCATCGCCAAGCGCCTGCCGATGCCATCGGCCTGCGACATCGTGCTGGTGCTGTTCGGCAACCGCATGGGCACGCCGCTGGACCCCGCATGGCGCACCAAGCCGGACGGCCGCCCGTACCGCTCCGGCACGGAGTTCGAGTTTCTCGACGCCCATCGGGCCAGCCAGCGACACGGCTGGCCCCTGGTGCTGGTCTACCGCAGCGAGAAGGACTTGGCGGTGCCGCACGATGACGACGCCTTTCGCGCCGTCACAAGCCAGCGCCTGGCCGTCGCCGATCTGTTCGACGAGTTCAAGAACCCCGACGGCTCACAGCGATACGGGCGCAAGCGCCTGCGGACGCTGACCGCGCTGCACGAGCAGTGGCGACACGAAGAGATGCGCTTCCGCGGTCGCGGGCCAGGCGCCTTTGCGATCTGCACCCCAGGGCAGCTTGCTGCCGAAGTTGGGCCATGGCCAGCAGGCAACGAGATTCTGGTAGTCCGTGTCTTCCCCGTAGTGCGCGCCGTCGAGCTCCCGGCAGCGTTTCTGCGACTTCAGGTGCTCGCAATGAAAGCCGACCTCGCGGGGGGCGCTCTCGAGTGTCAGGGGATAACCGGTGTAGGCGCAAATGCCGCCCTGCTCGGCGAAGAGGCTGTCTTCGACGGCGGCGATGGTTGCCGCATCGCGCCGCAGCTCGTCATTAGGTGCAGTCCATGCCGGCCGGCTTGTTGGCGGCGAGCCGCGGCTGGCGCCATTCGGTGAGCCGCGCCGGCGGGGCGCGCTTGATGATCCGCCTCAAGGCTCTGCTTCCTCGTCGTCCTCGATGGCGGCGAGCCGTTCCAGCCGGTCGAGATACGCCGCCAGCTCGGCCAGCTCCGCCGTTTCGCCGTCGAGCAGCTTGCGCCAGCGGGCGATACTGGCATGGGCCGCATCCAGGTCGCCCGCATCCAGGGCATCCTCCACCGCGACCCGCAGCCGCCGCGCCTCCTGGTTCTGTGAGGAGGTGCCCTCGGCCATGACGTGGTCCAGTATCCAGTTGGAGTCCGCGCCGAAGGCAATGTACGGCTGTTCGACGCGGCCGTCGCGCAGCAGCCTGACCTCGTCGCGGTGCAGCTCGCCGATGACCTGCGGGGAATGGCTGGTGCAGACGAATTGGATGGACGGGAAGGCGCGCTTCAGCGCGGTTGCCACCAGACGTTGCCACTTGGGATGCAGGTGCAGATCGAGCTCGTCGATGAGGACGACGCCCGGCGTCTCTATCAGCACGGCGGCACCCAGGTGCGGGTTCAGCGTGGCGGCCCGCGTCGCGATGTCGGCGACCATCGCCAGCATGGAGCGCTGGCCGTCGCTGAGCTGGGTGAAGGGCTGGAGCCCGCGGGGGCCGAAGTCGATGACGACCTGGCCCAGGGCCGCGTCGAAGTCGATGCTCCGGGCGCCCGGCAGGCAGTCGGCGATGGCCTGCTGCACCGCCTTGAAGGCGCCGGTCTGCCGTCCAGCCTGTTGGAAGCTGATCCAGGTCTGGCGGGCGATCCAGCGGACGAAGGCGGTGGGGCTCACGCGCGGGGTCATCGCGTCCGCGTAGCCTTGCAGGCGGGACAGCTTCGTCCGCTCGGTCAAGGCACGCTCGCTGCGGACGATGGCCTGATCCGGTGCCTGGCTGCAGAGGCGGCAGACGCCGTAGTGGGCGATCAGCGGCAGCAGGCCATCGCCCTCGCGAGCCGTTGTGCTGGCCTTGTCCGCGCTCGCCTTGATGGCCTCGGCGTCGCGCGAGGTGGTGCGGCCAGGCCAGCTCTTCAATTCACGGCGCCAAGTCATTGCCTCACCCTGCACCCTTCCCTCGGCCTCCACGGCACAGGGGTAATGCGGCTCCCAGCTCGCGGGCTCGGCGATCCCTTGCCCATCCAACCCGTTGCTGTGACCGCCGAGCGCGGTGAAGCGGACTTCCTCCGGGCGCAGGCTCCGCGAGCGCTGCCCCGGGATGCCGAGTAGCCAGCTCCCGGCCGCCACCGCGAGGCCCTCCAGGATGCTGGTCTTGCCGGAGCCGTTGTCGCCGACAAACAGCGTGAATTGCGGGTGCAGCTCGAAGCTGTCCTGCGGGAAGCACTTGAAGTTGGTCAGGGTCAGGCGGTCGATGCGCATGGGCTGTGCTGGCGAGATTGATGCTTCGGCCGTGACCGGCGTGGTGGGCTCAAAGCCTGCCTTTGAAGACCTTGTCGAGCACGGCGGGGAGGAGGGCGTCGAGCTCGGCTTGGTTGGCGGCTTGGGCGTCTTGGATGGATTGCACCTTGGCGCGAAGCGCGGCGAAGGCGCGCTGCTTGGCGAACGCCGGGACCGGCACCTCGATCCTCGGGAGCATTTTGGCGTTCAAGGTGCGGTTGCGTGCGATAGTGGCGGGCGACGTCTCGACGATCTTCTCGAAGCCTTCTTCAGTCTGGAAGTAGAACCAGAGGAAGTCAGGATCGGCGAGACCGAGTTCGGGTAGGCAGGTGATGAAGCGGTGCACGCCGATGCGACCTTCATCTTCGGGCCGAACGACGGCGATGGCGCCCTCCCAGGCCATGATGTTGCTGAACACGAGGTCGCCCGGGACCATCTGGAACATTTTCTTGTGGCTGATGTCGGCGCCGCCGGATGTCCCTTTGAAGAAGGTGCCCTTGTGAAACGAACGGATGCCAATCTCGTCGTAGCTCTTGTCGGTGTCGATCTCCACCGGCCGCCGCACGATGGGTGCGACCTCGCCGAGGGGGCGATAGGCGGCGCCTTGGACCAGGTGGTGGAAGACGCTGTGGAGCAGGGCCGCAGCGTCGGACTGTATCTCAGCTCGGAGGCGCTTGGCTTCATCGACACGTGCCCACAGGCTGCTCAGCGATTCGGCGATGCGCTGCTGTTCCCGGAGCGGTGGGAGTGGGATGCGGTGCGACAGGAGCTTCTGTGGATGCAGGCGCTCGCGTCTTGCACCAACGCCCGTCGAGAACCGAGCCAAGTCTTGCCAGATCATTGGTCTTCGGAAGTACCAACCCAGGAATTCCGCGGACGTGCGAGCGCTTTCGATCTCGAACGTGGGGAACTCATTGGTAACGAATGCGCCACCGGCGCAGTCCGGCACCAAGGCATAGGCGCCTTCGAATGCCTTCAGCCGGCTGTAGATGAACTGGCGCGCTCCTACCCTGAACAGGTAGTCGGCACCGAAAGTCGAGCCATCAATCGGCTCCTTCTCGAACACCCCGCGCCCGAAGCTGTAGAGCCCGATGTTCGGATAGATCCTGCCCGCCTCCACCGGGTGCCGGTCGCTGACTTGTGTCAGCAGCTCGCCGAGCGGGACCAGCGGCCAATCGGTCATGCGGCCGAGACCGCCGCGATCTCGCCCTTGATCTCTTCCAGGATCTCCAAAACCCGCCGCTCCTTGCGCTCGATCTCGGCAATCAGCTCCGCCGGGTCACGATGCTCCATCGCCTCGCGCGCATGCGGGTTCTTGCGGTCCAGATTCACCGCCAGCAGCCGCCCGTCGCCGTCGTAGCGCAGCACGTCCTCCGCGCTGACCCGCCAGGCGTGCTCGTTCTCCTGCCGGTGGTGCCACCAGGCGAGACAGCCTTCGAGGTCCGCGTCCTGCAACGGCTTGGTCTTGGTGAGCTTGCGCCGGCCCTCGGGCAGCGGGATCTGGAAGTACCAGATGTCGCGCGTCGGCCCGGAGCGGTCGAAGAAGATGAGGTTGGACGGGATGTCGGTGTAGGGCGCAAAGACGCCCTCGGGCAGGCGCACGATGGTGTGCAGGTTGTAGTGCTTGAGAAGGTCTTCTTTGATGCGGGCGCAGACGCCGTCGCCGAACAGGGTGCCGTTGGGCACGACGACGCCGGCGCGCCCGCCGCGGTCGTTGCCGGTGCCGGGGCGCTTTAGGCGGCGCATGATGAGCTGGAGGAACAGGAGCGCGGTCTCGGCCGTGCGGCGGTCCTGCGGGAAGTTGCCGAGGATGCCGCGCTCCTCTTCGCCGCCGAAGGGCGGGTTGGTGAGGATGCAGTCCACGCGCTCGCGGTCGGTGAGGTCGCGCAGCGGCGTGCGCAGGCTGTTGCCGGGGTCGATGCGCGGGTAGTCGAGCCCGTGCAGCAGCAGGTTCATCTGTGCGAGCAGGTAGGGCAGGGACTTGGGCTCCCCGCCCTGGAGGCTCGCGCCTTGCAGCGTGCGGCGGTCCTCGACGGTCCGGCACTGCGCGGCGAGGTGGGCGAGGGCCTCCACCAGGAAGCCGCCTGTGCCGCAGGCGGGGTCGAGCACGGTCTCGCCCAGGCGCGGGTCCATCACGCGGACCATGAAGCGCACCACGGGTCGCGGCGTGTAGAACTCGCCGGAGTCGCCGGCGGCGTCGCGCATCTCCTTGAGCAGGCTCTCGTAGAGGCGGCTCAGCGTGTGCATCTCCTCGGATGCGTTGAAATGGATGCCGTCGATGAGGTTGATGACGTCGCGCAGCAGGTAGCCGTCGGCCATGCGGTTCTGCATGCCGCGGAAGACGGTGGCGATGACGTCGCGGCGGTCGGCGCCGTCGGCGCTCTGGAGCCCGCGCAGGTAAAAGAACAGGCCCGCGCCGCGCTTGCCGTCGGCGCGCATGGCCTCGTCGTTGTTGACGAAGGCGATGAGGTCATCACCCGTGAGGCCGCCGTCGGCGCCGGCCCAGTCGCGCCAACGGTAGGGCGGGGCGATGTCGGGGCGGAAGGGCCGGCCCGCGAGCTGCGCCTCGGTCTCGCGCAGCCGCTCCATGTCGTCCAGAAACTTGAGGAACATGACCCAGGTGAGCATGGGCAGGCGGTCCAGCTCGCCGTTCAGGCCCTTGTCTTTGCGCATGATGTTGCGCGCGGACTTGATGATGGCCGCGAGCTGCTGGGCGGTGGTTTGGGGCTTAGCGGGGTTTGCTTTGCTCGGCATGGGGTTGTGCGGTTGGGGGCTGGCGGGTCACGAAGCGCTCCAGGGCGGCATCGAAGGTGACGACGGGCAGGTTCATGGCTTCGGCGCGGGCGGCCAGCAGCGCGTCGGCGAAGCCGAGGCTCGTTGTGCCGTAGACCGCGAGCGCGCGCCGCAGGACGGGCACGTCGGGGCCGGTGATGCCGCGGTAGCCGAGCAGTCCGTCGAGCTTGTCCGCGATCTCGGGCCGCGGCACCCGATACAGGCGCTGCATGACGTAGACGCATTCGGCAAGCACGGACTCGAGCACGACGACATGCCGGTCCCCGATGCGTACGTCGTCGAGCAGCGCCTTGGCCCGCCGGTGCAGCGCTGCGTGATCGGCGAGCAGGTAGCGGAGGATGACGTTGGCGTCAATCAGCCCGGGTTTGGGCCGGCTCGTGTCGGGCACGCATCTCGGCCTCCCAGGCCGCGTCGGATTCGTCGGGGTGTGGGGCGGGCTCGGCGTAGCGCGCCAGGCTGGCGGCCAGGTCCGGTACCGGCTCCAGGCGGATGCTGCCGTCGTCGTCGATCAGCACCCGCACGACATCGGAGCCCAAGGCGTCGCGTGCGCGCTTGGGCAAGGTCACCTGGCCCTTGCTGGAGATTCGGGCGGTTTTCTCGAAGGCGATCATGGGCGCGGCTCGGTTGCTTTACCTTCTGCGGCTGCTTTACCGGCAGTCTAGTGCATTACGCCCGGTACAGCAGCGCCTGCAGGCGCGTCACGGCTTGGCGCAGCGCGAGCGGCCCGCCGAACAGCTCGGCGATCTCCTGCGGGTTGCCATGCTCGGTGAGCGGCGGGACTTGCAGGGCGTCCGGGATGCGAAACTCGCCGGGGCCGTGCTCGGTGTAGCGGTCCAGCAGCTCGTTCAGGATACCGCGGGCGGTGGCGCTCCAGCGCTCGAAGAAGTCGGGCTGTTGCCGGCGCAGGTACTCGGCGCGCTCGCGGCGGGTGCGCAGCGGCTTCTGGAAAGCGAGGTGGCAAAGCAGATCGAGCGGGTCGGCGTCCGGGCGGCTGGCGGCGTCCGCGAGCTGCGCGGCGTCGATGCCGTGGCGTGCAAGGCGAGCCTGCACCTCGTCGCGTGTTACGGGGTCTGCCCATTGGTCGCGCAGCTCATCGGCGGAGACGAACAGCAGGCGCAGGCGCTCGGCGCTGTAGTCGGTGTACTGCACGACGCGCAGTTGGCGGCCGGCGTCGTCGTGCTCGTAGACGACGTGGCCGATGATGCGGAACCTGCCGCCGTCTACGTAGAGCTTGCGCGGCTCCGGGTCGGCAACGGTGGACGCGCCGTTGGTGGCGGTGTCCGGGTCGCCGGCGGGCTCGGTGCCTGGGTCGGCCGGGGTGGCGGTGTCGGCGGCGGACTCGGGGTCGATGTCGGTGCTTGCGGTCGCGCTGCCGGCGGCGTCGATCTCGGTCACGTCGAGCGCGTCCGGAAAGCCGTCGAAGTCGGCGTCGGCGAAGCGCAGGGTGGCGGAGCCGGTGTAGTCGATGATGTTGAACCAGGTCTTGCCGTGGTCCTCGCGGATGCGGGTGCCGCGGCCGATGATCTGTTTGAACTCGCCGCCGCTGTTGATGACGCGCACCAGTACGACGTTGCGGCAGGTGGGCACGTCCACGCCCGTGGTGAGCATCTGCGAGGTCGTGACGATGGCGGGCGCGGGCTCGTCTGGCTCCTGGAAGCGGCTGAGCAGTGCCCGGCCGCGCTCGCCCTCGTCGCCGGTGATGCGGACGCAGTAGTCCGGACGGCGGGCGGCGAGGTCCTGGTTCAGCTCTGTCAGGGCCTGGCGCATGACTAGCGCGTGCTCCTGATCGACGCAGAAGACGATGGTCTTGGCCCAGCGGTCGCCGCGGCGCATGAAGTCGCAGAGGTGCTTGGCGATGGCGCGGGTGCGGGCCTTGAGCGCGATGATGCGCTCGAAGTCCTTGGTCTCGTAGTGCTCGTCCGGGATCGGGCGGCCGTAGCGGTCCTGCTCGTCGCGGCTCGGGCGCCAGCCGGTGGCGTCTACGTCCGTGATGACGCGGTGCACGCGGTAGGGGGCGAGAAAGCCGTCGTCGATGCCCTGGCGCAGGCTGTAGCTGTAGACCGGGCTGCCGAAGTAGCGGTAGCTGTCGCGGTTGTCGTCGCGCAGCGGGGTCGCGGTCATGCCGAGCTGGCAGGCGGGGTGGAACCACTCCAGAATCTCGCGCCAACTGCTCTCGTCGCGCGCGCTGCCACGGTGGCATTCGTCGATGACGATGAGGTCGAAGAAGTCCGGCGGGTACTCGCGGTACAGGCCGGGCCTGGCGGTGTCGGCGGCGAGGGCCTGGTAGATCGCGAAGCACATCTCCCGGCTCTTGTGCACGCGGCGGCCGTCGATCTTCCAGCGCGTGTTGCCGAACGGGGCGAAGTCCTTCGCCATCGGATCATCCACGAGCACATTGCGGTCGGCGAGGAAGAGCATGCGCGGCTTGCGGTGCAGCCCGGCAAGATTCCAGCGCGCCTGCCACAGCCGCCAGCAGATCTGAAAGGCGACGGTCGTCTTGCCGGTGCCGGTGGCCATGCAGAGCAGGATGCGCGGCTCGCCGGACAGGATCGCGGTCAGCACGCGCGCGATCGCAATCTGCTGGTAGTAGCGCAGGGGCCGCTCGGGCTGGTGATGGGCCGGGGTCAGGAATTGCTTGGCGCGGCGGTCGTCGAGCCCCTGCGCGGCCTTGAGGCGGGTGAACAACTCTGCCGGTGTCGGGAAGGCGTCGAGGCTGGTCTCGGTGCCGCGGATGAAGTCGAACTCGATGATCCAGTGGCCGTTGGTGGCGTAGGCGAACCTCAGATCCAAGTCGGTGGCATAGCCCTTGGACTGCTGCAGGCCGGTGCCCTCGGGGGCGTCCTCGGGCTTGGCCTCGACGGTGGCGATGGGCAGGTCGCGCAGGAACCGCAGCAGGTAGTCGACGCGCTTGCGCTCGCCGCGGACGGGGCGCCCGTCTAGGATGCGGATGCGCCCATCGGTATAGCCGTATTGCTCCGACAGCGAGTGCGGCTCGGTCTCCCAGCCCGCGTCGCGCAGGCGCGGTGTCACATAAACCCGGCAGGTGTCGGCTTCGTTGAGCGGCATCCCTGGTGTCCTCCGCCGACGCTCGGCGGTGGCTGTGTGCGTCTATGTCGAGTGTCGCACGGGCGGCGCGCTTGGTCAGCGCAAGGTGAGCCGGCTGGAAACCGGCACCACCGAGGCTCAGCCCTGCTTGAAGATCCGCTCCTTCTCGCGCGCCCAGTCGCGGTCTTTCTCGGTGGCGCGCTTGTCGTGGAGCTTCTTGCCCTTGGCGAGGCCGATCTCGAGCTTGGCGCGACCGCGCTTCCAGTACAGCGCGGTGGGCACCAGGGTGTAACCGGCGCGCTCGGTCTGGCCGATGAGGCGGTTCAGCTCGGCGCGGTGCAGCAGGAGCTTGCGGCTGCGGGTCGGGTCGGGCTGCACGTGCGTGGAGGCGGAGGCGAGCGGCGAGATGTGCGCGCCGATCAAAAAGGCCTCGGCGTGCAGGATCTTGACGTAGCTCTCCTTGAGCTGCACCCGCCCGGCGCGCATGCCCTTGACCTCCCAGCCCTCGAGCGCGAGGCCGCACTCGAAACGCTGCTCGATGTGATACTCGTGCCCCGCCTGCTTGTTGAGGGCGATGGTGTTGCCGCCGCCGGCGGACTTGTTCTTTTTTCCTTTGGTCATGCGTGGGAGTGTAAGCTATCGCGCACTCAGATCGTAACTCACAAAGCGCAAAGGTTGGTTGCGCCCTCGGGGGGGCAACGCTACACTTAGCGGCTTTTCAGCGGGGGATTACCCATGCGACGGCCTTTCATCGCTGGCAATTGGAAGATGAACGGCAGCAAGGCGGAGGCTGCGGAGCTGATTCGCGGCATCGTCGCCGGTGCGGCGTCGATGCAGAAGGTCGAGATCGCCGTCTGCCCGCCGTTTCCGTATCTGTACGTCGCCGAGCAGATGCTGGCCGGGACGGCCATCGCGTGGGGCTCGCAGGACGTGTCAAGGGAAGAGGCCGGCGCCTTCACCGGGCAGGTGTCCGCCGCCATGCTGAAGGACTTCGGCTGCCGTTACGCCATCGTCGGGCACTCCGAGCGGCGCCAGTTCAACGGCGAGACGGATGCGATCATCGCGCGCAAGTATGCGCGCGCCGTGGCCGGCGGCGTCACGCCAATTCTCTGCGTCGGCGAGACGCTGGACGAGCGTGAGAGCGGCAAGACCGAAGAGGTGGTCGCCAGGCATATCGACGCGGTCCTGGACCTAGGCGGTGCCGAGGCTTATGCGGTCGGCGTCGTCGCCTATGAGCCCGTGTGGGCCATCGGCACCGGCGTGACGGCGACGCCTGAGCAGGCACAAGAAGTGCACGCGTTCTTGCGCGAGCGTATCGCCGCAAAGAACAAAGCGGTCGCCGAGGGTCTGCGCATCCTTTACGGCGGCAGCATGAAGCCCGGCAACGCCGTCGAGCTCATCGGCCAAGCGGACATCGACGGCGGCCTGATCGGCGGTGCGGCGCTGAAGGCGTCGGACTTCCTCGCCATCTGCCAGGCAGGCGAGGACGCGGCTTGATGCAGCGACGCGGCCTGATGCAGCGAATGACCGAGCGCCCGATGCTGCGCCGCCGCTATACCCAGCCGCTGTACCAGTAGTAACGGAAACCCATGCAACTCTTTCTGACCGTTCTGCACTTGATGCTCGCCCTAGGGCTGATCGGGCTTATCCTGATCCAGCACGGCAAGGGCGCCGACGCCGGTGCTGCCTTCGGCAGTGGTGCGTCGGCCACCGTGTTCGGTGCGCAGGGTTCGGGGTCTTTCCTGACGCGGATCACCGCGATCATGGCGACGCTCTTCTTCCTCACCAGCATGGCGCTGGCCTACTATGCATCGCAGGTAGGGGAGCCGGCGGGCCTCATGGACGACGTCGCGCTGCCGGCACCATCCAGCGGGACGCTGGGTGATCTGCCCGAACCGGCCGATGACGCGCCGGCGCGGGCCGCGGCCGAGCCCGCCCCGCCGGAGGGCGTGCCAGCGAGCGCGGAGGAGGCGGACTTGCCCCCCGTGGCGGAGCAGGATGATCTGCCTCCGGTCGTGGACGCGCCGGCGTTCGTGCCTGCGGAGGCAGGCGCCACCGCCGAGGATGACACGCCGACGCTCGGGGAGCAGGATACGCAGGAGCAGGAGCAGGAGCAGGAGCAGGAGCAGGAGCAGGAGCGGGATACGCAATAGAATGGCCGGGCCTTCCCGGAGCGCTCGACAACCTAAGGTCGAGCCCCGAGATCTTTCGCCGACGTGGTGAAATTGGTAGACACGCTGTCTTGAGGGGGCAGTGGCGCAAGCCGTGCCGGTTCGAGTCCGGCCGTCGGCACCAACAATCGCAGCCCCGTGCGCCGGACATGCCGGCCAACGGGGTCCTGCCAAAGCAGTCGGCGATGCGGCCAACTGCCTGAAATTGCAAGGAATAACGCTAGTCTGTCAGCTTGACAGCCGGGTTCCCGCGGCTCTACACTCCCGCCCGCACCGGGGCGCAGCATTTGCTGCGGCAATCCTTCACATTGAGCGAGCGAGCGGCGCGTGCTGGAAGACTATCTCCATATCCTGATCTTCATCGTCATCGCGCTCCTCATCGGCTTCGTGCCGCGGGTGCTCGGGATGCTACTTGGCCCGCGCCGCCCGGACCAGGCCAAAGACTCCCCGTACGAGTGCGGTTTCGAGGCGTTTGAGCACGCGCGCATGAAGTTCGACGTGCGCTACTACCTCGTCGCCATCCTGTTTATTATCTTCGATCTCGAGATCGCGTTCCTGTTCCCTTGGGCCGTGGTGCTGGAGGACCTTGGCATCGCAGGCTTCATCGCCATGTCGGTGTTTCTCGGGATACTCGTCGTCGGGTTCCTGTATGAGTGGCGCAAGGGTGCCCTCGAGTGGGAGTGATCAGGCGTGGGAGTGACCCGGGCGTGACAGACCCGATCGCGGAAGCCGTATCCCCGCTGAACTTCGGAGAAGCGCACCATGGGCATTGAAGGCGTGCTCGAGGAGGGCGTCGTCACGACGACCGCCGACAAGCTGATTAACTGGGCGCGCACCGGCTCGCTCTGGCCGATGACCTTCGGCCTGGCCTGCTGTGCCGTCGAGATGATGCACGCGGGCGCCGCGCGCTACGACCTTGACCGCTTCGGCATCATCTTTCGGCCGAGTCCGCGCCAGTCCGACGTCATGATCGTCGCCGGCACCTTGGTCAACAAGATGGCGCCAGCGTTGCGGCGCGTCTACGACCAGATGGCCGAGCCGCGCTGGGTGATCTCGATGGGCTCCTGCGCGAACGGCGGCGGCTACTACCACTATTCCTACGCGGTGGTGCGCGGCTGCGATCGCATCGTGCCCGTGGATGTCTACGTGCCGGGCTGCCCGCCCACGGCCGAGGCACTTCTGTACGGCGTGCTGCAACTGCAGAACAAGATCCGCCGTACCAATACCATCGCGCGCTGACGCGCCCTCGCAAGTTCCGCAGTCGCAGCCATGTCCGACACGCTTGCTTCCACCGGCGACGCGCGCCTCGACACCCTCGCCGACCTCTTGCGCGAGCGCTGGTCGGGCGCCGGCTTTGAGCTGGGCTCGGACCTCGGCGAGCTCACGCTCACCGTACCGGCGCCGCAGCTCAAGCTCGTTTGCGAGCTGCTCCGGGACGCCGCCGCCTTCCGCTTCGAGCAGCTCATCGATCTGTGCGGCGTAGACTACGCGGCCTATGGCAAGTCCGAGTGGGACACCGAGGACGCCTCCAGCACCGGCTTCGGCCGCGGTGTCGATCGCGACGTTGAGCTGGCGGACGACGACCCGCGGCGCTTCGCCGTTGTGTACCACCTGCTGTCCGTGGAGTACAACCGCCGGCTCAGACTCAGGGTGTATGCCGGCGGCAGCCAGCCGATGGTGGACTCCGTGGCCGACATCTGGTCGGTTGCGAACTGGTTCGAGCGCGAGGCCTTCGACCTCTTTGGCATCCTGTTCCGCGGTCATCCGGACCTGCGCCGCATCCTGACCGACTACGGCTTCGTTGGGCACCCGTTCCGCAAGGACTTCCCGCTCATCGGCCACGTGGCCATGCGCTACGACCCGGAGCAGGCGCGCGTGGTTTACGAACCGGTGGACATCGTCCCGCGTACGCTCGTGCCCAAGGTCATCCGCAACGACAGCCGCTACGTGACCGAGGAGCAGGCCCGCGCCGCGCGGGCTGCGCAGGACGCGACCCAAGGCGCCACCGGAAACGCCGCCAATGCCTGAGATCCGCAACTACACGCTGAACTTCGGTCCGCAGCACCCGGCCGCGCACGGCGTGCTGCGCCTGGTGCTGGAGATGGACGGCGAGGTCATCGACCGCGCCGACCCGCACATCGGGCTGCTGCACCGCGGCACCGAGAAGCTCGCCGAGTCCAAGCCGTTCAACCAGAGTATCGGCTACATGGACCGGCTGGACTACGTGTCCATGATGTGCAACGAGCACGGCTACGTGCGCGCCATCGAGAAGCTGCTCGGCATCGAGGCACCGATCCGTGCGCAGTACATCCGCACGCTGTTCGATGAGATCACGCGCATCCTGAACCACTTGATGTGGCTCGGCGCGCACGCGCTTGATGTCGGCGCCATGAGCGTGTTCCTGTACTGCTTCCGCGAGCGCGAAGACCTGATGGACTGCTACGAGGCGGTCTCGGGAGCGCGCCTGCACGCGACCTATTACCGCCCGGGCGGCGTCTACCGCGACCTGCCGGCACAGATGCCGCGCTTCCCGGAGACCAGCACCAAGTGGCACGGCAAGGCGGCCATCGAGAAGCTGAACGAGGCCCGCAGCGGCTCGCTGCTCGACTTCCTCGAGGACTTCACGCACCGCTTCCCGGGGCTCGTTGACGAGTACGAGACGCTGCTCACGGACAATCGCATCTGGAAGCAGCGCACCGTCGGCATCGGCGTCGTGAGTCCGGAGCGGGCGCTGAGCTTGGGTTTCACGGGTCCGATGATCCGCGGCTCCGGCATTGCGTGGGACCTGCGCAAGAAACAGCCCTACGCCGCCTATGCGGACATGGACTTCGACGTCCCGGTGGGCCAGAACGGCGACTGCTACGACCGCTACCTGGTGCGCATCGAGGAGATGCGCCAGTCGAACCGCATCATCAAGCAGTGCATCGACTGGCTGCGCGCACATCCGGGTCCCGTGATGCTCGATGACCACAAGGTCACGCCGCCGGCGCGGGTGGACATGAAGGACGACATGGAAGCCCTAATTCACCACTTCAAACTCTTCACCGAGGGCTATTGCCCGCCGCCCGGCGAGGTCTATGCGGCCGTCGAGGCGCCGAAGGGCGAATTCGGCTGCTACATCATCTCCGACGGCGCCAACAAGCCGTACCGGCTCAAGGTGCGCGCCCCCGGCTTTCCGCACTTGGCCGCGCTGGACGAGATGTCGCGGGGCCACATGCTCGCGGACGTGGTCGCCATCATCGGCACCATGGATATCGTGTTCGGGGAGATCGACCGCTGATGAGCTTTCGCAACGCACCGCTCGCCGTTGTCCACGACGTGGACAAGAGCACGCTGCTAACGCCCGAGATTCGCGCCGAGATCGACACGCACGTCGCGAAGTACCCGCCGGAATGGAAGCAATCCGCCGTCATGCCGGCGCTGACCATCGTGCAGGACCACAACGGCGGCTGGCTCAGCAAAGATCTCATGGATCAGATCGCGGCCTACCTGGACATGCCGGAGGTGGCCGTCTATGAGGTCGCCACCTTCTACGCGATGTACGACCTGGAGCCGGTGGGCCGCCACAAGATCTGCATTTGCAACAGCGTGTCCTGCATGCTCAACGGCTCCGAGGCGCTGCTCGCGCACATCGAGCGCCGTCATGGCGTCGCGCCCGGCGGGACCTCGAAGGACGGCAAGTTCACGGTGAAGGAATTCGAGTGCCTGGGGGCCTGTCGCGACGCGCCGGCCGTGCTGGTCGACAAGACCTATCACGAGTCGGTGACGAAGGACGACATCGACAAGATCATCTCCAAGCTCGACTGACAACCGCGTGCCACGCCGGGACAGCACCCGGGCGGCACGAGCCCAAGGTCACGCCACATGGTCGACAACCAGAACACCGTCTGCTTCCGCAACATGCACCTGAAGCCCAAGGTGCGGCACACGCTGAAGAGCTACCGTAGCCTCGGCGGCTACGCGCAATGGGAGCGCATCCTGCGCGAGAAGCCGTCGGCCGAGTCGCTGATCGAGGCGATCAAGCGCTCGGCGTTGCGCGGCCGCGGCGGTGCCGGCTTCCCGACCGGGCTCAAGTGGAGCTTCATGCCGCGCAACAAGCCGGGGCAGAAGTACATCGTCTGCAACTCCGACGAGGGCGAGCCCGGCACCTGCAAGGACCGCGACATCCTGCGCTACAACCCGCACCAACTGATTGAGGGCATGGCCATCGCCGGTTACTGCATCGGTGCCACCGTCGGCTACAACTACACCCGCGGCGAGTTCTACGAACCCATCGCGCGCTTCGAGGCGGCCCTCGCGGAGGCCTACGCCGCGGGTCTGCTCGGCAAGGACGTGCAGGGCTCGGGCATCGACTTCGACCTCTATTCGCACCTGGGCGCCGGCGCCTACATCTGTGGCGAGGAGACGGCGCTGCTGGAGTCTCTCGAGGGTAAGAAGGGCCAGCCGCGCTTCAAGCCGCCGTTCCCGGCGCAGGTCGGCCTCTACGGCCGTCCAACGACCATCAACAACACCGAGTCGCTGGCCTCCATCCCGGTGATTCTCGAGAAGGGCGGCCAGTGGTTCCTGGAGCAGGGCCGGCCGAACAACGGCGGGCCGAAGCTCTTTTCCGTCACCGGCCACGTCAGCAAGCCCGCGAACTTCGAGGTGCCCCTCGGCACGCCGTTCCGGGAGCTCTTGGCCATGGCCGGCGGCGTCAGCGGCGGGCGAGCGCTCAAGGCCGTGATTCCGGGCGGCTCGTCGGTGCCCGTGGTGCCGGGCGCTGTGATGATGGAAACCGACATGGACTACGACGCCATCGCCAAGGCGGGCTCCATGCTCGGCTCCGGCGCCGTCATCGTTATCGCCGAGGGCACCTGCATGGTGAAGGTGCTCGCGAATCTCGCGCACTTTTATGCGCATGAGTCCTGCGGCCAGTGCACGCCCTGCCGCGAGGGTACCGGCTGGCTCGCGCGGGTGCTGCATCGCATCCTGCACGGGGACGGCCGGCCGTCGGACCTGGATTTGCTGGATAATGTCGCCGGCCGCATCGGCGGGCGTACCATCTGCGCCCTCGGCGATGCCGCGGCCATGCCGGTGCAGAGCTTCTTGAAGCACTATCGGCACGAGTTCGAATACCTGATCGAGCACGGCAAGCCCTTGGTGCAGGCCGCCTGAGCAGGCGCCACGCCGCGGGCGCCCGAGACACCCGACGTTGCACCGGGCAGCGACCGGTCGCCGACGAACGATCACCAGCCTCAGCGGGGCACGGGAGCGGAACCAGAGCACATGGCCGAAGAGATCACCGAAGAGATCAGCATAGAGATCGACGGCCGCATCTGCACGGCCGTGCCGGGCGAGATGATCATCGCGGTGACCGACCGCGAGGGCATCCCGGTCCCGCGCTTCTGTTATCACGAGAAGCTGTCCATCGCCGCCAACTGCCGCATGTGCCTGGTGGAGGCGGAGGCCGCTGGGCGGCCGTTCCCGAAGCCCGTGCCGGCCTGCGCGACCCCCGTCACCGAGGGCATGAAGGTGCTGACGCGCTCGCCGAAGGCGCTTGATGCGCAGCGCGGCACCATGGAGTTCCTGCTCATCAACCACCCGCTGGACTGCCCCATCTGTGACCAGGGCGGCGAGTGCGAGCTCCAAGACGTGTCCATGGGCTACGGCGAGGACGTATCGCGCTTTTCCGAGCGCAAGCGCGTGGTCAAGGACGAGGATCTCGGTCCGCTCATCGCCACCGACATGACCCGCTGCATCCACTGCACCCGCTGCGTGCGCTTCGGTGCCGAGATCGCGGGCGTGCGCGAGCTCGGCGCCACCGGCCGCGGCGAGGACATGCGCATCGGCACCTTCGTCGAGCACGCCGTCGCGCACGAGCTCTCCGGCAACATCATCGATCTCTGTCCCGTCGGCGCGCTGACCTCGAAGCCCTACCGCTTCACCGCGCGGCCCTGGGAGCTGACCGCCGAGGAGAGCATTGCCGCGCACGACGCGGTGGGCTCCAACCTGCACCTGCATACCCGCGACGGCCGCGTCATGCGCGTGCACCCGCGCGACAACGAGCCGGTGAACGAGACCTGGATCTCCGACCGCGACCGCTTCAGCTACCAGGGCTTGAACAGCGACAGCCGCCTTGACACGCCAATGCTGAAGGGCCAGGACGGCCGCTGGCGTCCGGTGGAGTGGCAGGAGGCGCTGCACGCCACGGCGGACATCCTGCGCGCGGCGGACCCGGAGCAGCTCGGCTGGCTCATGACGCCGACGGCGACGTTGGAGGAGTGCTGGCTGGCCCAGCGCCTGCTGCGGGCCATGGGCGGGCGGCACATCGACACGCGGCTGCGCCGCCAGGACTTCCGCGGCGACCGCGCGGACCCGGCCGTGCCATGGCTCGGCGTCCCCATCGCCGAGCTCGAGCAGCAGCAAGCGGTGCTCGTCATTGGCAGCGACATCCGCGCCGAGCAGCCGCTGTTGGCACATCGGCTGCGCAAGGCAGCGCTGCACGGCGCCGCCATCACCGTGCTGAACCCCTATGCGCTCGCGCTGACCCATCCGGCGCGGCAGCTCACCGCGGCACCGGGCCGGCTGACCGCGCAGCTCGCGGCCATCGCCCGGGCGCTGTCGGTGAGCGCCGGCGGTGCCGCCGCTGCGCTGCTGGGGCAAGCGAGCCCCGGCGAGGCGGACGCACGCGTGGCGATGGAGCTCAAGTCCGCCGGCGAGGAGGGCAGGGGGCTGGTGCTGCTCGGCGCGCTCGCCGAGGCCGACCCGGACTACACGCTGCTGAAGGAGCTGGCGGACCTGATCGCGGCGGCTTCCGGCTGCCGACTCGGCTTTCTGCCGCCGGCCGCCAACTCCGTCGGCGCCATGCTGGCCGGGGCGGTGCCGCACCTCGGGCCCGCCGGCGCGGCACTGGACGGCCCCGGGCTCGATGCGCTCGCGATGGTCACCGAGCCACGTCGAGCCTATGTGCTCTGGGGCCTGTCACCCGATCTCGATCTCATCGACCCGGTGCGGGCGCGGGCCGCGCTGGCCGATGCCGAGCAGGTCATCGCCTGCTCGGCGTTCCGCACCCCGGATCTCGATGCCGTGGCGCATGTGCTGCTGCCCATCTCGGCCTTTGCCGAAACGTCCGGCACCTTCGTCAACGCAGAGGGGCGCTGGCAGCGCTTCCAGGGCGCGGTGGCGCCGCCGGGCGAGGCGCGTCCGGGCTGGAAGGTGCTGCGCGTGCTCGGGAATCTCTTGGAATTGGACGGCTTCGATTACGGCAGCGCCAAACAGGTGCACGACGATGTCGCGGCGCACTGTGCGTCGATCGCGCTCGACAACGCCCGCCGCGGCGATTACGGCTTGCAGCAGCCGCTGCCGTCGGCGCAGTCGGGGGAGCTGATGCGCGTCGGCGACGTGCCCATCTACGCGACGGATCAGCTTGTGCGCGCGGCGCCCGCATTGCAGCAGACGCCGCTGGCCGGGCGCTGGGTGCTGCGTTTGCACCCGGACGACGCGGCGCGGCTCGGGCTCGGCGCAGGCGATATCGCCGCGGTCAACCAGGGCCGCGGTAGCGCGCGGGTGCCGGTGGCGCTCGACGACACCCTCGCGCCCGGCGCCGCGCGGCTGCCCGCCGCCGTCGCCGGCAGCGAGGCCCTTGGTCCGGCCATCGGCCCGATCCGCATCACCAAAGCGAGCGCGGAGGCGTTGCCGGCATGATGGATCTTTGGAACGCGCTGCCGCTGCCGCTGCAGAGCATCATCGCGACGCTCACGATCATCCTGCCGCTGCTCGGCATCGTGGCCTACTACACCTACGCCGAGCGCAAGGTCATCGGCTACATCCAGGTGCGCATCGGCCCGAACCGGGTCGGCTGGCGCGGCCTGCTGCAGCCCATCGCCGATGCGCTGAAGCTGATGGTCAAGGAGATCATCGTCCCGAGCAAGGCGAACAAGGGGCTCTTCTTGCTTGCACCGCTCATCGCCATCGCCCCCGCGCTCGCGGCCTGGGCGGTGGTGCCCTTCGATGCGGGGCTCGTGCTCGCGGATATCAATGCCGGGCTCCTGTACGTGCTGGCGCTGACCTCGCTCGGCGTCTATGGCGTCATCATCGCGGGCTGGGCATCCAACTCCAAGTACGCGCTGCTCGGCGCCATGCGCGCCGCGGCACAGATCGTCGCCTACGAGATCGCGATGGGCTTCGCGCTGGTGGGCGTGCTGGTGGCCGCCGGCAGTTTGAACCTGAGCGCCATCGTGGAGGCACAGTCCGGAAGCTTCCTCACCTGGTTCTGGCTGCCGCTGCTGCCGCTGTTCGGCGTCTACTACATCTCCGGCGTGGCCGAGACCAACCGCGCGCCCTTCGATGTCGCCGAGGGCGAGTCCGAGATCGTGGCGGGCTTCCATGTCGAATACTCGGGCATGGCCTTCGCGATCTTCTTCCTCGCCGAGTACGCGAACATGGTCCTGATCGCGGTGCTGACCACGCTGCTGTTCTTCGGTGGTTGGTTGTCGCCCTTTCAGAACCTGCCACTGCTGGACGCGGCCACGGCCTTCGTGCCCGGCACCGTTTGGCTGCTGTTGAAGACGTTCTTCTTCATGTTCGTCTTCCTGTGGCTGCGGGCGACCTTTCCGCGCTACCGCTACGATCAGATCATGCGGCTCGGTTGGAAGGTGTTCATTCCGATCACCATCGTCTGGATCCTGGTCGTCGCGCTTGCGGTGCTCGTGAAGCTGCCGCCGTGGTGGTCTTGAAGAAAGGATCTGGGGGCTAGGGGCTAGGGGCTAGGAAGATGCTCGCCCGAAGCCTTCGGCCAAGATGCTCCAAACGCGAAGCTTGAAATCATGCTTGATACCGCCCGCAAATACGTCGACAGCCTGCTCTTGACCGAGCTCTTCCGCGGCATGGGCCTGACCGGCAAGTATCTCTTCCGGCGCAAGTTCACGGTGCAGTACCCGGAAGAGAAGGCGCCGATCTCGCCGCGCTTTCGCGGCCTGCATGCGCTGCGCCGCTATCCGAACGGCGAGGAGCGCTGCATCGCCTGTAAACTGTGCGAGGCCACTTGCCCGGCGCTGGCCATCACCATCGAGGCCGAGCCCCGGGCGGACGGGTCGCGGCGCACGACGCGCTACGACATCGACCTGTTCAAGTGCATCTACTGCGGCTTTTGCGAGGAGTCCTGTCCCGTGGACTCCATCGTCGAGACCGGTATCTACGAGTATCACTTCGAGAACCGGGGCGAGAACATCATGACCAAAGAAAAACTGCTCGCCATCGGCGACATCTACGAGGCGGACATCGCCGCGGCGCGCGCCGCGGACTCGCGCTACCGCTGAGCGGTGCGCGGCGGCTCGCATTCGATGGCGCGCCGCCCTAGACTACTTGGCCTCCCCGCGGTCGGGGTTGTCTCGGTTGCCCTTGGGCGACTGTGCAAGGCCGCATGCGAGAACAACAAGGCCATTGCGCGGCGCGCGCGGCGGGAATCCTGCGCGGCGCTTCCCCGGCATCACCGTCGTCCGGTCGCGATCTGAGCAAGGTCCTGCCGGGCCCAGCAGCGGAAGTCCCATGGGTTTCGAGAAGTTTCTGTTCTATGTGTTCGCGGCCATAACCGTATTTGCAGCGGGGATGGTCGTGACCCGGCGCAACTCGGTCCACGCGGTGCTTTACCTCGTGCTGGCCTTCGTGAGCAGTGCGGCACTCTGGCTCCTCATCGAGGCGGAATTCCTCGGCATCGTGCTGGTGCTGGTCTACGTGGGGGCGGTGATGGTGCTGTTCCTGTTCGTCGTGATGATGCTGGACGTCGAGATCGCCGCCCTGCAGGCGCAGTTCATCAAGCATCTGCCGGTTGGCCTCGTCATCGCCGGGCTCATGCTGTTCAACCTCTTTCTGGTGCTCGGACCGTCGAATTTCGGGCTCGACGTGATTGCGAAACCGGCGGGGCAGCCGGCCGGTTACAGCAATACGTCGGTGCTAGGGCAAGAGCTCTATACCATCTACGTCTATCAGTTCGAGATCGCGGCCGTGATCCTGCTCGTCGCCATCGTCGCGGCGATCCGCCTGACACTGCGCCGCCGCCCGGACACCAAGTACATCGACCCGGCCGAGCAGGTGAAGGTGAAGAAGGGCCCGGACCGCGTCCGGCTCGTGTCCATGTCGGCGGAACAGACCCCGCGGCCGCCGCTGGCCGCTGCGCCGACAAGTGGGGATAAGGAGATGGCGCAATGATCGCCCTATCGGACTATCTGCTGCTCGGCGCCGTCTTGTTTTCCATCTCGGTGGCGGGGATCTTTCTGAATCGCAAGAACGTCATCGTGCTCCTGATGTGCATCGAGCTGATGCTGCTCGCGGTGAACATGAACTTCGTCGCCTTCTCGCACTTTCTCCAGGACGGGGCCGGGCAGATCTTCGTCTTCTTCATCCTCACGGTCGCCGCCGCCGAGGCCGCCATAGGCCTTGCGATCCTGGTGGTGCTGTTCCGTGCCCGCGGCACGATCAACGTCGATGACCTCGATCTGCTGAAGGGCTGACAAGCATGCAGAGCATCTATCTCCTGATCGTGCTGGCGCCGCTGGTCGGCGCCATCGTCGCGGGCTTCTTCGGTGGGCGCATCGGGCGCGTCAACGCGCATCGAGTCACCATTGCCGGTGTCGGTCTGTCGGCCGTGCTCTCGCTCGCGGTGCTGGTCGGCTTCATGTGGCTGGACCTGCAGAGCTTCAACGGCACGGTCTACACCTGGATGGTGGCCGACGGCATGCATTTTGAGATCGGCTTCCTCGTGGACCGGCTCACCGCGCTGATGATGGCGACGGTCACCTTCGTGTCGCTGATGGTGCACATCTACACCATTGGCTACATGGCCGACGACGAGCACAACTGGCCGCATGAATCGCTGGCCGGGCGCAACAGCTACCAGCGCTTCTTTGCGTACATCTCGCTGTTCACGTTCTCGATGCTGATGCTGGTGATGTCGAACAACTTCATGCAGTTGTTCTTCGGCTGGGAGGCGGTGGGCCTGGTGTCTTACTTGCTCATTGGCTTCTGGTCGACGCGCGAGTCGGCCATCTTCGCGAACCTGAAGGCCTTCCTGGTCAACCGCGTCGGCGACTTCGGCTTCATCCTGGGCATCGCGGCCATCGGCATGTACTTCGGCTCCATGGACTACGCGGAGGTCTTCGCCAAGGCGCCGGAGCTGGCGGAGACGCAGATCGCGGTGTTCGGCGGCGTGTCGCTGATGACGCTGATCTGCATCCTGCTCTTCATCGGCGCCATGGGTAAGTCGGCGCAGGTGCCTCTGCATGTCTGGCTGCCCGACAGCATGGAGGGTCCGACGCCGATCTCCGCGCTGATTCACGCGGCGACCATGGTCACGGCCGGCATATTCATGGTCGCGCGCATGTCGCCGCTGTTCGAGCTGTCGACCACCGCGTTGTCGTTCGTGCTGCTGGTCGGCGCCATCACGGCCTTCTTCATGGGCTTGATCGGGTTGGTGCAGAACGACATCAAGCGCGTCGTGGCCTATTCCACCCTGTCGCAGCTCGGCTACATGACCGCCGCGCTCGGCGCCTCGGCGTACGCCGCCGGCATCTTCCACCTGATGACCCATGCCTTCTTCAAGGCCCTGCTGTTCCTAGCGGCCGGCTCCGTGATCATCGCCATGCACCACGACCAGGATATCCGCAACATGGGCGGGCTTCGCAAGTACATGCGCATCACCTGGATCACCGCGCTGATCGGCTCCCTGGCGCTGATTGCGTTTCCCGGCTTCTCGGGTTTCTTCTCCAAGGACGCCATTATCGAGGCGGTGGGGGATTCGCACGTGTTCGGCTCCGGCATCGCCTGGCTCCTGCTCACGGTGGGTGCCTTCGTCACCGCGCTCTACAGCTTCCGCATGTATTACCTGGTGTTTCACGGCAAGCCGCGCATGGACGAGCACACGCGGCATCATCTGCACGAGACGCCCTGGGTCGTCACGGTGCCGCTCATTGCGCTGGCGATCCCGTCAATCTTCATCGGCTGGTTCACCGTGGAGCCGCTCCTGGTCAACAATTGGCTCGGCGATGCCATCTACGTGAAGCCAGAGCACGACTCGCTGCATCACCTCGCCGAGCACTGGCACGGCCAGCTCGCGTTCATCGCCCACGGCATGACCGCGCTGCCATTCTGGCTCGCGATGGCGGGGCTCGCGCTCGCGACATTCGTCTGGTTCTTCCTGCACCAGAAGAACCCCGATATCGACGCCCGGCTGCAGCGGGCCGCAGGGCCGTTAACGCGGTTGCTGGACAACAAATACGGCTTCGATGACTTCAACCAGAAGGTCTTTGCCGGGGGAGGGCGCGGGCTCGGGCAGTTGCTCTGGCAGGCCGGCGACCGCGCGCTGATCGATGGCGCGGTGGTCAATGGCTCGGCGCGGATGGTCGGCTACGTGGCCGGCGTCATGCGCCATCTGCAGACCGGCTATCTGTACCACTACGCCATTGCGATGATCGTCGGCCTCGTGGCGCTCTTGACGCTGTTTGTCGCGCTGTAACGAGCCAAGGAGACCTGTCCCGATGTTGCCCGAATTTCCCTGGCTTTCGTTGGTTATCTGGCTGCCGATCATCGGCGGCCTAGCGGTCATTGCCAACGGCGACAAGAACGCCGAGCTCAGCAAACGCATCGCGCTCGGCGTTGCGGTGGCGGCCTTTGCCGTGAGCCTGCCGCTATGGTTCATGTTCGATGCGAGCACCGCGGCGATGCAGTTCGTCGAGCGGGCGGATTGGATCCCGGCCATCAAGGTCGAGTATTCCCTCGGGGTGGACGGCATCTCGATGCCGCTGATCCTGCTCACCACATTTATCACCATCTTCGTCATCATCGCCGGCTGGGACGTGGTGACCTATCGCCCGTCGTATTACATGGGCGCCTTCCTGATCATGGAAGGCATCATGGTGGGCGTGTTCTCGGCGCTGGACGCGATCCTGTTCTACTTCTTCTGGGAGGCGATGCTGATCCCGATGTTTTTGATCATCGGGGTCTGGGGCGGGCCGAACCGCGTCTACGCGACCATCAAGTTCTTCCTGTATACCTTCTTCGGCTCGGTGTTCATGCTGATCGCGCTGATCTACATGTACTTCCAGGCCGACAGCTTCAGCATCCTGGACTTCCATGCCCTGCCGCTCGGCATGACCGCGCAGGTGCTCATCTTCATCGCCTTCCTGCTCGCCTTCGCCGTGAAGGTGCCGATGTTCCCGGTGCATACCTGGCTGCCGGACGCGCACGTTGAGGCACCCACCGGCGGCTCGGTGATCCTGGCCGCGATCATGCTCAAGATCGGCGGCTACGGCTTCCTGCGCTTTAGCCTGCCCATCACCCCGGATGCGAGTGCCGAGCTGGACGGGCTCATCATCGCCCTGTCGCTCATCGCCGTGGTCTACATCGGCCTAGTGGCACTGGTGCAGCAGGACATGAAAAAGCTCATTGCCTACTCGTCCATTGCACACATGGGCTTCGTGACCCTCGGCTTCTTCGTCGTCTTTGCCATCGTCCGCCATACCGGCAGCGCGGACGGCGCCGTGATGGGCATCGAAGGCGGCATGGTGCAGATGATCTCGCACGGGTTCATCTCCGGCGCGCTGTTCCTCTGCGTCGGCGTGTTGTATGACCGCATGCACACGCGCCAGATCGCCGATTACGGCGGCGTCATCAACACCATGCCCTGGTTCGGTGCCTTCGTCGTGTTCTTTGCCATGGCCAATGCGGGGCTGCCCGGCACGTCGGGCTTCGTCGGCGAGTTCATGGTGATCCTCGCCACCTTCCGTGCGGACTTCTGGTATGCGCTGCTAGCCGCGACGACGCTGATCCTGGCCGCCGCGTTTACGCTGTGGATGGTCAAGCGCGTCATCTTCGGCCCCGTCGGCAATGAGCAGGTAGCCGCGCTGAAAGATCTCAACCGCCGCGAGGCGCTGAATCTGGGCGTGCTCGCCGTCGCGACCCTCGCCATCGGCATCTGGCCGAAGCCGCTGGTGGATGTCATGGAGCCTTCCATCGTGCACCTTGTGGAGCAGGTCCAGGTGAGCAAGCTGGCCACCGCGGGCGTGCATGTCGATGCTGGCGCCGCGGTCGCCGCCGAGCTCGTGCAGATGACGCCCGCTGACTGACGGAATTCCCACCGATGAACTTCCAAGCCATCGATCTGTTCACGCTGCTGCCGGAGCTGGTGGTGTTGATCACCGCCTGTACCGTGCTCATCGCCGACCTGTACCTGCCGAAGGAGGAGCGGGACAACAACCAGCTCATTACCTTTGCGGGCCTCGCCGCGGCGCTCGCCGCGGTCGGCGTGGTGGGCTTGAGCTTCGGGTCCGAGCCGACGCTCGCCTTCGGCGGCGCCTTCATCCGCGACCCCATGAGCGATCTGCTCAAGGGCGCCGTGCTGGTGGTGACGCTGCTGGCCTTCGCCTATTCCGCGCGCTACATGCGCGAGCGGGAGATGTGGGTGGGGGAGTTCCATGTGCTGGTGCTGTTCGCACTGCTCGGCATCATGGTGATGATCTCGGCGAACGGTTTCCTGACCATGTACTTGGGGCTGGAGCTGCTGGCGCTCTGTCTCTACGCGCTGGTGGCCTTCAACCGGGATTCCGGCGCGGGCGCCGAGGCGGCGATGAAGTACTTCGTGCTCGGGGCGCTGGGCTCGGGCATGCTGCTCTACGGCGTCTCGATGATCTACGGCGCGACCGGGGCCATCGGCTTCGAGGCGGTGGCCGCGGCCGTGGCGGCGGACGGCATGGACAACAAGATTCTGGTGTTCGGGCTGGTGTTCGTGCTCATCGGCATCGCTTTCAAGTTCGGTGCCGTGCCGTTTCACATGTGGATTCCGGATGTCTATCAGGGCGCGCCGGCGCCGGTTGCGCTGTTTTTGTCCAGCGCGCCGAAGGTGGCGGCCTTCGCGATGGCCGCGCGCATCCTGGTGGACGCGCTGCCTGCCTTGAGCGCGGACTGGTCGGAGATTCTGATCATCCTGTCGGTGCTGTCCATGGGCATCGGCAATGTCGTCGCTATTGCGCAGAGCAACATCAAGCGCATGCTTGGCTATTCGACCATCTCGCACGTCGGTTTCATCTTTCTCGGGCTGCTGGCGGGCAGCAGCGAAGGCTATGCCGCGGCCATGTTCTATGCGGTAGCCTATGCGCTGATGGCGGCCGGTGCCTTCGGCGTGCTGGTGATGATCTCGCACCAGGGGTTCGAGGCGGAGAACCTGGACGACCTGAAGGGCTTGGGCGAGCGCGACCCTTGGCTCGCGGCCATGATGACCATGGTCATGTTCTCGATGGCGGGCGTGCCGCCGCTGGTGGGCTTCATGGCCAAGCTGCTGGTGCTGCAGGCCATCATCGACATCGGGCTGGTGTGGCTCGCGCTCGTGGCCGTCGCCTTCTCCATCGTCGGCGCCTTCTATTACCTGCGCGTGGTGAAGATGATCTACTTCGATAAGCCGGAGATCGATGCCCCGGTTGACGGCACCCGGGATGCCCGCATCGCCGTCAGCATCAATGGCCTGTCGATGCTGGTGCTGGGCATGTTCCCCGCGGCGCTGTTGTCTCTTTGCCAGGCGGCGTTCGTTGCCTGAGAGGCCGGCTGCAGATGATCCGACAACAGGACTTTGGCGAGGCCGAGAGCCGTCAGGCGGCGCTGTTCCTTGGCGTGCGTGTGCTCGCGATCCTGCTCGTGGCCGCGGCGCTTTTGTACCTGGTCGCCGTGGTGCCGGGCGTTCCGTACCATGTGCGCGAGCTCTTCGGCCCTGCTCCCACGCCGGTAACTGCGCTTCTGTTTGCGCTCATGGTGCTCTTGGCGCTGGGGCCGCCGGCGCTGCTCGGGCTGCAGCTCATCCGTGCACCGCGGCCTTGGGCCTGGCTCTTCCCCATCGGCATCCTGGCCCATGCGCTGCTGATATTCCTGATCTTCCGCTTCGCGACGCCCATCGAGAGCGTGCACGATCTGGTGGGCCTGCCGGTCTGGTCGCTGCCCGCGGAGGTTGAGCGTCTCATCCGCTTTACCGGCGTGTTCGTGGTCTTGTCCGTCAGTGTCGCCGGCGGCACGGCCATGCTCTACGCCATCACCCGCTCCTTCGAGCCCCTGCGTTTTCTGTTGTGGGTGGGGTACGCGGCCCTGTTCTTCGTGCTCAGCTATTGGATCGTCATCCTGCTGGCGGCGACGGACAACGTGATGATCCTGCTGCGGGGCGATGGGTCGCCGCTGGCTTGGTTGCTGCTCTGGCTCTGGCTCCTGCTCGTCGCCTTCGGCGCCTCGTTGCTGGGGGAGCGCCTGTCCGGCGTCTTCACCGGCACGGCGGCGGCAGTCTTCGCCCTGGTCCTGCTGTTGCCGGTGAGCTACGGCGCCCTGTTCGTGGCTGCCGAGCCCCAGGTGCTTGGCGGCGACACAAGCCTGTCCGCGCTGGAGTTTCTGCTGAGCGCGACGCGCTACGAGTACGGGCTGGGTAACGCGGAGCTGTTCGGACGCTACGCGCTTGCCTATGTCGCCGTCGTCCTGCTGCTGACCTTTGCGCAGTATCCGGTCTGGGCCGCGTATTCGACGCGGCGCTTTGCGCGCAACCCGGCGCAGCGGGGCTTGGCGGAGGCGTCGCCTGACGCCGCCGGGGAAGCATCGGCTCAGGAGCGCTGAGCCGAGCGCCGGCGCGGGCAGCCGGGCGGTAGCAGGCCTTTCTCAGGATGATCCGCGCTCCCATCGCCGAGTTCCGCGAGCCCCGCTGGTGGCCCTGGCTGCTGCTGTATCTGGCCTTCGTCGTCTACGGCAGCCTGGTGCCGCTGGAGCTGCGGCCGCTTTCTCTCGACGAGGCCTTTGCCCGCTTCGCGCAGATCCGCTTCCTGGATTTGGGCGCCGCCTCGCGGGCGGACTGGGTTGCGAACATCGTCCTGTACGTGCCCCTGACCTTCCTCGGGTGCGTCGCGCTGTTCGGCTTGCGGGCCGGGGGCGTTGCGGCCGTCGTCGGCGCCATTGTCGTGCTCGCCGCCGGCGTCGGCGTTGCCGTCGCGGTCGAGTTTACGCAGCTCTTCTTCGCACCGCGCACCGTATCACTCAACGATTTGTTGGCGGAGAGCATCGGCTCCGCCATCGGCGTACTGGTCTGGCTGTTCGGTCGCTGGCGCGTGGTCGGGCTGGGGCTGGCCTTCGCGCGGGGCGGGCGCGCGTCCCTGGTTGCGGCGCTGGCGGTGCTGCTGCTCACCTATGTGCTGCTGGCGTTGTTCCCGTTCGACTTCGTGGTCTCCATGGCGGAGCTGCAGGCGCAACTGGGGAGCGATCTGCACGCGTGGCTCGCGACGCCCTGTGCGTCGGGGCTGCGCTGCGCGGCGTTCTGGCTCGCGGAGCTGCTTGCCGTCGCGCCCATGGGCCTGCTGCTGGCGCTGCTGTATCCGCGCTGGCCGCTGCCGCGGTTCCTTCTGCTCGGCGTCGCGCTCGGGCTGCTGATCGAGCCGGTGCAACTGCTGCTCGTGTCCGGCAAGAGCCAGGGGCTGTCGGTGCTGCTGCGGGGTCTCGGCATGCTGGCCGGCGCCGCGCTGGGCCGGGCGTTGACCAACGGCATCGGCATCGATGCGCTGGCGCGCATCGGCTGGCGCGCCGTGCCGGTGTTGGCCTTGCCCTATCTTGCGGCCATCACCGCGCTGTCCGGCTGGTGGAGCGGGCCCTGGCGCGATGTGTCGCAGGCGTTGTCCCGCCTCGACACCCTCGGCTGGGTGCCCTTCTACTACCATTACTGGACCAGCGAGCCGGTGGCGATGGCGAGCCTGCTGTCGCAGCTCGCGCTGTATGCGCCCATGGGGGCCGGCTTCGCCGCGCACGCGCTGACGCGGCCGACGCGGCAGCCCGCCGGGTGGGCACCGGCGGCGGCCGCGCTGGTGCTTGCGATAGTGATCGAAGCCGGCAAACTGTTCGCTCCCGGCGCACGGCCGGACCCCACCAACCTGCTCATTGCCCCGGTGGGCGCCTGGCTCGCCTTTGCCGCCGCGCTCTGGTTTGCGCGGGCGGTGCGTCAGGTCCAGGGCGACACGCGTGCGTGGATGGCGGCCCCGTGGGGGGCGTCGCGCGCAGTGCAAACGCAGTCCGCGGGGGCAGGACCTCATCACGCGCTGGCCGGGACATTCGGCGATGTGCAGCGGCGGCAGGTGGTAGCGGGTGCCGTTGCAGGACCTGATCACGAGCTGGCCGGGACGTTCCGCGGGCCGACACCGGACGGGCCGCGGCGGCTAGGCAGCGAAGGCGACGCGTCTGCGCAGCCCTGGCCTGCGGCTGAGTCCGCGCACCGCTCGGTGAGTCGCGGCGGCGGGCTCGGGCCGGCAGACACCGAGTCGCTGCCCGAGCCGACGCTGCTCGGCTACCTGTATGCCTTCGGTGCGGGCGGCGTCGCGCTGGCCGGTGTCGTGCTCTATCCGGTGGCGCAGGTCTGGCTCGCGCTCGCACTGCTCGCCTTCGCGGCGGCGCTGTGGCGCTGGCCCTGGCTCTGGCTCGCGGTGGTGCCCGCGGCGCTGCCGGTGCTGGACCTGACGCCCTGGAGCGGGCGGGTGATGCTCAGCGCGTTCGATCTGTTCGTGCTGGTGGGGCTCGCCGTCGCCGGGCTCCGGCTGTCCGGCCTCAAGCCGGCGCGGCTGCCGAACGTCTGGCTGGCCGTCGCTTTGCTGCTGCTGTGGGTGAGCTGGCTGGTGTCCACCGGCGTCGGCCTTGCGCCTGCGGCGGGTGGCGGGCTGCCGCTCGCATCGTCGCATGCGGTACTCGCGCCATGGCACGAGGGCAAGGGCCTGCTGTGGGCGCTGCTGGCGGTGCCGCTGCTGCGCCGGTTCCGCCGTCAGTTGGGCTCGACGGCGGCCGCAACGCTCGTGCTCGGGGGCGCGGCCGTCGGTCTCGCGGTCGTGTCGGCGACGGTGCTAGCCGAGCGTGTCGCGCATGTCGGCCTGCTGGACTTCGGCAGCGAGTTCCGCGTAACCGGGCCGTTCGGCAGCATGCACGACGGCGGCGGCTACATCGGTGCCTACCTCGCCTTCGCGCTGCCGATGCTGCTCGGCTGGACCCTCGTCGTAAAGGGTCGCTGGTGGAAGCTGGGCGGGGTCGTGCTGGTGCCGCCGGCGGCCTATGCGCTGCTCGTGACCTTTGCCCGCGGTGGCTATGTCGGTGCCGCGACGGGCGTCGGGGTGCTGGTGGTGGGTCTGCTGCTGGCCGGACGCATCCGCACCCTGCGCCAGTGGTCGCTGCTCGGCGGCGCATTGGCGCTGGCGGCGTTTCTCGCGGCGCACATGCTGACCGGCGGTTTCGCCGGGGACCGGCTGTCGCGGATCGAAGGGGACCTGCGCGCACGAATCGCGCACTGGCAGCAGGCGTTGGACCTGATGGGAGACGACATGGCGCCGATGCTGGTTGGCACGGGGTTCGGCCGCTATCCCGCGCTCTACCTGTTCGCCGTGCAGGCGGGCACGCCCCCCGGCACATTCGAGGTCATCGAGGAAGGGGACAACGCCTTGCTACGTCTCGGCAAGGGTCAGCCGGTCTACTTGGATCAGCGCGTCTCGGTGCGGGCGGGCACGGACTATCGGCTTGCGGCACGGGTGCGCGGCACGGAGCCGGATGCGCGGCTCAGCGTGATGCTGTGCGAGAAGGCGCTCCTGTACTCATTCACCTGCGTAAGCGCCGGGCTCGCGCCCGGCGAGGCCGGTGTTTGGCAGCGACGGGAAGCGACGATCTCCGCCGGCGAGGTCGGCCGCGGCGGGCGCTGGCCGCACGGGCCCGTGAAGCTGTCGCTGTACAACGCCGGCACGGGCCGCATCGATGTGGACGACGTGAGCCTGCTCGCGCCGGATGGCAGGCAGCTCATTGCCAACGGGGGTTTCAGCCCGGGGGCTGCGCGCTGGCTCTTCGTCGCGGACCAGGCGCAGGGCTGGCACATCGACCAGCTCTTCGTCGAGACCTTTGTGGCGCAGGGGCTGGTCGGGCTCGCGGCGCTCGCGTTCTTGATGCTCGCGGTGGCGGTCGTGCTCTGGCCCGGCATCCGTGCCGGGCGTCTCGAAGCGGTGGCCTTTGCCGCCGCGCTTGCGGGCTTAGTCGGCGCCGGGATGCTGGGGAGCGTCGTGGATGCGCCGCGGACGGGGATGCTGTTCTATCTCGCCTTGCTTTGTGCTGCGGTGCTGGTGCGCGGAGGCGACGAGCGGCGCGGCCGCAAGCCGCGCAGGCGACGCCCGAAGGTCGAAGTGCAATGACAAAACACGCGAAAGCCGCGAAAACGGAGCGTAGCTTCGTGCCTACTGACTTCGGCCCGACCGCTTACTACCACGCGCAGGGGTTCACTGTGGCGGCGTCCGTTGCGAGCGGTTCAATGGACTTGATCGTTGCGATCAGATTGTTGCTGTCATCGCAGAATTGGTAGTTGCCGGAAGTGTCATTGACCCTATACGTGTAGGGGCCAGCCGAGCCGTAGGTGTACGTGACGACTGCATTCGGGGACGCCCCAGTAACTGTCCACGTCCCAATCACCTCCGGTGGCTGCATCGTGCTGTTGCCGCCGGGGCCGAACTCCTGGACATCTCCGTTTTCTAGGTGGTTCTCAGACCAGCGCTGATTCGGGTCCGAGAAGTCAGCGCCCTTGAAGGCGCATACGAGCTGGTTGTCGAGAAGATTCTCCAGGGCCGTCGTATCACTGATACGGGTTCCGGTGCAGGCGGTCTGTGCGTTCAAAACCGTGGAGGCGGTGACGGCAGTGACGATAGCCGTTGCCATTATCAAGCGTTTGATGGACATTCGTTACTCCTAATTCAACGTCGGTTTGTGAGAATCGCCTGAGTCTCTTCTTTCGGCAGTCGTGGTCCAAGACTCGTCACCAGCTTCGCCGACGCCGCCGACGCCAGATCCCCGGCCCGCTGGTGGCTCCAGCCCTGCGTGAGCCCGTATAGGAAGGCGCCGGCAAACATATCACCCGCGCCCACCGTGTCAACGGGCGTGACGGGCACCGGGTCGATGTCGATGGCCTGCGCGCCGTCCCAGATGAGCGCGCCCTTGGGGCCGCGGGTGATGGCGAATTCGCGGGCGATGGTCTTGAGGTAGGCGATGGCGCCATCGAGGTTGTCGGCGTCGGCCATGCCCATGGCCTCTTCTTCGTTGGCGAAGATCATGTCGACGCCGTCGCCGATCATGTCCTTCAGCCCGTCCTTGAAGAACCGGACCATGTTCGGGTCGGACAGGGACAGGGCGGTCTTCACGCCGTGGCGCTCGCAGAGCTTGCGCGCCTCGATGGCGGCGACGCGGGCGGTGTCGGAGGTGACCAGATAGCCCTCGGTGTAGAACCACTTGGAGGCCTTGAGCGCGTCCTGGTCCAGCTCGTGCAGCGACAGGTTACCGCTGATGCCCAGATACGTGCACATGGTGCGGTCCGAGTCCGGCGTGACCAGCACCACGCAGCGGCCGGTGTCGCCCTGCTCCAGGAAGCTGGTGTCGCGGGTCGCGATGCCGCCGTCGCGCAGATCCTTGAGGTAGAAATGCCCCAGCTCGTCGTCCGCCACCTTGCACGAGTACCAGCCGGTGCCGCCGAGTTGCGCGAGCGCGATGACGGAGTTGGCCGCGGAGCCGCCGGAGCCCCGATGGTGCCGGCGCTCGCGCAGGTGCTCCATGATGCGCAGTTGATGCGCCTCGTCCACGAGCGTCATCACGCCCTTGTCGATGCTCAGGTGCTTGAGGTCCTCCGGCGAGACCTCGTATTCCATGTCCACCAGGGCGTTGCCCAGGGCGTAGACGTCAAAGCTCTTCATGCAGTACCTCGTGCGTTACGGCAAACGCCGGGCATTGTCGCAGATTTGCACGCGGGGTTTGCGACCGATGCGGGCGGTTACAGCACCGAGGCCCAGATCAGGCCGAGATCGAGTCGGAATCCCGGCAGCACATCGCCGCCGTCGAGCACCCGCGGGCCTTCCACTACCGAGGGCAGGGCGGCCGGGCGGTAGATGCGCGCCTGCGAGGCCGCGGGGAGCAGCAGCCAGCCGAGCCGGACGCCGCAGGCGCGGTACTCGGCCATCTTGTCCGCGAGCTTGTCGGGATCATCGTTGGGCGACGCCAGCTCGACGACGAAGTCCGGCGCCAGCGGCAGAAACCGCTCCTTGTCTTCGGCGCCAAGGCCCGCCAGCCGGTGCCTGGCCACCCAAGCGGCATCCGGCGAGCGGGTCGCGCCGTTCGGCAACCGAAAGCCGGTGGACGAGTCGAACACGAACCCGCTGCCGTCGGCGCGCGCCCACAGGTTCAGCTCGGTGACGAGATCGGTGTTGCGGCGACCCGTCTCGGCACCCGTCGGCGGCATGATCTCGATCTCCCCTTGGATATCGCGCTCGATCCGGTAGTCCGGGTTCTCCCGGCAGAAGGCGTAGAACTGCGCGTCGTCCATGCGCAGGCCGGGCGGCATGCGCAGGCGGACGGCGGCCTGTGGTGTTGCGGGAGCCATGTGCATCAGCCGTGCCTCGGAGCGCTGTTTGAACCGGCCGAGGGCCGGCCTTTCTGACACTCAACCTCAGTCGGCCCGCTCGGCCAGATACAGCCAGGTGTCGATGACGGTATCGGGGTTCAGGGAGACGCTCTCGATGCCTTGCTTGACCAGCCAGTCGGCGAAGTCGGCGTGGTCCGAGGGTCCCTGGCCGCAGATGCCGACGTACTTGCCGGCGTCGCGACAGGCGCGGATGGCCATGGACAGCATCGCCTTGACGGCCGGGTCGCGCTCGTCGAAGGCCTCGGCGACCAGGGACGAGTCGCGGTCGAGGCCGAGCGTGAGCTGGGTCATGTCGTTGGAGCCGATGGAGAAGCCGTCGAAATAGGCCAGGAACTGCTCGGCCAGCACGGCGTTGGACGGCAGCTCGCACATCATGATGAGCTTGAGGCCGTTCTCGCCGCGGCGTAGCCCCTGCTCGGCCAGCGCCTCGGTGACGGCCTTGGCCTGCCCGAGTGTGCGCACGAAGGGGACCATGATCTGCAGGTTGGTCAGGCCCATGTCGTTGCGCACGTAGCGCAGCGCCTCGCATTCCAGCGCGAAGCATTCGCGGAAGCCGTCGGCGACGTAGCGGCCGGCGCCGCGGAAGCCGATCATCGGGTTTTCTTCTTCCGGCTCGTAGCGCTTGCCGGCGATGAGGTTGGCGTACTCGTTGGACTTGAAGTCCGACATGCGCACGATGACCGGATTCGGCGCGAAGGCCGCCGCCAGCGTGCTGATGCCCTCGGCCAGGCGCATGACGTAGAACTCCCGCGGGCTCGGGTAGGCCGCAATGCGCGGGGCGATCTGCGCCTTGAGGTCCTCGGGCAGGCTGTCGAATTCCAACAGCGCCTTCGGGTGGATGCCGATGCTGTTGTTGATGATGAACTCCAGCCGCGCGAGGCCGATGCCGGCGTTCGGCAGCGCCGCGAAGGCGAAGGCGCGCTCGGGGTTGCCGACGTTCATCATGATCTTGACCGGCACCTCCGGCATCTTGTCGAGCTCTGCGGTCTTGTGCTCGAAGGGCAGGGCGCCTTCGTAGATGAAGCCGGTGTCGCCCTCGGCGCAGGACACGGTGACCTCGGCGCCGTCCTGAATCCTGTCCGTGGCGTTGTTGCAGCCGACCACGGCGGGCACGCCGAGCTCGCGGGCGATGATGGCGGCGTGGCAGGTGCGCCCGCCGCGGTTGGTGACGATGGCGGCGGCGCGCTTCATGACCGGCTCCCAGTCCGGGTCCGTCATGTCCGTGACCAGCACGTCGCCCGGCTGCACGTCGGCCATGTCGCGGATGGAGTCCACCACCCGCGCCCGGCCGGCGCCGATGCGGTGCCCGATGCTGCGCCCGGTGGCGAGCACCTCGCCCTTGCCCTTTAAGATGTAGCGCTCGATGACCTGGCCGGAGCGGCTCTGGACGGTCTCGGGGCGGGCCTGCACGACGTAGAGCAGGCCGTCGGTGCCGTCCTTCGCCCACTCGATGTCCATGGGCCGGCCGTAGTGCTGCTCGATCAGCAGCGCCTGGCGGGCGAGGTCCTCGACCTCGGCGTCGGTGATGCTGAAGTGTCCGCGGTCCGCCGCCGGCACGTCCTCCGTCAGGACCGGCTCGTGCGAGCCGGGGGCGGCGTAGACCATGCGGATCGCCTTGTCGCCGACGCTGCGGCGCAGGATGGCCGGGCGGCCGGCGGCCAGCGTCGGCTTGTGCACGTAGAACTCGTCGGGGTTCACGGCGCCCTGAACCACCATCTCGCCGAGGCCATAGCTCGCGGTGATGAACACGGCATCCCGATAGCCGGACTCGGTGTCGAGCGTGAACATCACGCCCGACGCGGCCAGGTCGCTCCGCACCATGCGCTGCACGCCGGCGGACAGCGCGACGTCGGCGTGCGCGAAGCCCTGGTGCACCCGGTACGCAATGGCGCGGTCGTTGTACAGCGACGCGAAGACCTCGCGGATGGCGCGCTTGACGCTTTCCAGCCCCTGCACGTTGAGAAACGTCTCCTGCTGGCCGGCGAAGGACGCATCCGGCAGGTCTTCGGCCGTGGCCGACGAGCGCACCGCCCAGGACGCGCCGTCGTTGCCGGCCTGGCCGACCAGGGCGCTGAAGGCGGCCTCGATGTCGGCATCGAGCCCGGGCGGGAAGGGCTGCTCGATGATCCAGCCGCGGATCTTCGGGCCGGCCTCGCTCAGTGCCGCGATGTCGTCGACGTCGAGGGTGGCCAGCTCGGCCGCGATGCGCTCGGCGAGGCCGCTCGCGGACAGGAACTCCCGATACGCCTCTGCCGTCGTCGCGAAGCCGCCCGGCACCCGCACGCCCACGGCCGTCAGGTGTTGGATCATCTCGCCCAGGGATGCGTTCTTGCCGCCAACGATAGGCACGTCGCCCATGCCCAGCTCGGAAAGCCAACGTACGGTCTCGGTCATCGCAGCGTGCCTCAGGAACGGTGGTGGGGCGCGCCCGTGACGGATTCGCAACCCTTTGGAAGTAACCCGGCAATATACCCCCCACTGGCCTAGGGAGAAGACGATGGGTGTCAATGGTGACCATTGAGGCGCAAGCGGCGCTGTCGGCGTCGGACCCGCCGGCAGGCGCTCGCGCTCGCGCTCACGGCCTGGCCTGCGCCGCGTGTGCCCGGTCGCCCGCGCCGGGCAGCGCCGAGCCCGCGGGCGTGCGCTCCAGGCACTTCACCGTCTTCACCGCCGTTTCGTCCGTTTGCAGGATCTCCAGCGGATGGCCGTAGAGGCGGAGGCTGGTGCCGGGCTGGGGAATGGTCTCCAAGTACTCGATGATGAGCCCGTTCAGGGTTTTCGGGCCATGCTGCGGCAGGCTCCAGCGCATGGCACGGTTCAGCTCGCGGATGTGGATGCTGCAGTCGATGAGTAGGCTGCCGTCGTCGGCGCGGTGGATTTCAGGATAAGCGTCGGCCGGGTCGGTGGTGAACTCGCCGACGATCTCCTCCAGCAGGTCCGCCAGGGTGATGAGCCCCTGGAAGTCGCCGTACTCGTCCACCACCAGCGCAACCCGCCGCTTGGCGCGCTGGAAGGCGATGAGCTGCCGATACAGCCGCGTGCCCTCGGGCACGAAATAGGGCGGCCGGGCGATGGCACGGAGCTTCTCGCGGATGTCCTCGCCGCCTTCCAGGATGCCGATGGTGTTGCGCGTGTGGAAGATGCCGATGACGTTGTCGATGCCGCCGTCGAACAGCGGCAGCCGGGTGTAGCTCGCGCGCTTGATGGCCGCGACGATCTCGTCGGGCGGGTCCTGCAGGTCGATGCCTTCCACGTCGTTGCGCGGGATCATGATGTCCTCGACCACCGCGTTCTCGAGGTCCAGGATCGCGACCAGCATGTCCCGCGAGCGCTCCGGGATCATGGCGCCGGCCTCGATGACGACGGTGCGCAGCTCCTCGCGGCTCAGCGCCGAGCCCTCCGCCGCGTCCGTTCGCACGCCCAGGAGCTTGAGCAGGCCGTTGGTGATGAAGGCGACGGCCACGACCACGGGCTGCAAGACCTTCAGCAGTACGGTGTAGACGTAGGCGGCCGGGTAGGCGATGGCCTCCGGGTGCAGCGCCGCCAGCGTCTTTGGCGTGACCTCCGAGAAGATCAAGATCACCAGCGTCAGGATGCCGGCGGCGATGGCGATGGCGCCCTCGCCGCCCAGTTTGATTGCGATCACCGTCGCCAGCGACGACGCCAGGATGTTGACGAAGTTGTTGCCGAGCAGGATGAGGCCGATCAGCTTGTCCGGCTGGTCCAGCAGCTTGCGCGCGAGCTTGGCGCCGCGGTGGCCCTGGTCCGCCCGATGCCGCAATCGGTAGCGGTTCAGCGTCATCAGCGCCGTCTCGGAGCCGGAGAAGAAGCCCGACAGCGCCAACAGCGCGACGAGCGACAGGAGTTCGGCAATGGGAATCTGGCTCAAGGCGGGCGTGCTCTGCGGCTCGGCGGTGGGGAGGCTGGGGAGGGTTGCGGGATTCGGGTTGGGTTCGGCGCCGCGCCCCGGCTAGTCGCCGAAGGACTCGGTGCGATAGCGAAAGACCGCAAGCGCATCGCTCCAGTGGTCGGCGGGCAGCCCGGCCTTTTCCTTCAGCCGGCGCAGAAACTGCCGCGGCTCCGGCAATTGCTCCCAGACCGACGGCAGGAAGGTGCCGCGGTGCGGGCCGTCGGCGAGGATCAGGCCGTCCACGCCGGGCGTCAAGCGGGCGATGAGGTCCGCCTCGTCCGCGAACCTGAGCGGTGTGGCCGGCGTCAGGATCGAGATCTTGATCGCGAGCGCTGCAAGCTCGGGCGCCCGCAGCGGCGGAAAGCGTGGGTCGCGGAAGGCCGCGGCAAAGGCGTTGTCGGCGACATCGAGCACCAGCGGTTGCACCGCCTCCAGATGGCCGATGCAGCCGCGCAGATGCGCGTCGATCTCCAGCGTCACGAAGGCGGCGCGCGGCACCCTGAGGGCCGCGGGCGTCGCTGCGATGTCGAGCGTCGGCGGGCGCCCCGTGTCGAGTCCGTGGCGGATGGCGCCGCGGGCGATGTCGAGCAGGTGCCGGCGATGCGCCGCCGACAACGGCGCGTCGGCGTCGTCCTCGGCGGCTTGGTCGGTCTCAGGCAAAGCCGTAGGCACCATAGCCGACGACCCGGTCCCGCGGCCCCGCCGTGTCGCCGGAGTTGCGCAGATCCAGCGGCGTCGCGTGCAGCGCGTGCCGGCGCGCGGCCGTGAGCAGGCCGGCGATGGGGTTGCGGCCACAGGCCTGGCGCGTCGAGATGGCCTCCGGGTGCAGGCCGCAGATGGCCGCGGTCGTCTGCGCGTCGATCGCCTGCGCGCTGTCGTAGTCCAGGTAATGACTGAGATCGGAGCTGATGACGATGAGCGTCTCGGGTCCGCCCCAGAGCTGCTCCAGCACCGCTGCGATCTCCTCGCCGGTCGCCTCGCCCACCACCAGCGGCACGATGCGGAAATCGCCAAGCAGCATCTGCAGGAACGGTAGCTGCACCTCTAGGCAGTGCTCGCCGTCGAAGGCGCGGTCGAGCCGAGTCACCTGCGGCAGGTCCGCGATTGTGGCAATGGCGTCTTGGTCTACGGGCACGTCGCCGAGCGGCGTTGCGAACGCATCGGCCGTCGGATAAGCGATGCCACGAAACGGCAGCCGATGGGCCGGACCGAGCAGCAGCACCCGGCGGATGTCGGCGGCGTCGCCGAGCCGCGCGTAGGCGCTGGCGGCGACCGGGCCGGAGTAGACGTAGCCCGCGTGCGGGGCGATGAGTGCCTTGGGCCGAGTCGGGTCGCCCGTTGCCGTTGCCGCGTTGGCGGCAGCGAGCAGTTGCGCGACCGCCCGGCGCAGCTCGCTCGGGTCGTCCGGATAGAAGAGCCCCGCCACCGCGGGGCGGCGAATGTTCGTCATGGCTCGATAGGGACCACCGCCCTGGTTGGTTGGGACCATACTTCAAAAGACAGGGTGCGGGCTCGGCAAAGCCCGGCAGCAGCGCCGGGCGATCTCGATCGTCCCGCAGCCTCGTTTCAATTCTAGCGCGCGCGACGCGCCGCTGCGCCCGCGCCTTGAACATTAGGAGGGCTTGCCATGACCGCCGCCGCCCATCCCACCGAGCTTTGGCACCGCCTCGACGACGGGCGTGTGCAGTGCGATGTCTGTCCGCGCGCCTGTGCGCTGAAGGACGGCCAGCGCGGGCTCTGCTTCGTGCGCGGTGCCGAGGACGGCGCCGTCGTGCTCTACACCTATGGGCGCTCCAGCGGCTTCTGCATCGACCCCATCGAGAAGAAGCCGCTGAATCATTTTCTGCCCGGCACGCCGGTGCTGTCCTTCGGCACCGCCGGCTGTAACCTGACCTGCCGCTTCTGCCAGAACTGGGATATGTCCAAGTCGCGCGAGATGGACACGCTGGCCGCCGAGGCGGCGCCCGCAGCCATCGCCCGGGTCGCCGCCGCGCACGGCTGCCGCAGCGTCGCCTACACCTACAACGACCCGGTGATCTTTCTGGAGTACGCCTGCGACACGGCCGACGCCTGCCGGGCGCTCGGCATCAAGAACGTCGCCGTCACGGCGGGCTACATCTCGCCCGGGGCGCGGGAGCAGTTCTTTGCGTGCATGGACGCGGCCAACGTGGACCTGAAGGGCTTCACCGACGACTTCTACCACAAGCTCTGCGGTGCCCATCTGGGTCCGGTGCTGGAGACGCTGGAGTATATCCGCCACGAAACCGACGTCTGGCTGGAGCTGACCACGCTGATCATCCCCGGCCACAACGACAGCGACGCCGAGCTCGCGCGCATGGCCGCCTGGGTGGTGGCGCACTTGGGGCCGGACGTGCCCATGCACTTCAGCGCCTTTCACCCGGACTACCGCATGCGCGACCTGCCGCCGACACCGCCCGCGACGCTGACCCGCGCCCGGCAGATCGCCATGGCCGAGGGCGTGCGCTACGCCTACACCGGCAACGTGCACGACGGCGACGGCGGCAGCACCTGGTGCCATGCCTGCGGCGAGCTGCTGATCGAGCGCGACTGGTATCGCCTCGGCCGTTGGGGCCTCACCGCCGACGGGCGCTGCGGCCACTGCGGCACGCCCTGCGCCGGTGTCTTCGAGGCCGAGCCCGGCCACTGGGGCACGCGGCGGCTGCCGCTGTCGCCAGGGGTGATGGCCGCGGCGGCCTGACCGGCCCGGCCTCGCGCGAGCAACGCGCCCCCGTCGAGGGCAGCCCGCGTCGAGGTCGCTTGGCGGAACCGTTTGCCGCAGGGCGCGCGGACCCGGATAATCCGGCGCTTTTGCGCGGGAGCAGCGGATGTTCAAGAACGCCCGGGCCTATCGGCTCAACACCCCCTTCGAGCTGGACCAGCTCGGCCTGCACGAGCGGCTCTCGGAGAAGGCCTTTCGCGGCTGCGGCCCGCTGGAGGCCGCGACCATAGGCTGGGCGCCGCCGCTCGGGCCCCAGGCGGAGATGCTCACGCATGCCGTCAACGGCTGCCTGCTGGTGGCGGCGCGCCGGCAGGAGCGGCTGCTGCCGGCGTCGGTGGTGAGCGAGGCCGTCGCGGAGCGCGCGGCGGAGCTGGAGCAGACCGAAGGCCGCGATGTGACCCGCCGCGAGCGCGGCCAGTTGCGCGACGCGCTGCTCGCCGAGATGCTGCCGCAGGCCTTCACGCGCTCGCGCGTCATCCCGGCCCTCATCGACCCGCAGGCCGGCCGCGTGGTCATCGATGCAGCCTCCGACAAGCTCGCCGAGGAGGTGCTGTCGCTCTTGCGCCAGAGCCTGGGCTCGCTGCCGGCGACGCCGCTTGCGGCCACCGCCGCCGCCGAGCGCTTCACCGCCTGGGTGCTCACCGGCGAGCCGCCCGCCGGCCTGACGCTGGAGGATCAGTGCGAGCTGCGCGATCCGGCCGAGAAGGGTGCCGTCGTGCGCTGCCGCGGGATGGATTTGGGCTCGCCGGAGGTACGCGCGCACATCGACACCGGCATGCAGGTGGCGGCCATCGGGCTCAACTGGCAGGACGCGCTGTCCCTGGTGCTTGCAGATGACTTGTCACTCAAGCGCCTGCGCTTCGAGGACGAGCTTTTGGAGCAGGCCATGGACGGTGCCGAGGATGAGGACCCTGCGCTGCGCTTCGAGGCCGAGATGACCCTCATGACGGCGCAACTGCGCGGGCTCTTGGATTGTCTGGAGGCGGCGCTGGCGCCCGCCGGCGAGGCGGCAACGCCGAAGCCCGTCGCCCCGCCGAAGCCCGTCGCGCCGGCCGCGGACGCTGCCCTGGAAGACGCGACGCCGCCGTTCTGAGCCCCGCGAGCACGACGTCCCCAGCGTCCTCGGCTGCCGGTGCCGGTGCTCTGCCCCGGCGCCGCAGTCGAGCGCTCGCCCGGCCGCCAGCCAGCGGCGCCTACTGTCTCGACGCAGCGATCTCTGCGCGCAGCCGAGCAAGCTCCGCTTCGGCCTGCCGGCGCGCGGCGGCCTCCGTCTCTGCGCGCTCGGTCGCGAGCCCGGCACGCGCGGCCTCGGCCGCGGCGCGCTGCTCGGCCGCGGTCCAGCCGGGCAGCACGAAGCCCGCGTAAACCGGGTCGGCGCGCAGGCTGTCCCAGTCCGGCTGCGCGCAGAGGTCGCGTTGGCGGAACTGGAAGCCGGGCAGCACCCGCGAGCGGATGATGCCGTCGGTGATGGGCAGCGGCACGTAGCGGCCGGTCGCATCCAGGCCGTAGAAGGCCTGGTGCTCGTCGCGATGGGAGAGGATGTAATACTCGGGCACGCCGCCGCTGGCGTATTCGCCGTGCTTGGTGACGGTGTCGCGGCGAATGTCCCGCTGGCGCAGGTCGGACAAGGCCTCGATGCAGAGGTCAAACACGCCCGGATAGGAGGCCATGCCGGGTCGCAAGGGCTCGGGATTGTCCCGGCGCACCACACCCAAGTCCGGCCGGCGGATGACGGTCTTCTCAGCCAGCGCGAGCCGAAAGCCCATGTCCAGCACCACCCAGTCGGCGATGGGGTGGACCTTAAGAAAGTGCTCCAGCAGACCCATGAGCCACTTGTAGACGGCGATGGTGTCCCAGCTCGACACGGGCTTCTCCTCCAGCCGGCCGTTGTTCCATTCGTAGCAGATGTCCGCGGCTTGGTAGTACTCGGCCCAATAGTCCGCCTCCGACACGCGGCGGCCGTCCTCGGAACGGGGCTCAATGGCCTCGTCGGGGGCGGGATAGGCCTGGGTGCGGACCGGCGCGGGCTCGGTCGCTGCGCTGTGGGTCATGACGGCAGAAAAAAGGCTGGAAACTGTGCCAAAGAGCCTAGCACAGGCGCCGAATCATGGCTTCGGCTTGCGAGTAGTAGCGGGAGCGCCCGCACGCCGGGCTGGCGGACTCAGCGCGCATCGTCTTGCCAAAAGGCCCGGTACCCGAAGGATGAGGCCGCGTCCGCCTAGAGTCGGCCATTCCCCGTGAACGCGACTCGGCCGATCCGCGGCACGGCGCCAACCGCGCAAGCCCCCGACATCGGGCAGAGCATCGCCGCCCCTGAGCTACGGACCGTGGCTCCCGACCGCTGCCTTGGTGGTCCTCGTCCTGCTGGCTGCGCTCGTTGTATCCCCCCGAAAACGGCCGCGCCTAGCGTGACGCGGGAGCCCGCGGGAGCCCGCGGGAGCACCGGCAGCGCAGCGACGTCCCCGAACGGCGCTTACTGTTTCGATGCGGCGATCTGCGCGCGCAACCGAGCAAGCTCCGCTTCGGCCTGTCGGCGCGCGGCGGCCTCGGTCTCGGCGCGCTCGGTCGCGAGCTCGGCGCGCGCGGCCTCGGTCTCGGCGCGTGCGGCCTCCGTCTCTGCGCGCTCAGTCGCGAGCTCCGCGCGTGCCGCCTCGGCCTCTGCGCGTGCGGCCTCCGTCTCTGCGCGCTCGGTCGCGAGCCCGGCACGCGCGGCCTCGGCCGCGGCGCGCTGCTCGGCCGCGGTCCAGCCGGGCAGCACGAAGCCCGCGTAAACCGGGTCGGCGCGCAGGCTGTCCCAGTCCGGCTGCGCGCAGAGGTCGCGTTGGCGGAACTGGAAGCCGGGCAGCACCCGCGAGCGGATGATGCCGTCGGTTGCCGGCAGCGGCACGTAGTGGCCGGCTGCGTCCAGGGCGTAAAAGGCCTGGTGCTCGTCGCGGTGGGAGAGGATGTAATACTCGGGCACGCCGCCGCCGGCGTATTCGCCGTGCTTGGTGACGGTGTCGCGGCGAATGTCCCGCTGGCGCCGGTCGGACAAGGCCTCGATGCAGAGGTCAAACACGCCCGGATAGGAGGCCATGCCGGAGCGCAAGGGCTCGGGATTGTCCCGGCGGACCACACCCAAGTCCGGCCGGCGGATGACGGTCTTCTCAGCCAGCGCGAGCCGAAAGCCCATGTCCAGCACCACCCAGTCGGCGATGGGGTGGACCTTAAGAAAGTGCTCCAGCAGACCCATGAGCCACTTGTAGACGGCGATGGTGTCCCAGCTCGACACGGGCTTCTCCTCCAGCCGGCCGTTGTTCCATTCGTAGCAGATGTCCGCGGCTTGGTAGTACTCGGCCCAGTAGTCCGCCTCCGACACGCGGCGGCCGTCCTCGGAGCGGGGCTCAATGGCGTCGTCGGGGGCGGGATAGGCCTTGGTGCGGACCGGCGCGGGCTCGGTCGCTGCGCTGTGGGTCATGACGGCAGAAAAAAGGCTGGAAACTGTGCCAAAGAGCCTAGCACAGGCGCCGAATCATGGCTTCGGCTTGCGAGCAGTAGCGGGAGCGCCCGCACGCCGGGCTGGCGGCCTCAGCGCGCATCGTCTCGTCGGTGGCCCCGCGCTGCGGATCAGCGTCAGCGCTTCGGCCCCAGCGGCTCTGTCGCACGGGTCCGCCTGCTCAAGGTTGTCGGCAGGGGGCCTCAATTCGGGCGCTTCCAGGCGCGTTTCTAGAGGTTAGACCGGCGCCAGCGGACGAAGCCCGCGCACGGGGCGCGGGAGCGCCCGCAGATGCGCGACACCGCTGGAGCGGTGTCGCGAGGCCATCTCTAGCCGGCTGATCGCGCGCGGCACCAGCTCTTCGCGGCTCTGCCGCGCTGCGACCAGGCGACGCATCGGCCCCTAGCCTGGGCACGGGGCGCGGGAGCGCCCGCAGATGCGCGACACCGCTGGAGCGGTGTCGCGAGGCCATACTTGCCCCATCTGCGCCGCGCTTCTTCGCGCGTCGCCCGTCATACTGCGCCCGTCCCGCCTTCAAACTTCCAACGCCAAGCCTCAAACTTCACCCTTCGCGCTCCAGCCTTCAAACTTCACTCTTCAAACTTCAAACTTTTCTTCAATGCGGCTGGAAAAAATCAAACTGACCGGGTTCAAGTCCTTCGTGGACGCAACCACGGTGCCTTTCCCGAGCAATCTGGTCGGTGTTGTAGGGCCGAACGGCTGCGGCAAGTCCAATGTCATCGATGCCGTGCGCTGGGTGATGGGAGAGAGCTCGGCGAAGATGCTGCGCGGCGAGTCCATGGCCGACGTCATCTTCAACGGCAGTACCGGGCGCAAGCCGGTCGGCATGGCCGGCATTGAGCTGACCTTCGACAACAGCCAGGGCCGTGCCGGCGGGGAGTTTGCGAAGTTCACCCAGATCGCCGTCAAGCGCCAGGTCTCGCGCGACGGCCAGTCGGCCTATTTTCTGAACGGCGCTCGCTGCCGGCGCCGCGACATCCAGGATCTGTTTCTCGGCACCGGCATGGGGCCGCGCAGCTACGCCATCATCGAGCAGGGCATGATCTCGCGCTTCATCGAGGCCAAGCCCGATGAGCTCAGGCTCTTCATCGAGGAGGCCGCCGGCATCTCCAAGTACAAGGAGCGCCGGCGCGAGACCGAGACCCGCATCCGCCACACCCGCGAGAACTTAGACCGCCTGAACGACCTGCGCGATGAGGTCGGCAAGCAGCTCAAGCACCTGGAGCGCCAGGCCGAGACCGCCGAGAAGTACCGCAAGCTCAAGCAGGACGAGCGCACGCTGGAGGATGAGCTGATCGCGCTGCGCTGGCGCGAGCTGGATCATGATCTCGGGCAGCGCGACCGGGCGCTCGCCGAGCTCGACATCGACCTGGAGCGCCGCCGCGCCGAGCAGCGCCGGCTGGAGGCGCAGATCGAGGCGGACCGCGACGCCCACGCGGAGGCGTCCGAGGGCTTCAACACCGTGCAGGGCCGCTGGTACGCCGTCGGTGCCGAGATCGCGCGGCTGGAGCAGGCCATCCGCTTCGCCGACGAGAACCGCACCCGCCAGGAGTCGGAGCTGGCGCGGGTGCGCGGCGAGCTGGCCGGCGCCGAGGACCATCGCGAGCGGGACACGGCGCGGCTTACCGAGCTGACGGCGGAGCTGGCGCGCGACGAGCCGGCACTGATTGAGCTCGCCGAGCGCATGGCCGCGGCCGGCGACGAGGTCGGCGCCGCCGAGGAGCGCCTCGACGCCTGGCAGGCCGCTTGGGACGCCCTGCAGGAGGGCCCAGGCGGCCCCACCGAGCGCGCGCAGAGCGAGCGCGGGCGCATCAACGACCTGGAGCGGCGCATCGCCCGCGCCGACCAGCGCGCCGCGCGCATCGCCGACGACCGCGCCAAGCTCGACACCACCGAGCTCAGCGCTCGCCTCGTGCAGCTCACCGAGCGCTCCGAGGCGCTGGACGAGCAGATCGCCGCCGCCGCCGATGCCCAGGCCGAGAGCGCCGATTGGCTGCGCCGGCTGGACGAGGAGCGCACGGCCGTCGCCGCCCGCCTGGACGCCGCGCGCACGGAGCTGCAGACCTGCCGCGGCCGGCAGGCGTCGCTGGAGGCCCTGCAGGACGCCGCCCTGGAGCACGGCGACGACGCCGTCGGGCTGTGGGTCGAGGCGCAGGGCCTCGGCGACGTGCCGCGGCTGGTGGACAGCATCGAGGTGGACGCCGGCTGGGAGGCCGCCGCCGAGGCCGTGCTCGCGGACATGCTCGCCGCGCTCTGCGTCGCCGATCTCGACGCCCATGGTCCCAAGCTCGACTGCGGCCCCCTGGGCTTGCTCGGGCCCGGGTTGCGGCACGATCCGGACCCCCGCGACCCGCCCGCCGATAGCCTCGCGGCCAAGGTCCGCTGCCCCTGGCCGCTGCATGGGCTGCTGCACGGCATCCGCATCACCAACACGCTGCCCGAGGCCCTGTCCCGGCGCGGCGAGCTCGGCCCCGGCGAGCGCATCGTCACCCGCGACGGCGCCCAGGTCGGCCGCGACTGGCTGCAGCGCCCGGGCGACGGGCCCAAGGTCGCGGGCACCCTGGCGCGGGCCGAGGCGCTGCGGGCCCTGCATGGCGAGATCGACGAGCTGGAGCAGGTGATCGCCGCGCTGGTCGAGCAGCACGATGCGCTCGCCGAGCGCCGCCGGGGCCTGGAGCAGGCCCGCGACGATGCGCTGGACACCGTGAGCCGGCTGAGCCGCGAGCGCGCCGCGCTCGATGCCGAGCTCGGCGCCGGGCGCTCGCGCCTGGAGCACATGCGCGAGCGCGTCGCGACGCTGGATGAGGAGCTCCAGGAGCTGATCGAGGGGCGTGGCGAGGCCGCCGACGAGATCGACGGCGCCCGCGAGCGCCTGCACGCGGCGCTGGAAGAGACCGACCGGCTCGCCGCCGAGCGCACCGCGCTCGGGGTCGAGCGCGATGCGCTGCGCGGGCGCGTCGCCGAGGCCCGCGCCGCGGAGACGGCGCTGCGCGATGAGCGCCAGCGGCTGACGGTCGCCATCGAGACCCGCCGCACCTCGGCCACCGCGCTCAAAGATCAACTGGAGCGCGCCGCGGGCCAGTTGGAGGCCCTCACCGAGCGCCGCGACGAGCTGATCGAGGCGCTGACCGAGGCCGCGGAGCCCATCGCTGAGCAGCGCGAGCAGCGCGACGAGCAGCTCGCGCTGCGGCTCGAGGTGGAGGCCGAGCTCGGCGCCGCACGCGAGCAGATGGAGTCCCTCGACCAAGCGGTGCGCGAGGCCGAGCAGCGCCGCCAGCGCGTGGAGCAGGACATCGCCGGGGTGCAGTCGGAGCTGGACGCGAAACGTCTGGAGCGCCAGGAGCGGCTGGTCCGCCGGCGCACGCTGGAGGAGCAGCTCGCCGCGCGCGGCGGCGCCATGGCCGGGCTCGTGGCCGGTCTCGACGCCACCGCCACCAGCGCGGCCCACGAGGCGGCGCTCGCGCAGGTGCAGGCCCGCATCGAGCGCCTGGGCAACATCAACCTCGCGGCCATCGACGAGTTTCGCGAGCAGTCCGAGCGCATCCGCTACCTGGACGAGCAGCACGCGGACATCAGCGAGTCCCTGGAGACGCTGGAGTCCGCCATCCGCAAGATCGACCGCGAGACCCGCTCGCGCTTCCAGGACACCTTCGACCGCGTCAACCAGGGCTTGAAGCAGCTCTTTCCGCGCGTCTTCGGCGGCGGGCACGCCTATCTGGAGCTCACCGGCGAGGACCTGCTCGACACCGGCGTGACGATCATGGCGCGCCCGCCCGGCAAGCGGAACGCGAGCATCCATCTGCTCTCGGGCGGCGAGAAGGCGCTGACGGCGGTCGCGCTGGTGTTCGCGATCTTCCAGCTCAATCCGGCGCCCTTCTGCATGCTGGACGAGGTGGACGCGCCGCTCGACGACGCCAACGTCGGGCGCTTCTGCGAGCTGGTGCGCTCCATGTCGGACCAGGTGCAGTTCATCTTCATCACCCACAACAAGGTGACGATGGAGATCGCCGACCACCTCATCGGCGTCACGATGCATGAGCCCGGTGTCTCGCGGCTCGTGTCCGTCGATGTGGAAGAGGCGGCAAAGCTGGCCGCGATCTCCTGAGCCGGCGCCGACCGACGCCGGGGCGCGCTGATATACTGCGGCCGGCGATGCGCGCCCGCGCATTAGAGCAAGTCAGCAAGTCAGCCTGGGGGAGGGCACCGAATGGATGCCGCGACACTGCGCCTGATTCTCGTGGTCATCGGGGCCGTGTTCCTGATCGCGCTCTATCTTTGGGAGCGCCAGCGTGCCGAAGGCGCGGAACGGCCGCGCGTCCGCAGCCGCCGCCGAGCCCCGCAGCCCAAGCGCGCCACGACCGGGACCAAGTACGAGCCGAACATCGGGCGCTTCACCGACGACGAGCTCGACCAGGGCGGCACCGCCCTCGGCTATGCCTATGCGTCCGAGGCGAGCACGGCGCCGCAAGCCGATTGGGACGACCATGCGTCCTATGACGACGATGCGGACGAAGCCTCAACAGAGCCCGCTGAGCCGGCCCGTGATGAGCTGTTGATCCAGCTCTACATCACCAGCGCCGGTGGCGCTTTCGCGGGTGACGAGATCTTGAGCGCGGCGGAGCGCTGCAACCTTCACCCCGGCGAGATGGACATCTTCCATCGCACCCGCGGCGACGAGCCGGATGCGGAGCCCCTGTTCAGCATGGCCAACCTGGTCAAGCCCGGCACCTTCCCGTTTGACGACATGAGCGAGTTCGCGAGCCCCGGGCTTGCCGTGTTCGGGCAGTTCCGCGGCGAGCCGAGCGATCTTATGGTCTTCGACGAGATGCTCGACGCCGCGCGCGTCATGGCGGAGCTTTTGGGCGGCGACATCCGCGGCCCGCGGCGCGAGCCGTTGCGCGATGCCGATGCCAAGGCCCTGCGCGCCCGGGTCCGCGCCCTGCTGCACGGCGGCGATTAAGGACCGCGCTAGGCCGTGAGCGCCCCCCCGGAGGCAAGCGAATCTGCGGTGCAGCGTGCCGCCGAGCTGCGCCGGGCGCTGCACCATCACAACCATCGCTATTACGTCCTCGATGATCCGGAGATCACCGACGCCGAGTACGATCGGCTGTTCCGTGAGCTCCAGGCGCTGGAGACGGCCCACCCGCAGCTCTGCACGCCCGATTCACCGACGCGGCGGGTGGGCGCCGCGCCCGGCGAGCGCTTTGCCGAGGCCCGCCACCGGGTGCCGATGCTCTCCCTCGGCAACGCCCGCACCGACGTGGACATTCAGGACTTCGACCGCCGCATCCGCAAGGATCTGGGCGTGGACCGCGTCGACTATGTCGCCGAGCCGAAGCTCGACGGCCTCGCCATCAGCCTGCTCTACGAAGACGGCGTGCTCGTGCGCGGCGCCACCCGCGGCGACGGCAGCGTCGGCGAGGACGTGACCGCACAGGTGCGCACCATCGGCGCCGTGCCGCTGCGACTTTCCGGTAGCGGCTGGCCGCGGCTCATCGAGGTTCGCGGCGAGGTCTACCTGCCGCTGGCGGCCTTCGCGCGGCTCAATGCCGAGATGCTCGCAGCCGGCCAGTCGCCGTTCAAGAACCCCCGCAACGCCGCCGCCGGCAGCCTGCGCCAGCTCGACCCCGCCGTCACCGCGGGCCGGCCGCTGACCATGTTCTGCTACGGTTTCGGCGCCGTGGAGGGCGGGGAGCTGGGTCCGAGCCAGAGCGATGCGCTTGCGGCCTTCCGCGCCTGGGGGCTGCGGGTGTCGCCGGAGTCCCGCGTCGTCGGCGGCGCCGAGGGCTGCATCGACTACCACCGCGGCATCGGCGCGCGCCGCGACGCGCTCGACTACGAGATCGACGGCGTCGTCTTCAAGGTCAACGATATCGCCGCGCAGCGCGCGCTCGGCTTTCGCGCGCGCGACCCCGTCTGGGCCATCGCCTACAAGTATCCGGCGCGGGAGGAGCAGACCGTCGTGCGCGCGGTCGAGTTCCAGGTCGGGCGCACCGGCGCCGTCACGCCCGTGGCGCGACTGGAGCCGGTGGACGTGGCCGGCGTCACCGTCTCCAACGCGACGCTGCACAACATCGACGAGGTGCATCGCAAGGACGTCCGCGTCGGCGACACGGTCATGGTTCGGCGCGCCGGCGACGTGATTCCGGAGGTCGTCGCGGTGGTCGAGTCGCTGCGCCCGGCCGGCACCGAGCCGGTGCAGTTGCCGGCGCAGTGCCCGGTCTGCGGCTCGGATGTGATCCGCGCCGACGGCGAGGCGGTGGCCCGCTGCAGCGGCGGCCTGAGCTGCGCCGCGCAGCGCAAGGAGGCGCTGAAGCACTTCGCCGCGCGGCGGGCGATGGATATCGATGGCCTGGGCGAGAAGCTGATCGAGCAGTTGGTGGATCAGGGCCTGGTGCATGATCCCGCGGATCTCTACCGGCTCGGCCTCGACGACTACGCCGGGCTCGATCGCATGGGCGCAAAGTCCGCGCAGAACCTGCTCGACGCGCTGGACCGCAGCCGCCGCACGACGCTCGCGCGCTTCATCTACGCGCTCGGCATCCGCGAGGTGGGCGAGGCGACCGCGGCGGCGCTGGCGGCGCATTTCCGCGACCTTGAGCCGCTGATGCAGGCCGGCCTGGACGGCTTGCTCCACGACGAGCCGGGCATCGAGGGCGTCGGCGAGAAGACCGCGACCGCGCTGCTGGACTGGCTCGCGGCCCATCCGGACGCCGCGCCCGGCGACGAGCCCTTGGCGGACTGGCTCGCCGGGCTCGGCCTGCTGCGGGCCCCGCAGGCGGCGCGCATCGCCGAGCGCTGGCCGGACGCGGCGGCGCTGCGCCGGGCGCAGGTCGCCGAGCTCACGGGCGGCAAGCGCAGCCGCGTCGAGGGCGTCGGCCCCATTGTCGCCGCGCACATCGCGAGCTTCTTCCAACAGCCGCACAACCGCGAGGTCATCGACAAGCTGCTGGACCCGAGCATCGGCGCCATCCGTTGGGAAGCACCGCCCGCCGCGGCCGGCACGGAGACCTCCGACGCCGCTGCCGCGCCCCTCGCGGGCAAGACCATTGTCATCACCGGCACGCTGAGCCGCCCGCGGGACGCCGTGAAGGGCATGCTGGAGGGCTTGGGTGCCAAGGTCACGGGCAGCGTGTCCGGGAGCACGGACTACGTCCTCGCCGGCGTCGAGGCAGGCTCCAAGCGGGCGAAGGCCGAAGCGCTCGGCGTCGCCATCCTCGACGAGGCGGGGCTCGCGGCGCTGACGGACGGTGCCTACCGGCCCGCCGCCGTCGATACCTGACCAAAGGGGTCGCTTTCCGCGGCCGCGCGAGCGATGAATAATGCCCCCGCCGCCCCGACCCTACAGGCCGTGGCGACGCCCATCAGGCCCGGAGACCCGAGCCCGGCGGGTCTTGGCCGAGTCAAGCCCAGCTCTGCCGCACGCGGGCGCCGCGTCGCCGGCCAACCGAACAGCACATCACGGGGGAGGACCCACATGCACGAGCTCAGTCAAGAGCAGCAGATTCTGCTGGCGATGCGCAAGACGCTCGCCGCCATCATCAAGGACGTGACGCCGCCGCCCGGGATGCAGCACCCGCTGTCCAACAACACCATCCAGGACGTGCGCCAGTGCCTGGCGCTGATCTCCGCCCGCGAAAAGGAGCTCGCGGACCAGGACGGCCGCGGCGGCGAGCGCCCGTACTACGCCGACGAGCCGCAGGCCGCGCAGGTGGTGCCCATCGCCGCGCTCAAGCGTCCCCGGGACAAAGGTTGATTCGCCGCTCCATGCCCCGGTCTTTGCCCCTATCCCTGCGCCCGCTGCCGCGTGCCGCCATCGTTGTCGGCGCTGCGCTCGCGCTCGCAGCGACGTCGGCTGCGGCTTGGCAGAACCGGATCTCGACACCCGACCCGGGGGCGATGCCGACCTGGACCTACAGCGGCGAGAAGGGGCCGGAGCGCTGGGCCGAGTTGGACCCGGCCTTTGGCGCCTGCGGCGGCGGCGAGAAGCAATCGCCGGTGGAGCTGACCGAGGCCGTCGCGGTGCACGCGGCCTGCGAGCCGCTGCGGTTTCGCTATCGCAGCAGCTCGCTGTACGTGACCAACGACGGCCGCGCACTGCGCCTGGGCTACGACCGGGGCAGCTTTCTCGTCGTCGAGGGATTGAGCTATGAGCTGGTCGAGGTCCGCTTTCACGTGCCCTCGGAGCACGTCATCGACGGCGTTGCGGCGGACGCCGAGGTGCAGCTCATCCACGCGAACAACCGCGGCGATATCGCCGTGGTCGCGGTGCCGCTGGTGGCGGGCCTACGCGTGAACCAGGTGCTGAGCCGCGTGCTGGCGCATGCGCCGCGCGAGTCGGGCGGCACCTTCTATGGCCGCAACGTCGGCGTCAATCCGACCTTTCTGCTGCCGGGCCGCAAGGACTACTTCGCCTACATCGGCTCGCTGACCCGGCCGCCCTGCACCGAGGGCGTGCACTGGTACGTGCTGAGCACGCCGGTGGAGGTGGCCACCGCCGACCTGCGCCAGCTCGCGGCACTGGTGGGACCGAACAACCGGCCGCTGCAACGCCTCGGCAACCGGCGCGTGACCAAGGCCTGCCTGCCCTGAACAGCATCGCCCGAGTGGCCACCGGCGCGGTGCCGGATTACGGGCAGCGCGGCGCGAAGCGCCATCAGAACCGGCACAGGGTCTCGCCGCCGTGCTCGATCCAGCCGTGGACCATTCTCGGTGTTGTCATGCCGCTCGCGCAGCGGCCGGCCGCGTCGATGCAAATAACGCCGCCGCGGCCGCGCACCTTGCGGGTGAGATAACCGATGCCGTAGGCCACGGCGCCGGCGGCATCGACGCCGGTGAACTGGATGGCGTCGGCGATGGTCTTGGCGAACACCGTGCGCATGAACTCCTCGCCGTAGCCGGTGGCCGAGACGGCGCAGGTCTCGTTGTCGGCGTAGACGCCGGCGCCGATGATGGGAGAGTCGCCGATCCGCCCCATGCGCTTGTTGACGATGCCGCCGGTGGACGTGGCGGCAGCCAGATTGCCGGCGCGGTCGCGGGCGACGGCGCCGATGGTGCCGTACTTCTGTGCGTCGCCGTCCGCGTCGTGGTCGAGCATGATGCGTCCGCGCAGTTGCGCCTGCTCCAGTTGCCGGATGCGGTCGGGCGTGAAGAAGTAATGGTCCGGCGTCAGCTTCATGCCGCAGTGCTCGGCGAAGCGCAGCGCGCCGTCGCCGATGAGGAGCACGTGCTCGCTGCCGTCCATGACGAGCCGCGCGAGCTGCACGGGGTTCGCGATGTTGCCGATGGCGGCAACGGCACCGGCGGCGAGATCGCGCCCGTCCATGATGCCGGCGTCCATCTCCACCTTGCCGTTCTCGTTCAGCACCGAGCCGCAGCCGGCGTTGAACAGCGGGTCGTCCTCCAACTGCGATGCGCAGGACTCCACGGCCTCGGTGGCGCTCGCCCCCTGCTCCAGGATGGAGCGGCCGTGCTCCAACACCACGCGGATGCTCTCGAGATAGCGCACGGCCGTGCGCTCGTCCTGGACGTTGTCGAGGGCCCCGGCACCGCCGTGGACCATGAGGGAGAAGCTGTCGTGCATGGCGTGGCTGACCTTGGCGTGGCTGACCTTGGCGCGGCGGTTTACGGGTGCGCAATCGCTATCGAAATCGCTGTCGCTATCGAAATCGCTTTCGCGATCGACACGACACCGGGCCACGAGAAGCGCGACGTCTACCGTCTTTTCGATCGGTTGATCAGAACATCTATCGCGATTAGATGCGCGATTTTGATTTCGATACCGATACCGATACCGATACCGATACCGATTTCGATGAAGACGGCGTTCTTTGGACGCCGACCATGAGGGAGATTGCGGCCAGGAACGGGTTGCTCAAGGCGGTCCTTCCCACCCTTGTGGGTGCGAAGGCTCCGCCCGCTAGAGCCGCTGCAGCAGGACCCGCTCCAAGGCTTGCTGCTGCTCCGGGCTGCCCGCGAGCAGCACCAGGAGCTTGCCCACGAGGATCGGCCCCCAATTGACCAGCACGATACCGGTGCCGGTGTCGGGGTCGTACTCGATGCCGGTGAGGTCGAGGTCGGCGAGGGTGCGGTGCCGGGTTGCGTAGGCCTTCGCGAGCCAATGCGCGATGCCAAGCTTGTGCGCGACGGCCGTGGGATAGCTGGCGCCGTTGTAACGCGGATTGCATTCGATGGCGAGAAAGCGCGGCGCCGCGGCGTCGCCGACCACGGCCACGTCGAAGGCGTACACGCCGCGCATGCCCTCGGCATGCAGCCAGTGTGCCATCGGCTCCACCGCCTCCCAGGGGGCATGCGCGGCAGGGTGGCGGTTGCCCTGATGCACGAAGCCGTTTAGCACCTGCTCCGTGGCCGCGTGCCGCGCGGGACCGTTCTCGGTGGCGCTGTACTGGAGGTTCAGGAAGCAGTCGGTGACGACCTCTTCCTGGATCTGCACCGGGGTGTCCGGTGCGAACCGGCCGATGGCCGCACGCAGCTCGGCGGCGTCGGCGCAGCGATGGATGCCGATGCCGGACACCGACAGCGCCGCCTTGATGTAGCAGGGGCAGGGCGCGGCTGCGATGTCCGCCGCCGTGATGTCGCCGGCGCGCTCGAAGGGCGTTGTCAGCGGCACCGGCACGCCGAGCTCCGCCGCCAGGGACATGAAGGTGTTCTTCGAATTGATGGCCTGCACGGCGTGGAACCAGCCCGGGTCCGGGCGGGCCGCGTGCTCGTCGGCGCCGAAGAAGAACACGGACAGCTCATAGTCCGGGCGCTCCGCGAGCCGCGCATGGCTCAGGTCCCAAAGCACCGCATCGCTGTGACGCAGGCCGATGCGCCGGTAATGCGCTGTGACGTGCTCCCACTGGCCGGCTAGGTCCGGGTGGAGCTGGATCAGGTCGCCGGGCTCGCTCACGGCAAGCGCACGCCCCGAATACAGGTGGTTGCCCACGACGCCATCGGCGGTGCAGCCCATGATGTCGTGGTTCAGGATACGCCGCTGCCGGCCCGTGGTGGTCGGTTCTGCCAAGGCTGTGCCCTCGCACACTGCTGTGCAGATCCCGCGGTCGCGGAACCCTCCGTGCGCACGGTTAAGCAAAATCAATGCCATCAATCATTTGCGCTGCGGCGGCAGGTCGCCCGCCGCGGCGCCAAGGGCCGAGGCGCCATGCTCGGCGATGCCTGCCCTTGTCGGTCCGCCGCTGCGCCGCGCTGGGGCTTTGCCGCGGTGCGCTGCCCGTCGCCGCTGCACCAAAACGGGGCCGTCCGTGCGGTTACGCTACAGCGTGCGCTGGCCCTCAGGCGGACGGTGTCGAGCCCTGTGGCTCCAGGAAGGTGCGCCGAAAGCGGTCGCACTTATCGATGAGGTCCCGCGTGCTCTTCGGCATCGGCACCCGGGCGCGAACGATGTGGCTCACCAGCGCGGTGCCGGCCTTCAGGATGCGGTTCGCCTCCTGGGCCTCGTGGATGTCCCGCGGCGTCGGGGCCGGCGGCAGTTGGGGTTGGACGCGTTTCAAGCGGTCGCTGGCAACGACGAAGGCGGGCCAGACGCTGAAAATGATGGGGTCCGTGCGCAAGGTCTCGGTCTTGCGCTTGGCGGTATCGGCGAGGTCGTCCAGGAGCGGGCGCAGCTCCGGCAACTGCCTGCTGCCCTCGAAGGTCGCGGCGATGGTCGCGGTAATGCGGTCGATGTCGCGCATGGTCAGCGCAATCTTGACGTAGCGGCTCTCGTAGAAGGCGGCGATGGGTTGGCTGAAGGCCTTGAAGGGCTCGCCCCAGAGCTCGTCGATACCCTCGTCGCCGCCGCGGTGGCGCACCAGCCGGCCGAGCTCCAGCGCCTCCAGCAGGTACTGGCCGCACTCGTGCATCAGCGCGTCGTCCGGCTCCACCTGGACGCCATCCTCTTGCAGCTCCACGAGCTTGGTGAAGATGGTGGCCGCACGGTTGAACAGGGCGCCGGCGAGCATGGCACCATTGACGCGCTTGCGATCGGGCTCGGTCTCGCGCTCGTAGGCGGCGCGGGCCTCCGCCAAGCGGAAACCCGGGATGTTGATGCCGTGCTCGACGTGGTTGAACAGCCGGCGGGTCAGGGCCTCGATCAGCGCCTTCTTGGCGGCCAGGGTCTCGGGCGGTGGCTCGTAGTATTTGATCCAGTAGCCGTCGGTGAAGATGCAGGTCCGGCCGTCCACTTCGGCCATGGTGCCGTTCTCGGGCGCCCCGTCATCGGCGACGGTCGGCTGCCGGGAGCGCTGGTCGGCGCTTGGGTTCTGGGCCTCGCTCTGCATGCTGGGTGGCGGCGCTCCGGCGCGGCGGTGTTGGCTGGCGGGAAGACTGATCAGGCGGCGCCGCAGGCCGACAGGGACCGGGAGCCGTCTCGGTCAACGCGCTCCGTGCAGCAACCGGGCCAAGCGGCGAGGGCGTGATGGGCGGCTCGGCTGCGCCTTCGCGCACGCTTGGTCTTTTAAGCCCGGGGCCCCTTCGCTCCGCGATCGCGGCAGCGCCACGGGGCTTGATGGCTCTGCAAGCATTCTGCGCCAACGCCAATTCTAAGGCAGTGGCGCCATTTTGGGCGCGGGAAGTGCGCGGTTGCAACTGTGCAAACAGTATTCGAACCGTGCGGCAACCAGTTGAAAAAACTTGGTTCTTTGCATCGGAGCGATTATTATCGGGCGTCTTGGGTGCGGTGCCGTTCATCCCTTTGTACACGCCGTCTACCCATTTTCCGCCACAGCGACGCGGGTGCAACAGGCGAAGCGCATGAACCGACCCGAATCGACCGAATCCACCGCTGCGGGTGTTGCGGCAGTCATGGCCACGGAACCGCGTCGCCGCGGCCTGCGCGCGACGCTCCTGTTGCTGTCCGCGGTGGCCATATCCGCCGTGTTTCATATCGGCGACGCGCGTGCGGACGTTGCGGCTGCCGATGCCAAGCTCAAGGGCGCGGGCGCCGCTACGGCCGCCGATGCCAAGCGCAAGGGCGCCGGCGCGGGCGCCGCTGCGCCAGCGGCGCCCGAGCGCAAGGCGCTGCCGCGTCCGCCGAGCAAGTCGCGGCCGGGGCGTGCCGCGGTGAACAAGCTCATCGAGACCCATGCCGCGCGCAACGGCCTCGATCGCGCGCTGGTGCACGCGGTGGTGCGGGCGGAGTCCGGCTACAACGCGCATGCGGTCTCCCCCGCCGGCGCCGTGGGGCTGATGCAGCTCATGCCGGCCACCGCGGCGGACTACGGCGTGCAGTCGGTGTCGGCGCTGTTCGATGCGAGCACCAACGTGCGCATCGGCACGCGGCACCTAAAGCGCCTGGTGTCGCGCTACGGCATCGGCAAGGCCGTGATGGCCTACAACGCGGGCGAGGGTGCGCTGGAGCGTCACGGCGGCTTCGTGCGCTTCGCGGAGACGCAGCGCTACACCCACACCGTGCTCAGCAACTATCTGCAGACCAAGGGCGTCAGCGCCTATTCGGACCAGGCCCGACAGATCACCGGCATCACGTTGACGCCGACCATGGCCAGCGCGGGCGGGGGTAGCCGCAGCGCAGCCGGCGGCCGCTATGCCGGGCGCCTCACGCCGCGGGAGCAGGCACGGCGCATGCGCCGCGCAGACCTGTCGACACTGTCCCTCAAGGTCCGGCCGTCACTGAGCGACCGGGCGCTCGACCCGTCCGCGCACGACGTGGGTCCGGAGAGCAAACCGATGTTCGTGCTCGAACGGCCCGTCTCCGCGACCAACTGACCGGCACCGGCCTGCTAAGTGAAGACTCAAAAATAAGGTGTACAACTTCTTCTAACTACGAAAAACACGAAACATACGAAAAGGTCGGCGGGTGGCCGAGCATTTTTCGCGCTTTTCGCGTGTTTCGTAGTTCCTTTTCAGTCGTCGATGCCCTCGGCTTTGGCGACACAGGTGTTTGAGTTGTTTTTGAACCGTCACTAAGCGGGCCCCGATGGCCGCTCACAGCAGCATGCCCACCACGGCGCCGGTGAGCAGCGTCGCCAGCGTCCCGGCGAGGATCGATCGCAGCCCGAGCCCGGCCACCTCTGCCCGCCGCGTCGGCGCCAGCGCGCCCAAGCCGCCGATCATGATGCCGAGGCTGCCGAAGTTCGCAAAGCCGCACAGGGCGTAGGTCATGATGAGCCGGCTGCGCTCGCTTAAGTCTTCCGCCGGCAGCCGCGCCAGCTCCAGGTACGCGAGCAGCTCGTTCAGCACCGTCTTGATGCCCATGAGCTGGCCCGCAGCGGTGGCCTCCTGCCATGGGATGCCGATGAGCCACACCACCGGCGCGAAGGCCCAACCCAGCATGCGCTGCAGCGTCAGCGGCGCATCGCCGACCTGCGGCAGCAGCGCCAGCGCGGCGTTGCCGAGGCTCACCAGCGCGACCATCACGATGAGCATGGCCATGATGTTCAGCATCAGCGGGAGTGCATCCAATGCACCGCGGGTGATGGCGTCCATGGTGCCCGCGTAGCCCAGGTTCAGCGCCGGCAGCTCGTCCTGCGGGGAGCCGTTGGCACAGGCGCGCGACTGCGGCACCAGGATGCCCGCGATGACGAGTGCGGCCGGTGCGTTCACCAGCGACGCCGTCAGGATGTGGCCCAGCGCGTTCGGCACCGCGTCGCCGAGCAGCGTCGCGTACAGCACCATGACGGTGCCGGCGATGGTGGCCATGCCCGTGGTCATCAGCGCGAACAGCGCGCCGCGGTTCATTGCGCCGAGGTAGGGCTTGATCAAGAGCGGCGACTCCACCATGCCGATGAAGACGTTGGCCGCGGCCCCAAGCCCGAGCGCACCGCCGACGCCCAGCGTCCGCTGCAACAGCCACGCGAAGCCGCGCACCACCACCGGCAGCACCCGCCAGTGGAACAGTACGGCGGCGAGCGCACCGATGACGAGCACCAGCGGCAGCGCGCGGAACGCGAGCACGAAGCTGTTCTCCGGGTAGGCCATCTCGTAGGGCGCCGCGGCACCGCCCAAGTGGCCGAACACGAAGCTCGTACCGGCCTCGGTGGCGCGGTTCAGCGCGAGCACCAGCTCGTTGATGGCGCCGAACAACTGCCGCGCCCCTGGCAGCTTCAAGAGCAGCAGCGCGAGCAGCATTTGCAGCGCGAGCCCGGCCAGCACCAGTCGGGCGCTGATGGCGCGGCGGTCCTCGCTCAGCAGCCAGGCGATGCCGAGCAGCGCGCCGATGCCGAGCGCGCCGCGTCCGAGCTGCACCGTGAGGTCCATCATCGGTTGTTTCGGTGGCGTTGGGGTGGGGGCGTTGCGAGTAGGGAGGTGGAGTTTAACGCCATCGCTGGGCGCCATGCGGGCCGGCTCGCCGGTGGGGCCGACTGCGGTTAGGGGCTGAGGTATCCCCACAACATCGGTCTGGACAGCGAGACTGGGAGCGCCGGCTTTCAGCCGGCTTCGCGCGCCCGGGGCTCGATGCCCCCGGCGTGCGATCGACTGCGCTGGAGCAGGGCGACTACCCATACCGCGCCGCCGGGCGGGCGACCGCGCTTGCGCCCTTGTGCCGGCCCAGGCGACGCCGACGCGGCATCAAGCCGCGACGGCGCCGAGCCGGCTGGAAAGCCGGCGCTCGTACGCCCGTGAGGGCGCATTGTCAGCACGGTGTAAGTCCGTGTCCGGGTATGCCAAGGCCCGGTAGCCGAAGGTAACTGCGTCGCGCCGAGCGAAGGTGGGCAGGAAGGTTGATCCGTGAATGCCATGAAGATGGAGGCGAGATGCCGAGTGCGTCAGTGCCGGAGACGGCTAAACAAGCATACGATCCTCATGATCCACAGACGTGGACGTGGGTGGAGCCATCGGTGTGGAGCGAGCGGATGTTGGCGGCCTTGGGTCTTCGGGGTCAAAGGAGGCAAGTATCGGCGCTGGCCGAATGCCTTCTTCGCTCACCACGGGCTGTTCACCATGACCGCAGCCCATGCCCGGGCGCGCCAATCCCGATGAGGAACCAACCGACCGGAGAGCCGTGTGCGGGAGAACCGCACGCACGGTTCGGAGGGAGGGGAGGCGCAAGCCTCCCCTACCCCTATCAGTCAACACTCCAGTCACTCCCGTCAACACCTCGGACATCAAATGAAGACTACGAGAGCGACAGTGACGGAAGCCCGG
>NZ_JABX01000007.1 GCF_001469165.1 Thiohalocapsa sp. ML1 | reverse complement strand
TCGCGAAACCAGTGCAGCTCTGTGGCCGTGTTGACCTGGAGGTCAACACTCCAGTCAAGCCCGTCAACATCGCGAACGTCCGATTACGACCACGACACTCGAGGCCGGGTCGGGCCGGTCCGGGCCGGAGAGCCGACCTCCAGGCCGGAGAGCCGACCTCCAGGTCGGAGAGCCGACCTCCAGGTCGGCTCCGCAGTCGCGAAACCAGTGCATCCCGCTCTGTGGCCGTGTTGACCTGGAGGTCAACACTCCAGTCAAGCCCGTCAACATCGCGAACGTTCGATTACGACCACACTCGAAACGGCTCGTTGTCGTTGTCGTCTTCGACCACGCTCAAAGCTCGATGCCGAAAACAACCCCCCGCTCACCCCGCCGGCGCCGCCCCGAACACCCCGTGCAGGAACCAGCCGCCGCTGCCGCGCAGGTCGCGATACACCCAGAGCCGCTCGCCATCGGCGCTGCGGGCGACGTAGTAATCCCGCGCCACGGCAAAGCCGTCCCACCAGCCGGTGTCGATGCGCTCGCAGCCGGCGCCCAAGTCCAGCGGGCCGTCGAGGCAGGGGCGGCCGTCGTGCAGCGCCAAGGGCAGCGGCTCCGCCAGGAGCCAGAGCGGCCGGTCGGCGCGGGCGCCCGGCGGCACCTCGAGCGGCTGCTGCGGCGTGCGGCGTCGTTGCCGGCCGGGCGCATCCAAGGCCGGCAGCTCGGGCTCGCAGGGCCGCGTGGCCCGCTCCGGGCGATGGTCCGGCGCCGTCGCGAGCCCCTGCACCGCCGCCGCGCCGAGCCGCGCCCGCAGCCGGTCCAGCAGCACCGGGTCCGGTGCCGTGCCGGCCGGGTCATCGGGCAGCAGCGGAAGATCGCGCGCGGCCAGCGGCTGCACGGGCTCGCTGCCGAGGCTGATGGCCCGCACCGGTGCCGGCAAGGTCAACCGATCCAGCCGCTCGCGCAGCAGATCGAGCCAGTGCCGCGGGTCCCGCGCCGGCGCCGCGGAGCCGAGCCGCAAGCGCGTCGCCGGCAGGTCCGCGTGGTGCAGCCGCCAGCCGAGCTGCCGCACGCCGGCCTGCCGCGCGAACAGAAAGCCCCCCAGCTCGTCGATGAGCCGCCGGCACGCGAACACCAGCGCCGGCGCGTCCGGCACCTCCGCCGGCAGCTCCAGGCTGGCGCGAAAGCGCTGCGGCGGCACGAAGGCCCGGCGCGGGTCCGGCCGCTCGCCGAGCAGGCGCTCCAGTTGCGCAAGCCGCGCGAGGCCGAAGCGCTCCGCGAGCCCGGCCCGCGGCAGGCGCAACAGCTCCCCGACGCGCACGAGGCCCATGCGCTGCAGGTCATCGAGCTCCGCGGCCGTGAAGCCGAGCGCCGCCACCGGCAGCGCCGCGAGCGCCCGGCGCAGCGCGGCGCGGTCTTGGATGATCGCGGCGTCCGCGTCCTCCGCGGCCCGACCGAGCCCGGCGGCGGCGAGCACCAGCGCCGCACCCGGCGTCGGCGCCAACACGCAGCGCGCCCGCCAGCCGAGCGCGCCGATGCCCTCCAGCACCCGCCCGCGCAGCGCCGCGGCGCCGCCGAAGAGCCTGAGGCTCCGGCCCGCCTCCAGCACCAGCGCCGCTGGCGGTGCCAGGCTGACCTGGTCGCTGAAGGCCATGGCCCAGGCACCGAGCCGGGCCAGCGCCGCGCGCTCCGCGGCCGGCTTGCGCGGCAGGATGCGAAGCTCCGCCACCAACGCACGCGCGGCGGCGTCCGGCAGGCCGGGCAGGATGCCGAGCCGGGCGGCGGCGGCGTTGCGGGCGAGGATGCGCTCATGCTCGCTGACCGCAATCGGCGGCTGCATCGCGTGAGCGCCATCAGCCGCGACGCAGTGTCCGACTGTGGGAGCGGCTTCAGCCGCGACGCAGCCTCCAAGCATGGTTGTGGGAGCGGCTTCAGCCGCGACCGAGCGCCCGAGCATGGACGTGTGAGCGCCATCAGCCGCGACCGAGCGCCCGAGCGTGAATGTGGGAGCGGCTTCAGCCGCGACCGCGACCTCCGGCAGCCCCCGGGTATAGACCTCCAGCGGCAGCGCCGGCAGGTGCAGCGCGAGCCATTGCATGGCAGCAGCCTACCCGGGCTCAGCGCCGCGGCGGGCCGCGCCGGTGCCTGCCGCGGCGCGCGGCAGCCGCGAGCGCCCCGGCACCGGCCGCGGCCACCAGCCGGGTGTCGTCGCGCTGTGCCGGCGTCGGCGCGGGTGCAGGACGTGCCGCGTCCTGCCGATCTGCCGCCGGCCCGGCCGCGCCCTCGGGTGCATCGACATCCAGCCGCGGCGGCCGGGGCGGCTCGCCTTGGGAGGCCGAGCGCGCATCCGGTGCGCGCCGCGTCGCCGCCGGCCGCGGTGCAGGGGCGGCAACGGCCGGGCAGCTCGGCGCGGCGCCATCGATCCGCGCAGCCGCGCCGCTGCCCGCGTTGGCGCCGCCTTCGGGCACGACAAGGCCCCGAGCGGCGTCCCCGACCTGCCCAGCCGAGCCGGCCTCGGCCGCAGGTGCGCGTGCCGGCGTCTCGACCGCATCGGCCCGGCCCGCGGCCGCCGGCTCGGCATCCGCCCGCGCCGGCAGCCACAGCCGCTGCCCGGGGCGACCGCCGCGCTGCTTCAGCAGCGTCACCTCCAGGCCATCGTCGCGGGCGCCGACCTTGAGCCGGAGCGCCGCCGGCGAGGTCTCGCCCGCCGCCGCGGGCGGGCGCAGCAGCAGCGCCGGCAGCCGGTGCTCCGCGGCGGCGAGCTGCAGGCGGCGCAGCGCCGCCGGGGTCCAGCAGGCCGACGGCCGGCCCCGGGCGCGTCCAGTTGGCGCCGCGGGCGCGGTCCAGGCCAGCACCGCGGCGCAGGTGCCGGAGCCGAGCCCCTGCTCCGCCGCCCAGGCGCCATCGGCACCGGCACGCACAATCAGGATGCGCCGCAGGTCCAGCCCCGCCGCCGCCAGCGCCGGCGCAAAGGGCAGGTGCGGCGGGTCCACCCACAACAGCCAGCGCGGCTGCCGGCTCAGCGCCGCCAACAGCGGCAGCAAGAGCGCGAGCGCGGCCCCCTGGTGCGCCGTCAGCACCTCGCTCAGCCCGCCCGCCGGCCAGCCGTGGCCGGCCAGCGCCGCGTCCAGCGCCGCAAAGCCGGTGGCAAGCCCCATCGGCGCTGCCGCCGGCGTGGCATGGCCGCGCCAGAGGTCGGCGCGGGTGGCGAGGAGCTGATCGAGCTGCATGGTGCTGCCGTTGTCCGCCTGATGATGGGGCCCGCATCGCCCCGCTGTGCCGACGACCGAAGTGCCAATGCCCGGAATGCCGAACGAAGCGGCCGGAGCGCCGACCGAAGCGCCGACCGGAGCTTCCGCCGGAGCACCGGCCAGAGTGCCGGCCGGAGCGCCGACCGGAGCTTCCGCCGGAGCACCGGCCGGAGTGCCGACCTCCAGGTCGGCACGACCTACAACCGCCGCGACTCGCCCCCGCCACGCCCGCTCACCCCCAACCGCAGCACACCGACGCCAAGCCCCTCAATCACCAGCGCCTGTTCGCGCAGATCCACGACGATGGGCGCAAAGTCCGGGTTCTCCGGCAGCAAATGCACGCGCCAGCGCCAATTGGCCTGGCGCCGCAGGCGCTTCACCGTCACCTCGTCGTCGAGCCGCGCGACCACGATCTGCCCGTCCTGCGCCTCCGGCGTGCGGTGCACCGCGAGCAGATCGCCATCCAGGATGCCCGCGTCGCGCATGCTGAAGCCGCGCACCCGCAGCAGGTAATCCGCCCGCGGCCGGAACAGGTCCGGGTCCAGCCGGTGATGCTCCTCGATGTGCTCGGCGGCGAGGATCGGGCTGCCGGCGGCGACGCGGCCCACCACCGGCAATGCCGGCTCGTCATCCGCCGGCGCCAACAGCCGGATGCCGCGCGACGCCCCCTGCTGCAGCTCGATGACGCCATGCCGCGCCAGGGCCTTGAGGTGGTCCACCGCGGCGGTGACGGAGCGGAAGCCGAAGGCCTCGGCGATCTCCGCCCGCGTCGGCGGATAGCCCGTCTCGCGCACATGCCGGCGGATCAGGTCCAGGATCTCTTGCTGGCGGGGGGTAAGCCGGTCGGACATGGGCGCGGCCTCGGTGGGGCGGATGAACTGTCATTTTAGACAGCTTCCGCCGCTTCGCAAGCGCGGATTCGTGCGCGCAGGGCCGAGGGCCAAGGGCCAAGGGAGCCCTCCTCGGCCCTCGGCCCTCGGCCCTTCCTCCCCAAAGCGCCCTGTCGATGCGAAGCTTGCCCCACCCACAAACACTTCGACGCCGTACAGCCATCTAGGGGCGCTGCCCTTGACGCGCATCGGGATTTCCGTGAGCCTTGCAACCTGTTCCACAGGGATCGAGACCGCGGCCATGCCCCAATCGGATCAAGCCCCAAGCCCCGCCGCCGCCGCGCCCGGGCCGCCGAGCCCGGACGGCCGGCCGCGCTATTTCCTGTCCGCCGTCAGCGGCGAGTTCGGCCATCTGCGCCGGCTCGCCGCGGACGTGCTCACCAAGCTCGGCTGCGAGCCGGTCACGATGGAGACTTGGGCCACCGGCGCCGGCGACCTGCGCGCGCTGCTGCGCCAGAAAATCGACGCCTGCCACGGCCTGATCCAGATCGTCGGCGACGCCTACGGCGCGGAGCCGCCCTACGCCGCCCTCGCCGAGCTGCACGGCGCCGACCCGGACCCGTTCGCGCACTTCGGTACCGTCAGCTATACCCAGTACGAGCTGCACTACGCGCTGGCCAGCGGCAAGACCGTCTGGGTCTTTCCGGCCGCAACCAGCACCGACCCCGCCACGCCCGGCCCCTGCCGCGACAAGGCCCTGTCCGATCTCGACCGCCCGCACGACAAGCCCGGCCAGCCGCCGCACCCAGACCCGGACGCCTACCAGGCCGAGCGCCGCCGCCGCCAGCGCGCCTACCGTGCTTGGCTGGAGGCCAGCGGCCGGCTCCGCCACAGCTTCAACAATGCCGACCGCTTCGAGCTCTTGCTCAAGGACATCCGCGACGAGGTCGAGGCCCTGCGCGAGCGCCTGCTGGACAACCAGCGCCGGCTCGCCGACGGCCAGTCCCGCATCGAGGCCAAGCTCGACCGGCTATCCGCGCAGCAACAGATCACCGCCGCGCGCATCCGCGCCCACCTGCTGGACGCCGTCGAGGGCACCTACCAGCGTGAGCTCAAGGCCGCCGAAGAACCCGCCGACTGGCAGCAGCGCGAGCGCCTGCGCCAGGCCGCGGAGACCCAGCGCAGCGCCCAGCTCACGCGCATCGACGAGGTGGCCGCCTCCTTCGTCGAGATCGAGCAAGGGCCGAACGCCACCGAGGTCTTCCAGGAGCTGACCCGGATTCTGGACGAACAAGGCGTCGGACCCGCGCTGGCCTACGTGGAGTCCAAGCGCGGCGGCATCCTCGCCCAGGTGCAGGCCATCCAGGCCAGCGCCGAGCAGCGCATCCGCGCGGCCCTGGCGCCGCTGCTCAAGGCCGCCCAGCTCTACGCCGCCGCGGGCGACGCCGAGCAGGCCCGCGCCACCTACCGCGACATCCTCGCGCGGGCGCCGGACTGGCCCGAGGCGGTGGAGGCAGGTTTCGTGTTCCTCATCGACCAGGGCGACCTCGCCAGCACCCGCGCCACGCTGGCCGCCGCCAAGGCCGACTTCGACGCCGCCCGGCGCCTCGCCGAGCGCGCCGCCGCGCTGGCGCCGCCGGACGGCGCCGGCCAGCAGGCCGCCGAGCGGCGCATCGGCGTCGCCGCCAACTGGCAAGGCAACATCGCCGTCGCCGAGGGCCGCCTGGACGCCGCCGCCGCGCACTATGCCGAGTACCACCGCATCGCCGCGCGCCTCGCCGCGGCGGACCCGGCCAATACCGGGTGGCAGCGGGATCTGTCGGTGTCGCACAACAAGCTCGGCGATGTCGCGGTCAGCCAAGGTCGGCTCGACGACGCCGCCCGCGCCTACGCCGCCGGGCTCGCCATCCGCGAGCGCCTCGCCGCGGCGGACCCGGCCAACACCGGGTGGCAGCGGGATCTGTCGGTCTCGCACAACAAGCTCGGCGATGTCGCGGTCAGCCAAGGTCGGCTCGACGACGCCGCCCGCGCCTACGCGGCCGGGCTCGCCATCGCCGAGCGCCTCGCCGCGGCGGACCCGGCCAACACCGGGTGGCAGGACGATCTGGCGATCTCCCACGAGCGCACCGGCGACATCGCCGTCGCCCAGGGGCGGATCGAGGACGCCGCCGAGGCCTACGGGAAGCGACTCGCGGTTTTCGATGCCTTAACGCGCAAGGATCCGAGCAATAAGCGCTGGCAGCGCGAGCTGTCCGTCTCCCACAACAAGCTCGGCGATGTCGCGGTCAGCCAAGGTCGGCTCGACCACGCCGCCCGCGCCTACGCCGCCGGGCTCGCCATCCGCGAGCGCCTCACCGCGGCGGACCCGGCCAACAAGCAATGGCAGCTCGACTTGGCGATCTCGCATGAGCGGCTCGGCGAAATATCCGTCGCGGAAGGGCGCCTAGACGATGCGAAGCGCCATTACGAAACGGAGATCGCCATTGCCGAGCCCATCGCCAACGACGACCCCGCCGACCTCGGCAAGCAACGATTCATTTCCGTTGTCTACAACAAGCTCGGCGATGTCGCGGTCAGCCAAGGTCGGCTCGACGACGCCGCCCGCGCCTACGCGGCCGACCTCGCCATCGCCGAGCGCCTCGCCGCGGCCGACCCGGCCAACACCGAGTGGCAGCGGGACTTGGCGGTGTCGCACTACAAGCTCGGCGATGTCGCCGAGCGGCGCGGCGACACCGACGGGCTGCGCACCCACTGGACCGCGATGCTCGCCGTGTTCGACGGGCTGATCGCGCGCGGCCTGCACGTGTCGCCGGCGGACCTGGAAGGGCTGCAGGCGATCCGCGCCCGTGTGGATGAGCTTGATCGCGCCGCGCCATAGGTCGGCTCTGCCTCGGCGGCCACCCTGGTCGGACTGATGATCGACGCCGCTCTGCCGCCAATGCAGCGCAGGCGGCAGAGCCGCGAAGAGGCATGCCGAGTCAGAGCCTCGGCACGAGACATGACCAGTGGCGCATCTGCTTGTCTGGTGCCGAGGCTCCGCCTCGGCACCGAATTCGGCGGCTCTGCCGCCAGTGCACGACTCGGGGCGGCAGAGCCGCGAAGAGGCGTGCCGAGGCAGAGCCTCGGCACGAGACAATTCTGGCCTCGTGACACCGCTCCGCGGTGTAACGCATCGCCGGGCGCGGATCGCCGAGTGCCGGCGTGCATAGGGGCGCTGCGTCCGCCGCCGAGGCGCCCCGCCTCGGCGCGGGTTTCAGCGGCTCTGCCGGCCTTGATGTCTGGTGCCGAGGCTCCGCCTCGGCACCGAATTCGGCGGCTCTGCCGCCAGTGCACGGCGCGAGGCGGCAGAGCCGCGAAGAGGCGTGCCGAGGCAGAGCCTCGGCACGAGACAATGCTCTTTCTTCCCTTTGCGCCTCTGCGTCTTTGCGCGAGCTTCCTCTTCTCGTGCTTCCCTCTGCGCCTCTGCGCCTCTGCGCGAGCTTTCTCTTCTCCCATGGCACGCGTGCCGAGACACGCGGACAGCGTGCATCCCGGCACGGACCATGGCACAGTCGCGCCGTCAAGCTGCTGTCCGATTCGCCGCCATGAACGCCGCTGAAACCCTCTACGAGCAAGACTTCCACGCCTGGACCGAGGAACAGGCGCGGCTGCTGCGCGCCGGCATGACCGGCCGGGCCGACCTTGCCCACATCGCCGAGGAGATCGAGACCTTGGGCGCGAGCGAGCGACGCGAGCTGGAGAGCCGCCTCAAGGTGCTGCTGCAACCCCTGCTCAAGTGGCGCCATCAGCCCGAGGCCCGCTCCACCGGCTGGGCCGGCACCATCGCCGAGCAGCGCGACCAGCTCGACACCTTGCTGCGGCAGAGTCCGTCGCTCTGCCGGCTGGTGCCGGAATACATCGGCTACGCCTACCCGAAGGCGCGCCGGGCCGCGGCGCTGGAGACCGGGCTGGCGCGGGAGGCCTTCCCGCCGACCTGCCCGTTCACCGCGGAGCAGGCACTGGACCCGGACTTTCTGCCCGGCGCCGTCTAGCCTGGCGCGAGCTGGCGTCTAACCTCGTGGCACCGCCCGCTGGCCTCGTGCCACCGCTCCGCGGTGTCACGCATCGCCATAGGCGGCAGCGCCGCGCAGCGGCAGCCCCTTGCAGCTTCGGCGTTGGCGCCGCGTCTGGTGCGCGGGCGCAGCTTCGTGCACCCTATGCCACCGGGCGCGGCAGCCGGGTGAGGGCCCGTCGTGACCCGCCCCGATCAGCACGAACCGGAGCAGTACCATGACGGCCGCCACAGACACCAACCCCCCGCCCCCGCGCCCGCGCGTGGTGCTGCGCCTGGGCTTCGCCGGTCGGCGCGAGATTGACGGCGCGCAGTTGACCAACCTCGCCCGCGCGCTCGATCGGGTGCTCGCGCGACTCGGCCACCGGCTCGCGGCGCTGACGCCGGGCACGCCGTTGGCAACCTCCGCGGAGCCCTTGGTGGCGGCCTTCTACGACGGCAGGCGGCGGCCGCTGCTGCGGCTGGTGACGGGCCTCTGCGAGGGCGCGGACACCGCCGCGGCGCTGGCGCTGGAGCGGCTGACGGTGACGGCGGACACGGCGGGGCCGCACGCCGCCGCCGCGTCCTGCATCGACACCGAGCTGGCGGCGGTGCTGCCCTTCGACATCGCGCGCTATCGCGCGAGCCGCTACGACTGGTTCCAGGCGGAATTCGACCGCCAGGCCGCCGCCTGCGCCTATATCGTCGAGCTGGACGGCCTGCACGACCGCCCGCAGCCGGCCCCCGAGCCGGACTCCCCGCGCGATCGCCTCGCCCGCCGCCGCCGCGCCCGCGGCTACCGCGCGCAGTCCAAGGTGCTGCTGCGCCAAGTCGATCTGCTCATCGCCGCGGCGGACCCGGACGCGGCGGGCAAGGCCGGCGGCACACTCGAGACCATCGCCGCCGCGCTCGCCTTCGCGCTGCCGGTGGTGTTCATCCACACCGGCGATGCATCCATCCGCGTCGTCGACCCGGAGCAGGACCTGGCCTCGGCGCTGGCGGACCCGCTGCCGACGGATGCGGCGCTGGACGCCACGCTGGACCGTCTCGTGGAGCAGCTCATCGCGGACCCGGAGCTCGCCGCGAGCCGCACCGACGGCGGCGTCGCGGTCGAGGGGCTGCCGCTGTTGGCCGAGTTCTTCGACGCGGCGCAAACACCGCCGGCGCCGGCGCACCGGACCTTCGCGGACCGCCTCCGGCACTGGAGCTGGCGGGCGCTGCGCGAGCGCCTGGGGACCCGGCCCAGGACCGGGGCAAGCGCCGAGGACGGCGGCGACGGCGGCGACGGCGGCTTCGCGCCGGAGGCATCCCCGTTCCATGTCTACCGCGACCGCGCCCGGCGGCTCAACCACCACTACAGCGGCCTGTATCGCGGCGCCTTCGTGCTCGGCTACGGACTCGCGGTGGCCGCGGTGCTGCTCGCGACCCTGGCGCTGGTGCTGCTCGGCCAGGGCCAGAGCGAGGCGGCGCAGATCCTCAAGGGGGCGGCCGACGCGGGGCATGCGGCAGCGCCCGCGCTCGCCGCAACCACCGCGACCGGCCATGCGCAGGCGGTGCTGCCGGACTGGCTGGTGCCGGCGCTGTTGGCACTCGGCTTCGGCAAGCTCGTCATCGTCTGGTTCATCGCCCGCAACACCCAGCGCGCCAACGGCGAGCAATGGAGCGACCTCGCCGTGGACTATCGCTACCTCGCCGAGCGGCTGCGGACCATGCTCTACCTGCCGCTCGCGGGCAGCTTCCAGCCCCCCGCCGCGGCGCCGCCGCAGTACGCATCCCGCGTGGCGCGACAAAGCGCGGTGGACTGGCTGTTCGAGGCGATTCTGCGCTCGGTGTCGCCGGCCGCCTTCGGCGTGGACGAGACGCTGCCGGGCTGGAACGGCGGCACGCTTCGCGTTCGGGTGCTGCGCCCGCGCCCGGCGTCGGCGCTCGCCGTGCTGCGGGAGCATTGGGTGCGAGGCCAAGTCGCCTATCACGCCGACAACGCCCGCATCATGCGCCGGCTGGACCTGTTCACCGAGCAGACCGCACGGCGCCTGGGCAGCGCGCTGGTGGCCGTGGTGGTGCTGGACCTTGCCCTGGTCGCCTGGGAGCTGCGCGGCACCCTGCCGGCGTCCATTGCGCCGACGGCGCACCTGGCCGCGCCCTGGCTCATGTTCCTGGCGGCGCTGCTGCCGGCCGCGGTGGCGGCGCTGAGCGGCCTGCGCTTTCAGAGCGAATGCCGACGCCTGGCGGAACGCTCCGAGCACCTGCGCCGGCTGCTCGGCGGCCGGCCGGCGGATCGGCACGCCCGCCCGCCCGAGCTCACCGGCGGGCGCTGGCTGGAGCTCGCCACGCTGTCGCAGCGCGTCGACGGCTGCACCGCGGACCCGGACAGCGACATCGGCGCCTGGTCCGCGGACGCGCTGGCCGCGGCGGAGCGCATCGCCATCGACTGCGTGCGCGAGGTGGCCGAATGGTCGGTGCTGTACGCGAAGGAGCTGCCGGAGACTTGAGGCTGGACTCTACCTTCGCGGCTCCTAGAACCCTGAGCGCTGCTCGTTTCATCAGAATCCTAGCGGCCCTAGAACGGAGTCCACCTTTCGATGCAACTCCCACACAAGTGTCATCTCCCGCGCGGACGCTTGCCGATACAGTCTCTTGACGGGGTGAGCCCAAAGCTTCCGAACATCGTTTAATCGAGAAATCCACGCGGTGGCTCGGTCTTTGCCCTGCTCACCTGATATTGCCTCCACCACGTAAGAGCAACACGACCAGTTCTTTTTCACAATTTGTGCGAAATCGACCAATGAAAAGTATGCTTCGGGTGGCAGCGTATCGGTACATCGTTCCTCCTCCCTCCGCTTGACGCATTCGACCCGTATCGCCTCAGGCACACATTCATTCCACCAACGGTCCCCGAACTTCCGGTTCAATGTCTGCACAACCCAATTGAATAACCGGGTTTCAATTTCCTCCAGTGCGTTTCCGAGGTTCCCTTTTCGCTGTTCATCCTGCGGGGGCTCGAAGTCCAGCAAAACGACGTGCAGTGGAGAAACGACCGAAAAAGGGCTCAAGAACTTGAGCGCGGTTTCGAACGCGCCCCAAATGCTCTCGCCCGCCGCATCTGCGCTCCCTGGCAAATCCGCCCCGTATCCTCGCGCACTCGATACCAGAACCCAACCCGGATTCACTGCCACGAACCGCCGAACCGCTAGTTCATGCACGTGCGATTCCAATCGCAAGCGCATGATCTTGGAATTAGCATCCCACCCTGCGCCATCCTCTTCCACCGGCAATCTCGCCGCAACTACAAGAAACGGGGGCTTAATCAACTTTCGGCCGGCCACGTTGGCGCACGCCTGCCGAAAAGTACTCTGCAGGAAAGGCCCGAAATGCGTCGAAATGCGAACGATCAAGCCGGAAGGATCATGGGTTTCGCCGACATAGAGGACTTTGTGCTGGGGAGCTGCCAGGATGTATAGCCAGGGAATCCGCTTAGTCACGTCTAGGCGCGCTGCCGCCAGCCCCGTGAAATGTACCGCGGGAACGTACATCGCAACTTGGCACCGACCGCCTTTCAGTCACCAACGTCCGAGCCAGAAATCTTCTGGAGCTCGGCGCCAAGGGATTCCGCGAGATCTTCGCCAAACGTACTGGCCTTACGACGGAAACGATCGAGCACCTTCTCGACCTGATCGGCCTTGACGTCCCGCCAAGTGGTGGAGCGAACCTCCAGTTCTGCACGCGCGAGGATCGTCAGCATTTGATACAAGATAATCGTAATCCGTGGGTCGTCCTGCGCGGCAGCCAAGACTTCCGCGACCCACGTATGCTGCGTGTTCATCATCGTCTCCGCAGCCCCCAGATCGACCGCAGCGTAGGGCAGCCACATCGCGTTTCCCTTCATGCCGCTCACCGGGATGACGCGATCCTTCTCTTGTGCTCTTTGCGTAATACTCTCCTTGGTAACACGCTCGTCTTGAAGCGACGCAAGGGTCGCTAGGCCGATCTCCTGTTGTCGCTGGCGCCGCGCCTCAATTTCCGCAGTCGAGCTGACTTCGGTTCCAGGGGTGTAGTCCAAATCGGACACGGGCGTATTGACTATACTCTCGTTCGCGGCTGCGTCCTTACGCTCCTTCTTCCACTCGGCCTCACGCGCTCCTGCGTTCTTCCACGCATCCACGCTTTTACTGTGGTAGTTTGCGATTAGGCCTTTCAAATTACTGCGCGCGGCTTTGGACAACTTGATATGACGCTTCTTGACATCGAGCGCCACCACTGCGTCGGCTCCTTCATCCATCATCAGCCGTCCCCTGAAGGCCCATGCCGATGTCTGGCTCGACACCAAGCCCCAAAACCGTTCCGCCATGACAATGATGCGCCTATTGCGGTACACAAAAAAGCCGTGCCGGGGCAGCCGCGTATATGGATCTACATCGATCTGGTAGCGTTCCCGCATTTCCTTCTGGCCGCCGACAGGCGCAAAGCTGGGCGGATGGATCAGATGCGTTGCGGTGATGATCGCATCCGCCCCCGCACCCAAGGATAGGGGCGTATCATCCAACAGGAGCCGCACGTCGCGACCGTCCCAATCTTCAGGATTGCCGATCGAACCGTTCGCCCGCGCTTCCTCCAGAAACAAAGGATCAATCCCACTCAGCGGGGTACCGTTGACCTCGATCGCAATCGGCTGTGACGCCGTGTCGCCGCCGGCCCCCGGGGACAAAAAGAGATGGTAGATGTTCGAAACGTGCCGCCGGAAGTAGGTCGTGAAGGCCTGGAAGGCAGGTTGACTATCCGTCGGCTCTTCGATGATCAGCAGCGTACCGTGATCCGGGTTCGGCGCCAAGGTTTCCCAAATGGCCAAGTAATGATCGGGAGGATCGCCCAAGTCGATGCGATACTTACCGTATTGCTGTATGTCGGACACCTCCAGAACCGCACAACAAAGCTTCGTATCAGATTGCTTGCTGACTAACGCGAGCTTGTTTCCCAGAGAAAGCCCAGCGGACTTCAAGCCAAGGCCGAACTTGCCCAGTGAACCGGCGGGGTAATCGCGTTCACTTCCCAACGTAAAAGCGTTCTTTAGGCCTTGCTCATCCATTCCGCTGCCGTCATCAACGATAATATAGCGGCCGACGGTGTCTGTAGTTCCCTCTTCGTCATTAAACTGCTCCTCCAACTGCACACGAATGGTCTTCGCGCCCGCGTCTACACAGTTGTCCATAAGGTCGCACAAAGCGACCTCCGGATCATAGCCAATGCTCGCCACTGCGGCTACGAGTTTGCCAGCGTGTGCGGGAATTTCTACTTTTGTCATTTGGGCACGCCTCGCCTTTTGGTTTAATGGGCTTGAAAACGTTGCTGTTACTACTCGATGGCTCATTCGCAGGCCACGACCGCGAGCCGCAGGTGAATAGTCTCCGATACGAATCGGTGGTTGACGTTCCTAGTTCTGGCTTAGCCGGAAGGTGCTCGATCCGCGTGTCCGCCACCTTGGAAATTACAGCGAGACTAGGAATCCGCCTAGTTACTGCAAACTATACACGCTTGCGCATCGGCATCGTCGTCCTGAGTGCTTATCCGTAGGGACTCCTGCCACGACATACCTTGTTCTCGCGTCGAACCTGACGACTCATATTGCGCGGCCTTGGCAACGAGCTCGTCAAGCGTCATACCGGCGACCCATGTATATCCGTCCTTATCTGCCTCATAGCGCATCGCGGCTTCGAAGAGCTTCGGATGCTCGCGGCGCAACGCGAGCCACTCGCCGCGTTGTTGAAAAAAGCAAAAATAGCAACCTGAGCGCTTCCGCCATCGGTAATAGTCTGGAATACCCACCGTGTCCTCCAGGATCCTAAAAACGTCCTCGCGGCCGATTCCATCCTGAATGAAGGGGAACACGGGGTTAATGTTGCGCTTGGTGCTGATATAGCCTTCACGGTTCTCGTCGGCACGGATGCCGATATATGACAGCGCTGGGTCGTCGCCAATGAATCGCTCGAACGGCTCGATCTTCATGACGCGGGTACACCACCGCTGCCGCGGCGATGGCAAATAGCCGCCGTACATCTTTAGATGATGATCGAAATCGCGCCCGCTGTTCAGGCGGGCCACCTCCTTGCCGAGGTAATCCTCCATACGATCGATGAAGTCGTAGACCTCGGGAAGCTCGGCGCCAGTATCGCAAAAGAAATACTCCATGTCCGGCACCGTGCCCTTGTCCTTAAGGTAAATGGCGAGGGCCGCACTGTCTTTGCCTCCTGACAGGCCGAGCACGTGACGAATGGACCTTTGCTGTTCAGTCATGCCTTCCCCCGGGTAGCGGATTGCCGGCTCAGTTGAAGTGAGCCGTGGTCTGCTGTCGACCGTAGCTGGTCTTCGCGCGCTTGAAGAAGCTCTTCGGTTAGTTCGGCGAGCAGTGCGTACCTCAGCGAAGGGTCCGGTAGGTTGCGAATTTGCTCAGAAATCTGCTCACGTACCGTCTTGATGGCCGTTCGGGCGGCGTGATCGATAAAGACCACTTGCTCGTGCTCTGTCCCACCCTTCCGGAGGCTCCGCAGCAGGACGACATCAAACTCGGTATCCGTTGCATGCCGGTTCCGGTCGTAGTGAACCCGCAACGTCTCGATGTCGTGGACTCGGCGCGTGAACTCCGCTAGGCGGTATTCTGCCCCTTCCGAATCGGCGTCATTCCACTTCTTTGCCGGCTTTTGCCCGAGGAATAGGAGGACGTTCGCAAACCACTCCTCGTCGGTCCCCGAGTCTTTCGTCAGCCGCCGGATGAAGGCCCGCAGGCCATCGGCGTCGATCGTGTAGCGATCGAGTCCATCGAGACGGCCGCGCAGAATGACCCTCAGCTCGGCCAGATCCGAATCCCGATCGAGGTTGAAGGCTTGCGCCATCAGGCCCTGGAAGTGCTGCAAAAGATCGGGGAAGGCCGACTTCAGCTCGCGAAGGGCTTGCTTGAGGCGATCAGCGAACTTACGCAGAGCCGCCTCGTCTGGGTTGTCTTGCGCTAGGGTTTCGAGACCGCATGCAATCGGCAGTTCCTCGAACAGCAGCGCGTGGGGGGACTTGGCGAAGGCGAAGACGCTGCGCACCCGTTGCGCGGTCTGGGAAACCCGCTTCGTGAGGTTCGCGTACTCAGGCAAGTCGCCCATAAACTTCGCCAAGGGCCGAGCGATGGTTAGGACGCTTGTACCGCGCTGCGGGTCCTCGAACATGAGCCGGAGATACTCGCGGAACAACGACGCCCGTAGGCCCTCGATACGGAAGCTCTGTACGGCGAAATCGCCCGGACGCCGAACGAACCGCTCGATCTGTTCTTCGGTGAGGTAGGGGATGTAGCGCCCCTCCTCGAATAATGCGCACTCGTCTTGGTACACCAGGTAGCCAGCGAGATAGAGTATGGGCAGAACACCGCGCTTGATGCCGTAGGGCGGAGCCTGAAGCAAGGCGTCAAGTACCGAGAACGGCGCCGGCGCCTGTTCGTTCTCAGTCATGAATGCGGCGATGCGTTGCCACACCGGACCAAAGCGGAACTCTCTTGCGCGCTTGCCGGCCGTGCCGTTTACGGTCGGCGCCGAGAACGCCCAGCTCTGGTCCCCCGCCGCCGCCGGCCGATGGATGCCCGGCTCTCGCAAGAGGGCCAGGTAGATCGCCCGTTCCGGCGGAAATTTTTCGATTCCGAGATCAGTATCCGATTCGCGCCGCAGCATGGCGGCAAGCAAGCGATTGCGGGCTGCGGCAGCCTGAGACGACGGCTTGTCGCGGTTGATCAGCTCGTTCTTGATGGTCGGGCTCGCGTGGTAGATCTCGTCCAGGATGCGCGACAAGGCCGACTGCAAGTCGCGGCGCGTCGCTAGGTCCAGCGCACGCCCCCGCCAATACCAAACGCCAGCGCGTGGGTCTTCCGACAACGCGCGCAATATCTCGCGGCGCTTCGCCGCGGTTACGGCAAGCCTGTCTTTATATTCGCGTTGGGCGACCGGGTCGGTGTTCAGGGCCTGCGCCTCGCGACGGACACGCTCCAATGCCGTGACCTCGGCGATGACCTGTCGCAAGCGATCGGCATCCGGGCAGGCGACCAGGATGTCCGCTCCCTTGAAGTACCCGAGCACTTCGTCGTTGAAGCGTGCGCGATCCGCTTCGTTCTGAATAAGAAAGAAGATAATTCGCGGCGTGTCCGTCGACTCGGGAAGCCGCCGGAAGCTGTCCACATCGGCGAAGCTCGGCAGGTAATAACGCAAGGTCCCGGTTTGAATCGCGTGCCGGCGACCGAGAATCGGCGGAAGGGCATGCTCCTTGTTGAGGGCGCTTGCGAGATTGAAGCGTCCGGCACGCTCGACTTGTTCCTGCACCGCGGCATCGAGGTCAAAGTCGCTTCCTTCCCAGACTCGATACTCGCCACTGAACTTACGGTATTGCAGTACGGATTTTGCAATGAGCTGTCGGATAGCGGCTGATGCTGTACTCGGAGGACCATCGCACAGGGCGACCACATCTTTCGACGCCTTCAGGCCACCCTGCGCACCGACGATGTTCAGGAGACCGATGGACTTGAGCAGGCGCTCCTGCTCCGGCGGGGCATCGCCGAGCCGCTCCGTGGCGGTGACGACCTCGGTCCAGCGTCGGCGGGTGTAGTGGTCGGTCACGGCCGCGGACTGATTGCGGATGAAGTATTCGTAGATTTGCCAGGGCAAGATCCAGTCGCCGATCCGAGCAAGGCGGCTCAGGCTGTCACCGAGTCCGTAGGGCTCCAGGCTCCCCAGGTAGCTGAACAGCGTGCGCTCGTTCTGCGCGACCTTCTGGCAAAGCAACGGGAGCAGCAAGGCGGCGAGCGGGTGCAAGGGGTAGCAGCGCGCAAACAGCTCGGCCGCACTCTGGGCCGTCAGCGATTTCGGCAGGGCATCGGCCGACGCCAGCCGCTCGGCAATATCGAGCGCCTGTGCGTGGATGCCGGCGCGCTGTTCGGCATCGAGCCGGTGCGTGAAGGCGGCGGCGACGACGCGCAAAACCTGCTCCGCGGATTCGATGAACGGGATGGTCTCGAAACGGCCCTGCACCTTTGTCCATTCGTTGCGGAGCGTGTCGCCCAGACCGCGGGCGTACTGGTCCATGGATTGATGCAGCAGCACCAGCAGGGTGAGCTTGGCGCCATGGTCGGCACCGGTGCGTTCCGCGAGGGCTTGCAGCAGGAAGATGTCGTTGGCGCCCGAGTGCCGGGCTTCGTATTCGAGAAACTTGCCGAGCTCGTCGATGACCAGCAGCAGACCGCGGCCACCTGCGCGGGCGATGGCGTCTTGCAGCGCGGCGACGAGTTTCATCAACTCGCTCGTGGTGGGCGGCTGTTCCGCCGTCGCCGCCCGCTGCAACGCGTCGATGACCGCCGGCCGACGCCCGGCACGGTCGGCCCAATAGCGCAGTGCGCCGTCGGCGAGGGCCTCCGTCAGGCGCGTTGCGAAAGGCTCGGGGCTGCCGGTGAGGACGATCACGCAGTGGCCGCAATGGCCGTGCTCGGGCCGATCGGGGTCCCGAAAGCGGTGCGCCAGATCGGGCTCGGCCGCGTTCAGCACTTCCCAGGCGGCTTGCGTGTTGGTCGAATCGGGCGCCCCGAGCAGGTGCGTCAGGAACGCGGCAAAGGTCGATTTGCCAACGCCATAGGGACCGACCAAGGACCAGGCACCCAAGGCGCGTTTTAGGTCGAGGCTGTCGGCAATGCGGGCGAGTGTGTGCAGGGCGCGCGGCGTCGGGATGTAGCCCCGCACCACGGCCGGAGAGTCGCTGTCGCGCTCTAGATTGACGGAGCGCGTGTAATGGGCATTGACGAGGATGTGATCAGTGAGGCTCATGCCGCTGCTCGCTGGTGGGTGCCGTTGTAGTGGGCATCAAGCATGTCGATGGGGGTGAGATCATCGAGCACATACAGTTGGTGCACGCCCGCGGTCTCGCGCAGCTCAAGCTTATGCGGCATCCCGGCGACGAGCCTCTCCAGCTTTGCCAGCAAGTCGCCTTCCGTGAGTCGGAATACCGCGCCCAGCGCCGGATAACCGACCGGGCCGTACATCAGGTCCGCCACCGGGAGCTGCATTTCGCCGAGCTCCCGCAGCAGTTCCACCACGGCGAAGCCGAGGATTGTCGGCGGCAAGTCCTCGCGGGCGGCGGGCCGGGATTCGTAGCCGTGCGCTTCCGGCAGCTCGGTGATGAGGCCGAGCACAGTCAACGGTGAGTCCAGGGCCTCTTCGATCTGAAGGTTCCCGCTCGGTGCGCTGCGGACGTACATGCGCCGCAGTACCTCGGAGTCCGACTTGAGCGTGGACGGCGACACGCGGCTCTGCACCTGGGCCTTCACGAAGTCTTGGAGCGCCGTTGTCAGCTCGCCACCAGTGAACTCGGGCTTGTGGAAACGGTTGAAGAACCACCACCAGGACGTGGCCAGCGCCGGGTTTGATGCGATCAGCCAGTGCAGCAGCCAAATCGTCGCCTCGTCTTCGAGGTACGGGTCGCAGCCGTCGTCATCGAAGACATAGGCGCCGATGTCCGTGAGCGTCCAGCCCATCTCGCTGCGCTCGATGAGGCGCGCGGCCTGCAGCCAGTAACGGATGGAGCTGACCATGTTCTTGCCGACGCCGAGTCGGACGGTAGCATCCTCCGCCTCGAACACGGGTTCACCGCCGATCAGCGCCTGCGCCCCCTTCGTGAGCCAGCCGAAGCGCAGTGCGAAGGTTTCGTGTCGGCCGAAGGCGGTGCGTTCGAAGTCGAACCTCATCCGTATCTCCTGTCTTCATCGTCGCCATCGGCAACCATCAGTTTCAGCGTCAACTGGCCCCGATCACGCAGGTACTCGTTGGCGTTGTCCAGAAACCACTGCTTCAAGGTGACCCCGTCCCGGTCTAGGGCTGCGTAAAGCTCTTTTTTCAAGTCCGGATCAATCTCCACGACGACCCGACCGCTGCGCCCGACAGGCATCGGCACACCACTTGGCTGTTGCATGGCTGCATGTAACATAGGGCATGTTATGTGACGTCGCAATGGCGAACTGATCGTGGATTTCGACCACTGCACCTGGAAAGTCCGACGGTTCGTGCGCTCGCACAGTTAAGCAGCCAGGCAGGCTCAAAACCTGAGCCCGCGCGCGATCCTGCCCTGATCGAGGCCGCGGCTCTTGCAGCGGAATCCGAGCGTGCTGCACCGGCCGTGTTCTGCGGCACGTTGGATACACGATTGCTACTTACGGCCGAAGTTTAGGCTGCCTTTCGTCTGTTGACGAGTGGTTTCTGACCGACCACCTATGCAGCGGCAGGGCAAAGAAGCTACACGAGAGCACGTGGGCGCCGAGGCGCAAAGCGCGGTCTATCACTGATGCCCGGCTCAGACCCGGCTCGGGCAGCGCTCCCGCAGCACGCAGTCGCCGCAGCGCGGGCGGCGCGCCCGGCACAGGTCCTTGGCGTGGCGGACGATCAGCGCGTGGTACTCGTTGAACAGCGCGGCGTCGGGGCCAAGGGCCTGCTCGAACCAGGCGCGGAGCACCTCGTAGGGCTCGCCGCCGCCGATGAGGCCGAGCCGCGCGAAGAGCCGGCGGGTATAGGCATCGATGACGAACACGGGCCGCTCGAAGGCATACAGCAGCATGTCGTCCGCGGTCTCGGGGCCGATGCCGTGCATGGCCAGGAGCCGCGCGCGCAGGCCGATGGTGTCCATGACTGCCAGCGCCGCCTCGCCGCCGGCCGCCAGCAGCGCCGCGCAGAAGGCCCGCAGCCGGGCGGCCTTGACGTTGAAGTAGCCGACGGGGCGGAGCAGCGCGGCAAGCTCGGGCTCCGGCAGGGCCAACAGCGCCGCGGGCGTCAGCGCGGTGCGCGCCGTGACCTGCCGCAGCGCCTTCTCGACATTGGTCCAGGCGGTGTTTTGGGTCAGGATCGCGCCGACCATGACCTCGAAGGGGGTGTCCGCCGGCCACCAGTGCTGCGGGCCGTGGGCGGCGAGCAGGCGCTCGAAGACGTCGCGCAGCGCTGGCTCGGCGGCCGGCGCCGACGCGGTGGTCGGCGCGGCGACGCTGCCGTCGGCAGTCACGGCCGGCGCGTCGGGAGCAGCGCCCGGGTGGCAGGCCGCGTCAGACCCGCCGCCCCTTGGGGATGACGACGATGCCGTCGGCGGAGACGTGGAAGCGCGCCTCGTCGGCACCGCGGTCGAAGCCGATGCGCTCGCCGGGGCCGATGACGACGTCCTTGTCGCAGATGCAGCGGCGGATCTGCGCGCCGGGGCCGACCTTGACCCCTTCGAACAGGATGGCCTCGTCGACGATGGCGCCGTCTTCGACCTCCACCAGCGGAAACAGCACGGAATGGCTGACGCCGCCGCCGCGGATGACGGTGCCGGCGGCGAGCATGGAGTTGACGAAGATGCCCTCGTTGCCGGAGGTGGCACCCGGCACCGTGCGCGCCGGCGGGTACTGACCCTGGTAGGTGAGGATGTTCCAGTCCGGCTGATAGAGATCGAGCGGCGGTGCCGCCTCCAACAGCGCCATGTTGGCGCGGAAGTAGGCGTCGGTGGAGCCCAGGTCGGACCAGTAGCGGTCCGGCGTCACGCGGCCGCGCTCGCCGCCGAAGCGATAGGCGCAGACCGTCTCGCGGCCGAGCAGCGGCGCGAGCAGGTGCGTCGCGAGATCGGTGCCGGCGCCCGGCGGCGATTCCGCCGAGGCGCGCGGTGTCGCCTCCGCCTCGGCGGCGGCGAGGCTGTCGATCTCCGCGAGCAGCAGCGCCTTGTCCACGACGTACACGCCCATGGGTGCATCGAAGGTCGCGGCCGGGTCCGGCGGCGGACCGAGGCCCGTGATGTGCTCGGCTTCGCCGTGCAGCATGACGTCGCCGCCCGGGAAGGCGCCGCCGGCCGGGCGCACGGCCACGGTCACGCCCGCGCCCTGCTCGACGTGGAAGCGCACCAGCTCGGCGTAGTCCATGCGGTAGACGAGCCCGCCGTCGAGCAGCAGCAACTGCTCGGCGCGCGAGCGCTCGATGAGGTAGCGGTTCTGCCGCAGCGCGTCCAGCACGCCGCCGTACCAGCCGTCGCCCGCGCGCATCTGCGGCGGCACCGAGGTGATGAACTCGCCGAGCTCCGCGTTGAACACCGACCAGGCATCGCGCAGATGCTTGTGCAGCGAGTGGGACTTGTACTGCGTCAGCACCAGCACCTGCCGCAGCCCGGAGTGCAGGCAGTTGGCGAGCGTGAAGTCGATGACGCGGTACTTGCCGCCGAAGGGCACCGCGGCCTTGGTGCGGTGCTGGGTCAGCGGTGCGGGCGCACCGCGCTCGATGGCAAACAGAAAGGTCAGGGTCGCGCTGGGCATGGTCATCGGGGCAGCACCGTCGGGCACTCTGCGAGGTCAGGGGCACTGCCCGGGGCGGGCGGGCCTGCGATCAAGTGTCGCAACGGGGTGACCGGACCCTGCCGGCTGCCCTCGGCGCGGGCTCAGCCGTGGGGCGCCGCCACCGGGCCGGGGACGGTGCCGCCCGAGAACATCGGCACGGCTACGAGCCCGCCGTCTCCGTTGACGATACTGACGGCATTGTAGACCAGCACGCCGGCACCGACGGCGAGGGTCAAGAGCAGCGCGAGCCGATGCAGCAGCGTCGACAGCGTGCGGCGGCGCCGAGCGGGCAGCCCCGGCCCGGGGTTATCTTGCGTGGGCGTCATGTGCGGCCTCCGCTGGGGTTGGGATCATCGGTGTGCGTGTGCGCCTGGTGGTGATGGGTGCCGCTTGGTGCCGCCGGCTCAGCCGGCCGCGGCCATGCGCCCGCCGTCCAGCTCCGCCGTTGGCTGCGGAGAGCAGGTGCGCAGCAGCCGCGAGCGCCCACTCATGGCCGCCGCCACCGGCAGCCCCATCAGGTGCAGCACGGTCGGCGCCACATCGGCGAGCGTGCCTCCCGGTGCGAGCAGCCAGCGCTGCTGGTCCACGACGAGCAGCGGCACCGGGTTGGTGGTGTGCTGGGTGTGCGGCTCGTCGGTCTCCGGGTCGGTCATCAGGTCGCAATTGCCGTGGTCGGCCGTCAAGAGCGCGGCACAGCCGTGGGCGACTGCGGCATCGAGCACCCGGCCCGCCTGGGTGTCCACGGCCTCCATGGCCTGCACGGCGGCAGCCAGGTCGCCCGTGTGGCCGACCATGTCGCCGTTGGCGAAGTTCACGACGATGAAGGCGTACTGCTCGCTCTCGATGGCCGCGACGACGGCGTCCGCCACCTGGCGGGCGCTCATCTCGGGTTTCAGGTCGTAGGTGCGCACCGTCGGCGACGGGATCAGCCGATGCTCCTCGCCCGGGGCCGGTGCCTCGACGCCGCCGTTGAAGAAGAAGGTGACGTGCGCGTACTTCTCGGTCTCGGCGCAGTGGAACTGACGCAGCCCCCGGTCGCTGAGCCAGCGATTCAGCGCCACGGCCGGCGCATCCGGCGTGAATGCAAAGGGCAGCCGCAACGACTTCTCGTACTCCATCATGCAGGTGATGGCCGGCCGCGGCGCGGCGCCGCGGTCGAAGCCGTCGAAATCCGCGATGGCCAGCGCCGCGGCGATCTGGCGCGGGCGGTCTTTGCGGAAGTTGAACAGGACCATCGGGTCGCCGTCGTCGAGGCCGCGATAGCCGCCGATGACGCTCGGATGGATGAACTCGTCGGTCTCGCCGGCGGCATAGGCAGCGCTGATGGCGGCGCGGGCATCGGCGGCAGCGCGGCCCTTGCCGAGCACGATGGCGCGCCAGGCGCGCTCGCTGCGCTCCCAGCGCCGATCGCGGTCCATGGCGTAATAGCGACCGCTGACGGTGGCGAACCCGCCGCCGGCTTCATCCAGCGCCCGTTCCAGATCGCGCAGGTCGTTGAGGGCGGACTTGGGCGGCGTGTCGCGGCCGTCCGTGATCATGTGCAGGAGCGGCTTGGCGCCGCGCCCGCGGCACAGCTCGATCAGCGCCATCAGGTGACGCAGGTGAGAATGCACCCCGCCGTCGGAAACAAGACCGAGCAGGTGCAGCGGCCGACCGGCCGCCCGCGCGGCGTCGGCGGCGGCCAGCAGGGCCGGATTCGCTTGGAAGCTGCCGTCGGCGATGGCGTCGTCGATGAGGACCAGGTCCTGGCGGATGGTGCAGCCGCTGCCGAGCGTCAGGTGGCCGACCTCGGAGTTGCCCATCTGCCCTTCCGGCAGGCCGACGCCGACGCCGGAAGCGTCGAGCAGCGTGAACGGGTAGCGGTAGAAATACTCGTCCAGACGGGGCGTCTGCGCCTGCGCAACGGCGTTGCTGAGCTTGCTCGGGTTCACGCCGACGCCGTCGAGTATCACCAACACCACCGGCTTGGTGGCGACGGGCGTTGGCGGTGCATCTGCTGCGATCATGAACTTCTCCATTACTGTTGCTCAGGTTCCATTGTGCACCGCAATAAGCGTGCCGCGAAAGGCAGTTAGGTCGCCAGGCGCACGCTGGTGGGGCTGCTGGCAAAAGCGCGCGGCGGCGCTTGAACGGCCCCTGCACCACAGCGGTGCGCACCGCGCGATGCTTGGGCATCGCGTCACTGCATGCGACTGCGCCGCCGTGCCGATCAGGACGCGAGCATAGCCCGAGGCGCGGCGTCCGCCGCCTGTGACATTCCCCAATGGGAGCAGGCGCAAACCGCCGCGACGGCTGAGCGGATCGAGCAGCGGCGACGCTCGGCCCGCGCTGCCGTCAGTCCTGCTCGGCGCCGGGCTCCGGCCGCTGCGCCGCCGCGCGCAGCATCAGCGCCTTCATGTCCGCCACCGCGGCGGCGAGCCCGCTGAACACGGCGCGGGCGACGATGGCGTGGCCGATATTGAGCTCGCGCACGCCGGGCAGTGCGGCGACTGCGGCGGTGTTGTGGTAGTCCAGGCCGTGGCCCGCGTTCACTTGGAGCCCGAGATCGAGCCCATGCCGGACCGCCGCGGCGAGCCGTGCCAGCTCCCCGGCGCGCGCCTCGGCGCCGGCGGCATCGGCGTAGTGGCCGGTGTGCAGCTCGACCACGGGCGCGCCGACCTCGGCCGCGGCATCGAGCTGGGCCGGGTCGGCGTCGATGAAGAGCGACACGCGCACGCCCGCCTCCGCCAGCATGGCGCAGAAGTCGCCGAGCTCGGCACGATGCGCCACCACGTCGAGGCCGCCCTCGGTGGTCAGCTCCGCCCGGCGCTCCGGCACCAGGCAGCAATCGGCCGGGCGGATGCGCGCGGCGATGCGGCCCATCTCGGCGGTCGCGGCCATCTCGAGGTTCATGCGCGATTGCAGGATGCCGGCGAGCAGCTCGACATCGCGGTCCTGGATGTGCCGGCGGTCCTCGCGCAGGTGCAGCGTGATGGCGTCGGCACCGGCGTGCTCGGCCACCAGCGCCGCCTGCATCGGCTCCGGATAACGGGTGCCGCGGGCCTCGCGCAGGGTGGCGACGTGGTCGATGTTGACGCCGAGCAGGATCTCGCTGTGGTGCATAGGGGTCAGACTCCTTGTAGTGAATCGGGAGCTGGATCGAGCCGGGTGTGTGCTCCTGGGTCCGGGGTCGGCGCCGACAGCTTTGCGCCACCGCGGCGCCTGGCCGCGAACAGCGCGCGGCTTTGCAGCGGCCGCTCGCCCAGGTGTGGCGCCAGCAGCCGTCGCAGCAGCCGCCGCGCCTCCCGCGCCGCGCCGGGCGGGAGCCGCGTGCCGGCCTCGAGCGCAAGGAGCGTGGCGCCGGACAGCGCATCCGGGTGGTCCATGCCGTCGAGGATTGGGCCGCGTTCCGGCTCCACAACATAGCGCACATCGGCGGCGATCGGCCGGCCCGTGTCGGCGTCGCGGTCGAGCGGCGGACGATAGCCGAGCTGGCCGAGCAGCGTGAGCTCAAAGCGGCGCAGCGGCGTGTCGGCCTCGCCGCCCCCGGCAAGCTCCGTGAGCGCGCGCTGATAGGCCGCGAAAATGATCTCGTCGGCGTCGTGGCGAGCGACCAGGCGCAGCAGCAGCTCGTTGACGTAGAAGCCGCAATAGAGTGCGTCTCCCGCCAGCGGCAGCGGCCGGCCGGCGGGCTCCGCCCGGGTCAGGGTGCCGACCTCGCCGCGGCCGGTCCAGGCGAGCAGCAGCGGCTGATAGGGCTGCAGGAGCGCCGCCTGGCTGCTGCCGCCGCGCCGGGCCCGGCGCGCGCCCTTCGCCACCAGCGCGATGCGCCCGGCGGCGGCGGCGTAGACATCGAGCAGCAGGCTGGTGTCGCCGTAATCGCGGCGGTGCAGCACATAACCGGGTTGCAACTGGTCGCGGGTCATTGGGGCCAGCGCAACATGCGGTGCGCCCGAGGGGTGTCAATCGCCGTAGCCCAGGCTCACCAGCGCCGCCTCGTCGCTGCGCCAGCTTTCCTTGACCTTGACCCAGACCTCCAGATGCACGGGGCAGTCGAACATCGTCTGCATCTGCCGGCGGGCCTCGCTGGCGGTGGCCTTCAGCGCCTCGCCGCCGCGGCCGATGATGATGCCCTTCTGGCTCTCGCGCTCCACCCAGATCAGGGCATGGATGAGGTAGCGGCCGTCCTGGTTTTCGAAGCGCTCGATCTCCACCGTGACCGCGTAGGGCAGCTCCTGCGCGTAGCGGCGCGTAAGCTGCTCGCGCAGCAGCTCGGCGGCAAAGAAGCGCTCCGAGCGGTCGGTGAGCTGATCGTCCGGGAACATGCGCTCGCCCTCCGGCAGGCGTGCGAGCAGCAGGTCTTCGAGCGTGTCCACCTGCGCGCCGTTCTTGGCCGAAACCGGCACGATCTCGGCAAAAGCGTGGCGCTGGGCGAGGGCGGCCAGATACGGCAGCAGCACGGACTTGTCTTTCAGCAGATCCACTTTGTTGACGGCCGCGATCACGGGGGGACCCGAGTTGACCGCGGCATCGAGGGCGAGCTCGTCTTCCCTGGTGAAGCGCGGCGCCTCCAGCACCAGCAGAATGAGATCCACGTCGCCGAGGGCCGAGCGGGCGGTACGGTTCAGCACGCGGTTCAGGGCACTGCCGCCGCGCTGGTGCAGGCCCGGCGTGTCCACGTACAGGAGCTGGCCGTCCGGGCGGCTCTTGATGCCGAGAATGGCGTGCCTGGTGGTCTGCGCCTTGTGCGACGTGATGGCGAGCTTCTGCCCGAGGAGGCGGTTCAACAACGTGGACTTGCCGACGTTGGGCCGCCCGACGATGGCGATGGTGCCGGTGCGGTCAGTCATGGGTGCCCTCACGTGGCGGTGGCGCTGTCGAGCTTGAGCAGCATCGCGGACGCGGCTTCCTGCTCGGCCCGGCGGCGGCTGCTGCCCTGGCCGCTGGCCTCGGCGCCGTCGTCCGGCAGTCGGCAGCGGACGTGGAAAGATTGGTCGTGGGCCGCGCCCGAGACCTCGACGACACTGTACTCCGGCACCGGCCGGCGCCGCGCCTGGAGCCATTCCTGGAGCCGGGTTTTCGGGTCCTTGATGGCCTCGCGGGCTGCGACCTGCGTGAGCCGGCCATCGAACAGCCGCAGCAGCATGGCGCGCACGACCGCGAAGCCGCGGTCGGCATACACCGCGCCAATGATGGCCTCCAGCGCATCGGCGAGGATGGAGTCGCGCGCGTGGCCGCCGGTGCGAAGCTCGCCGGGACCCAAGTGCAGATACTCGCCGAGCTTGAGCTCACGGGCCACCGCGGCAAGGCTGTCCTGGTTCACGAGTGCGGCCCGCCGGCGGCTCAGCTCGCCCTCGTCGGCCTCCGGAAAGCGCGTCCACAGCGCCTCTGCCATGACGAGGCCGAGGGCCGCATCGCCGAGGAACTCCAGCCGCTCGTTGTTCTCGCGGCCGGCGCTGCGGTGGGTCAGCGCGAGCGCAAGCAGGTCGGCCCGCAGTGCGTCGTCGGCGCCGAGCAGGGCCGCCGTGAGCCGGCGAGGGTCCGCGTTCATGGCTTCTTCAACAGCACCTTGTGGTCGAAGGCCATCACCACGTCGACATTGAAAAACAGGTGCTTGCGCACTTCGTAGTCGGCGATCAGGTTGATGCCGTCGGGGTCGCGCTCGAGCTTGAACTGCTGCGTGCCCACATCGCGGATGCTGTTGATGCCGAGCTGCGAGCTCAGGCTCGACATGATGCCGCGCGGCCCCTGGGCGATGACGTCGGGCTTCTCCTGCAGCCGGTCCATGATGCCGCGCACCTGCCAGAAGGTCGCGTACGCGGGGAACATGGCGATGGCGAGGTTGGCGAAGAAGACCACCAGCACGATGATGATCATGACCCCGCCGAAGCCCATGCCGCGCTGGGCGCGTGCACTCGGCCGGCGACGCGACGGGGGCTGGCGGTTCGAAGCGGCGTGGCTGGTCATGGTCGTTGGGTCTCGGTGGCCGGTGCTCAGGCGCTGGTGCTCAGTGGATCACGTCGCCCAGGCGGTCGAAGGCGATGGGAAAGCCGCGCTGTCCGTCCCAGTGCATCCAGATCGCGAAGGCCTTGCCCACCAGGTTGCCCTCGGGCACGAAGCCCCAGCAACGGCTGTCGTTGCTGTTGTCGCGATTATCGCCGACGACGAAGTAGGCGCCCTCCGGCACGGTGACGGGGCCGTTGGCGAGCACCATGCAGCCCGGCGGCAGGTCGCGGGCACCGGGGTTGATCAGGATCTCGTGCTCGACGCCGTCGACTTGCTCCAGCGCCCGATAGGCCCCCGAGTGGCCACTCCCGGCGCCCTCGCCGATGTACGGCGGCAGCGGTAGCTGCGCCATGGGCTCACCGTTTACGTACAGTGTCTTGTTGCGGTAATAGATCTGGTCGCCGGGCACGCCGACGACGCGCTTGATGTAGTCGACGGCCTCATCCCGCGGGAACCGAAACACCACCACGTCGCCGCGCGCAGGCTCGCCCAGCGGCAGGAACTTGCTGTTCAGCACGGGCCAGCGCAGCCCATAGGCGAACTTGTTGACTAGGATGAAGTCACCCACCAGCAAGGTCGGCATCATGGAGCCGGACGGGATGCGGAATGGCTCGACGATGAAGGAGCGCAGCAGCAGCACCGCCAGGATGACCGGGAAGAACGAGCGCGCGTATTCGACGATGACGGGCTCGCGGCTGGCGCGGGTGGCGGAGGCCCCGGCACCGGCGCCGACACCGGCAGCGTCGGCCCCGGTGGCGGATTGTTCGGCGAGCCGGCGGCGGCGTGGCGCAAGCACCAGCGCATCCAGCAGCCAGATGCCGCCGGTGAGCGCCGTGGCGGCGACGAGGAAGGTCGGAAAATCGAAATTCATGCTCTGAACGGGTGCGTATCCGTGTAGATCGCGCGGGCCAGGTGGGCCGAGCGCTGCTCGCGGCCGGCGCGCGGGGGAAGGATGGGTCGGGAGGGCCGCGGCCGCCATGGTGCGCGCGGCGACCGACCGGCGCGGGGCAGCCGATGTAAACGGCTAATTATCCTTGGAGGTTTGCAGCACGGCAAGGAATGCCTCCTGCGGTATCTCGACGCGCCCCACCTGCTTCATGCGCTTCTTGCCCGCCTTCTGCTTCTCCAGGAGCTTGCGCTTGCGGGTCGCGTCGCCGCCGTAGCACTTGGCCGTGACGTTCTTGCGCAGCGCCTTCACCGTGGTCCGGGCGATGATCTTGTTGCCGATGGCGGCCTGGATCGCGACCTCGTACATCTGTCGCGGGATCAGCTCCTTCATGCGCTCGGTGAGGTCGCGTCCGCGCGACTGCGAGTTGCTGCGGTGCACGATGAGCGACAGCGCATCGACCCGCTCGCCGTTGATGAGAATATCGAGCTTGACCAGGTCGGCCGGGTCGAAGCGCTTGAGCTCGTACTCGAAGGACGCGTAGCCGCGGCTCACGGACTTGAGCCGGTCGAAGAAGTCCAGCACCACCTCGTTCAGCGGCAGCTCGTAGGCCGCCTGCACCTGCCCGCCCAGGTACTGGAGCTGCTTTTGCACGCCACGCTTTTCGATGCAGAGATTGATGACGCCGCCGAGCAGGTCCTGCGGCACCAGAATGTGCGCCTCGATGATGGGCTCGCGGATCTCGCGGATGCTGCCGAGATCCGGCAGGTTGGCGGGATTGTCCACGTTGATGGTCTCGCCGTCGGTCTTCAACACCTCGTAGATGACCGTGGGCGCGGTGGTGATGAGGTCTAAGTCGTATTCGCGCTCCAGGCGCTCTTGCAGGATCTCCATGTGCAGCATGCCGAGGAAGCCGCAGCGGAAGCCGAAGCCTAGGGCCTGCGAGGTCTCGGGCTCGTAGAACAGCGACGAATCATTCAGCCGGAGCTTCCCCAGCGCGTCGCGAAGATCTTCATAGTCGTCGGTGGAGACGGGGTAAAGCCCCGCGAACACCCGCGGCTGGATCTGCCGGAAGCCCGGCAGCCGCGCCTGCGCCGGCCGGTCCGCGGTGGTGATGGTGTCCCCCACCGGCGCGCCGTCGATCTCTTTGATGCCCGCGATCAGAAAGCCGACCTCGCCGGTGTCGAGCAGCGGGCGCTCGGTCTTCTTCGGCGTGAAGACGCCGACGCTGTCCGCCTGGTAGACGCGACCCGAGGACATGACCTTGATCTTGTCGCGCCGGTTCAGCGAGCCGTTGACGACCCGCACCAGGGACACGACGCCGACGTAGGAGTCGAACCAGGAATCGACGATGAGTGCCTGCAGCGGGGCGTCGGGATCACCGCTCGGCGGCGGGATGCGCTTGACCAGCATCTCCAGCAGGTCCGGGATGCCGACGCCGGTCTTGGCGCTGACCCGCAGTGCATCGTCGGCGTCGAGGCCGATGATCTCCTCGATCTCGCGAATGACCCGCTCCGGCTCCGCCGACGGCAGATCGATCTTGTTCAAGACCGGCAGCACCTCAAGCCCTAAGTCGATGGCCGTATAGCAGTTGGCGACGCTCTGCGCCTCCACGCCCTGGGCCGCATCGACCACCAGCAGCGCGCCCTCGCAGGCCGCCAGCGAGCGCGACACCTCATAAGAAAAGTCCACGTGTCCCGGCGTATCGATGAAGTTGAGCTCGTAGGTCTCGCCGTCCTGGGACCGATAGTCGAGCGTGACGCTCTGCGCCTTGATGGTGATGCCGCGCTCGCGCTCGAGGTCCATGGAGTCCAGCACCTGCGCGGACATCTCACGGGCGCTCAGGCTGCCGCAGTGCTGGATGAAGCGGTCGGCGATGGTGGACTTGCCGTGGTCGATGTGCGCGATGATGGAGAAGTTGCGGATGTGCTTGAGGTCCGACATGGCGGGGTCTTGAGTCCTTGTTCAGCGAAGGTGACGGGGCCGCGGCGGCGGAGCGCCGGCGCGGCGGCGACGCGCCGGTCACTCCGCCGGAATGCGTATGGGATAGAACATGCGCCCGTCGCCGCGCTGCACCAGCACGGCCACGGACTCGCCCGCCTGCACCGCGTCGAGCAGTTGCCGGAAGCGCTTGGTGTCCGGCACCGGCTCGTTATCGAAGGTGACGATGACATCGCCGGCGCGAATGCCGCCGCGCTGTGCGGGGCCATCCTCCACGCTCGCGACGATCACCGCACCGCCGGGCAGGCCGAGCCGCTCCTGCTCGTCTGCGCTCAGGTCCTCGACGACGAGGCCCAAGCGGTCCGCTGCGGCCTGCTCCACCTGGCTGGTGGTGACGACGATGGCCTCTTCCTCGGGGAGCTCGGACAACATAACCGGCAGCTCCATGGTTTTACCGCCGCGCAGCACGGTCAGGACGGCCTCGGTGCCGACCTTGGCGGCGCCGACCAGCGGCGGCAGGTTGCCCGAGGTCGTGACCTCCTTGCCGTTGAAGGCGAGCACGATGTCCCCCGCACGCAGCCCGGCCTTCGCGGCCGGGCTCTGCGGCAGCACCTGCGCCACCAGCGCACCGCGGGGATGCCCTAGGTCGAAGGTCTCGGCGAGCTCGCGCGTCACGTCTTGAATCAGGACGCCGAGCCAGCCGCGGCTGACCCGCCCCTTCTCCTTGAGCTGCGCCACCACGTCCATCGCCACATCAATGGGTACGGCGAACGACAGGCCCATAAAGCCGCCGGTGCGGCTGTAGATCTGGGAGTTGACGCCCACCACCTCGCCGTCGAGGTTAAACAGCGGCCCGCCCGAGTTGCCGGGGTTGATGGCGACATCGGTCTGGATGAAGGGCACATAGTCTTCGGTGGGCAGGCTCCGCCCCTTGGCGCTGACGATGCCGGCGGTGGCGGAATGCTCGAAGCCGAAGGGCGAGCCGATGGCGAGCACCCACTCGCCCACCTTGAGGTCCGCGGCAGAGCCGATCTGCACCGCCGGCAGGCCCTCCCCGTCTACCTTGAGCAAGGCCATATCGCTGCGCTCGTCGGCGCCGACGACCTTGGCGATGAACTCGCGCCGGTCGCTAGTGCGCACAACGATCTCGTCCGCCGCCTCGACGACGTGCGAGTTGGTCAGCACGTAGCCGTCCGGCGACAGAATAAAGCCCGAGCCCAGGGAGCGCCCGTTCTCGCCTTCGTCCGGCAGTGGACCCTCCTCCCCGAAGAAGCGGCGGAAGAAGTCATACAGCGGGCCATCCTCGCCGAACCCATCTTCGGCATCAAAGTCCTGCGGCCCGTAGAGCAGGTTCTGTTTGGTGCTGATGTTCACCACCGCCGGCCCGTAAAGCTCGACCAGGCCGGTGAAATCCGGCAAACCAAAGCGTGTCGCGGCGTTCCCGGGCAAAGCTGGGACGACGGCCTCCCTCGCGGCGCCCGCGGGGATTGCGCAGGCCATCAGCAGCAGCAGGAAGGACAGCGGGCGGATGGGGGTGAGCATCTAGGCGATGAAACCGGTCGGGAGATCGATAGCAACGGCAGCGCGGCGCCGACGCGAAAGCGCAAAGATAGCAGAGCACCGGCCCGGGCTGCGCTCTGCCGTTACGATGTCGCCGCCCGGCCAGCGCCGGGCGTGCTGTCAACTGAAAGTGACCGGGATAGGCAGCGGGCGGTCTCTGCGCAGCAGCACCGGGCGAAAGCGCCGGTTTGCAGTCAGGCGGCGGCTGTAGGCGGCCACCAGGCGTAGCGCGATGACGAGTCCGAGCAGACCGCCGAGGATGCTCGCAAGCTCGCCGTCGGTACTTGCGGGGAGCGGCCAATGCCGACCGGCGATGGCCCCACCGATGAGACCCACGAGTGGCCCCAGGTAGGCGGCGGCGGCAGCGCGCAGCAAGGCATCTTCGGGGACGCCCACCACCACCGCGTCGCCGACCTCAACGCCGAGGGTGTTGTCGACTTCCAGATGCAGCGGACGCCGCCCGAGAAACCGGTCAAGCAGCGACGTTCCGCAGCTCCCGGCAGCGCCGCAACTGCCGCAGGCGCTCCGGCGCACCGCCTCGATGATGGCGACGCCGTCCGCGACTCGCAGCACCCTGCCCTGCTCTTCGATCACAGCTCCACCCACGCTAGGCGCTGCGATGCACGCAGCGCCGCACAGCATAGGCGCGCTGCCCAGCATCGGCAATCGTCCCTGAGGCAAGTTTCACGACGACACGGCGCTTGCAGGTCAAAGGGCCGAGGGCCAAGGGAGCCCTCCTCGGCCCTCGGCCCTTGGCCCTCGGCCCTCGGCGCACCCTGACCAACCGCGCTTTCTAGGTTCAATCGAGCGCGGCAGCCATGCCGTCGAGCACGAACCGCACCGTGGCGAGCGGCACCTCGCCGACCACAGTCACGTGGTGCTCGCCGATGCGGCCACCGGCGGCGCTGACGGCGCCGAGCTGGGACTCGCCCCGCAGCACACCTGTCGCGGGCGGCTCGGCGTAGATCGAGAAGGATGCAAGGCCGTCACTGACCACCAACTGGCGCACCGTAGCACCATCGTCACGCTCGAAGTTTGCCCGAGAAATGACAGCGAAGCCGCTGGGCAGCCGACGCGGCTCCCAATCGGCATCATCGCCGGGCGCCGGCGTCGGCCGCGCCGGCGGCTCGCCGCCAGACGGCGGCGCCGCGGCGGGATCGATGTCGATGTCCGTGAACATGATCTGTTGGATCGGCACGCGGTCGTGTGCGAGCAGATCGACCTTGAGCGGCAGGCCGCTCGCCTGATCGACGTAGAACCGGTAGCCGTAGCGATAGACGTCCTTCGCCATGACGCTGACCACATCCGTCTCGCGCCCCGCGATGCGGAACACGCCATGCCGTGCTACGCCGTAGTGACTGGACAGGGCCGAAAAGTCGAGCACGAGTCCGCCCAACAGACCGCCAGCGGCGGCGGGCCGCCGGACGGTCAGCGGCGCCGAATCCGGCAGCATGCAGGTGACGCCCCCGGCGTGCCGGGCCAGTGCCCGCACCGGTCCGGTCAGGGAGAAGAGGCTCTCACCGCTGCCGCCGGCGCCGACGCGATGGCTGACCCGCAGTGCCGCCAGGTCGTGCCCGTGCAGGTAGACCAGGGTGCCCTCAAAGGCCACGTGCTCGGCGGACCGGTTCATGCGATGGAGGATCGCCGCGGCGCCCTCGTCGGCGAACGCCGCGGCCGCGCTGCCGAGCAGCCCGAACAACAGCGCCGTGAGCCGCAGCGGGCTCATGCAACGGTCGCACACGCGGTGAAGCTTCGGAGCCGCGGGGTTCGACACCGCGCCCTGGGTCGCAGGTGCAGACAAGCTCAAGGTAGACGCTCGTAACCGATGACGGCGACGTAGAGTCCGACCCCGCTGCGTGCGGGCCCCGCCATTTGCTCATGGTGGTTGAACAGCAGCCGGTCGAGCCGGTTGCGCACGGCGGGGTCCTGCTGCTGCCAGCGCTCGGTGGTTGCGGCCAGTTGGACGTCGCCGTCGAGCGCTCCTGGCACCGGGCGCGTGAGCACGACGGCCAGCCCGAGCAGCGCCATCCCCGCGGCAAGGGCACCGCCGACGGGTGCGCTGAGCCAGCGCGAGCCGTGGGGGATGCGCGGCAGCGGCGCAGGTTCAGTAGGCCCGCTGGTCGCGGTGAGCTGCGCACGCACCCGCCCGGCAATGTTGCGTGCGGCGAGGTCGTTCGGCTCGCGGCGCAACGCGCGGCGGATGAGGTGCCAGCGTTCCCAGCTCCCGACCAGCTCGGGTGACCCGAGCAGATCGTTAATGGCCGCCGCGGCCTCGAAACGCCCCGCCTCGCCGTCCATGAGGCAGCAGATGCGTTGTTTTTCCAGATCCGTGCTCATGCGGTATTCACCCCCGCAGATTGTGTGACTGGTAAGCGTCGCCGCGGCGACGCGCTTCGGCCCGGCGACGCCGATTGCGGCCCGGACTGCCCGCCGGCGGCCGTGCCGCGGTCGCGACGAATCATGACATCAGCAGCGGCCGAAGCCGCTTGTCGATGGCCTCCCGCGCGCGAAAGATACGCGAGCGCACGGTGCCAATGGGACACGACATGGCGGTGGCGATCTCCTCGTAGCTCATGCCTTCCAGCTCGCGCAGGACGATGGCGGTCCGCAAGTCCTCCGGCAGACCGTCGAGCGCCGCCTGCACGTTGTTGGCGATCTCATCGGTCAGCAGCTCCCGTTCAGGCGTCGCCTGATCGCGCAGCCGACCGCCCATGTCCATCTGCTCCGCAACTTCCGCCTCCACGTCGTCGCCCGGCGGCCGACGACCCTGCGCCACCAGATGGTTCTTCACCGTGTTGATCGCGATGCGGTAGATCCAGGTGTAGAACGCGCTCTCGCCACGAAAGCCCGGCAGCGCGCGATACGCTTTGAGGAAGGCATCCTGGGTCACGTCCATCACCTCGCTGTTGTCGCGCAGGTAGCGGCCGATCAGCGCGGCGATCCGCTGCTGATACTTGAGCACCAGTAGATCGAACGCACGGTTGTCACCGCCTTGCGCACGTTCGACCAAGGCCTGGTCGGTCTCCCGCTCACTCATGGGCGCCTCCGGCCGGTGCTCCATCGAACGACCGGCCGCGCCTGTTGCACGTTGCCATTGACACTCACCAGCGGTGTTAAGTTCTTGCGTCACCCTCTCGAGCTGACGCCGCGCAAGGCCCCGGTTCGCCCGCATGCGGCCGGGGCTGCGGCGGGGTGCTCGCGTCGTTGCAGGAGAACATGCGGTCAAACCCCAGCATCAAAACGGTCTCGTCCAGCGAACCACGGAAATGAACAGAGACACGGACGGGTTGTTCATACTTTGCACAGATTTGCGCGATCGTGGGGCGGAGCCTCAGGGCCAAGGGCGGAGGAGCGCTCCCTTGGCCCTCGGCCCTCGGCCCTTCCCCCTTGGCCCTTGGCCCTTGGCCCTTGGCCCTTGGCGCTTCCCCCAGACGTTTCGGCGCGCATTCGGCGCCGCCAAGGAGTCCTCGCCGCAGCCCACGTAATGCTTGACTCGATCGCCGCCGGGTAGCACGTTTCGGCAAACTAGGCGTTGTCGGCTCACCGCCGCAAAGTCGGTGCCCGATACCCGCCCGCGACATCCACCGTCGGCTCGTTCGCGGTGCGAACGAACAACATCCTGCGCAGGCCATGCCACCCATGAACAACCCCCATCGCCACGACGTGCTCATCATCGGCAGCGGTGCCGCCGGTCTCAGCCTCGCGCTGCGGCTCAGCCCGGGGCTCCGCATCGCCGTGCTGTCGAAGCGCGAGCTGCGCGAGGGGAACACGCTGTATGCCCAGGGCGGCATCTCCGCTGTGCTCGACGCGGCGGACTCGATCGAGTCCCATGTCCGCGACACGCTGAACGCGGGCGCCGGACTCTGCGATGAGGCGATCGTGCGGCTCGTGGTCGAGCATGGTCCGGAGAATATTCGCTGGCTGCTCGGCGAGGGGGTCCAGTTTACGCGCGACGTGCAGTACCGCGACGCCGAGGGCTACCACCTGACCCGAGAGGGCGGCCATTCGCACCGGCGCGTCGTGCACGCGGCCGACGCCACCGGCCGCGCCGTGGAGGACACGCTCGAAAGCCAGGTGCGGGCACGCGCCAACGTGGATCTGTTCGAGCACCACACGGCCGTGGACCTGATCGACGCCCGACGCATCGGCGCCAATGAGGACCGCTGCATCGGCGCCTACAGCCTGAACAGCCTCACCGGCGAGGTGGAGACCTTTCTCGCGCGCTTCGTCGTCATCGCCACCGGCGGCGCAAGCAAGGCCTATCTTTATACCAGCAACCCGGACGTGGCCACCGGCGACGGCATCGCTATGGCTTGGCGCGCGGGCTGCCGCACCGCAAACATGGAGTTCATCCAGTTCCATCCGACCTGCCTTTACCATCCTAAGGCCAAGTCGTTCCTGATCACCGAGGCCTTGCGGGGCGAAGGCGCACGCTTGGTCCTGCCGAATGGTGATCGCTTCATGCCGCGCTTCGACCAGCGCGCCGAGCTCGCGCCGCGCGACATCGTCGCCCGCGCCATCGACCACGAGATGAAGCGCATCGGCAGCAAATACGTGCTACTCGACATCTCGCACCGCGAGCCCGAATTCATTCGCGAGCATTTCCCCACCATCCATGCCTACTGCCTCACGCTCGGCATCGACATGACCACCGAGCCCATCCCGGTGGTGCCGGCCGCCCACTACACCTGCGGCGGCATCCTCACCGATGCCCGCGCCCGCGCCGACCGCCCGGGGCTCTACGTGATCGGCGAGGCCGCCTACACGGGCCTGCATGGCGCGAACCGCATGGCGAGCAACTCGCTCTTGGAATGCCTCGTCTTCGGCGAGATCGCGGCGCGGGACATCGAGTTGCTGGCCGACGGCTGGCCGGAGCCGCCCGCGGCGCCGCCCTGGGACGCGAGCCGCGTCACCGAGCCGGACGAGGAGGTCGTGATCTCCCACAACTGGGAGGAGCTTCGGCGCTTCATGTGGGACTACGTCGGCATCGTGCGCACGAACAAGCGGCTCACGCGCGCGAAACGGCGCATCGACCTGCTGCGCCAGGAAATCATCGAGAACTACAGCAACTTCCGCGTCGAGACGGACCTGCTGGAGCTGCGCAACCTGGTGGAAGTCGCGGACCTGATCGTGCAGTCCGCCCAGCGCCGGCGCGAGAGCCGCGGCCTGCACTACACGCTGGACTTCCCGCAGCGGGACGAGTCCCAGCGCAGCCCCACCGTGCTGATCCCGGACCGTTATCGGCCGCGGCCGGAGCACTGGCGGGGCTGAGAACGACGGCGGTCGAAAGACGCGACCAGCCGGCCGCTGACGGCTAACGACCATGGCGACCAGCGCCACCCCGGAGGATGGAAGGCGCTGCTCGCCATGGCCGTTTCCCTCACCCCGGCCCTCTCCCAGAGGGAGAGGGAGATTAAGGAGCGCGCTGCGCGCGAGTTTCATGGTAAGGCGATTTCTGTCAAAAAACATACCGCCTGGCTTGTCTTTTCGCCCGCCTTCTGCGTCGCGGCAGCGGGTGCATAGTTCAACGATGTACCCGCTGCCGCTCCTTGAAGGCAGACGAAAATCCTGCGCCATTCGGTAGGTTTTTTTTCCGGCAATCGCCTAAGGATTCCAAAGCTTGACGAGCGTGACCACGAGGCCGCCCACCGCCACCGTCGTGCTGAATGACCAAACGAGAAAGCGGTCCATGCGCCGCTGCATCTCGCGAATGTCCTGCTGGACGCTTTCGAAGCGCTTGTCGACTTGCTCGAAGCGCTTGTCGACTTGCTCGAAGCGCTTGTCGACTTGCTCGAAGCGCTTGTCGACTTGCTCGAAGCGCTTGTCGACTTGCTCGAAGCGCTTGTCCACTTGCTCGAACCGAGCCAGCATGTCCTCGCGCAGTTGCTCGAAGCGCTTGTCCACTTGCTCGAACCGAGCCAGCATGTCCTCGCGCAGTTGCTCGAAGCGCTTATCCATTTGCTCGAACCGCTTGTCCATCTGCTCGAACCGCGCCAGCATATCTTCGCGCAGCTCCTTGTGGCGCAGCTCGGACGCTTCGAAGCGCTGGTCCATGCGCGCAAAGCCTTCGCGCATCAGCTCGAGCTGGTGCTTCAGCGCTTCCTCGACGCGCACCATGCGCTCGCGCAGCTCAATCTCGTACACGGCCGGCGGCTTGCCGAGGGATTGCTCCGCGAGCCAATCGCCAAGATGCGCCTTGATGAACTGGATGTCTTCCTGCGCCAGGGCCATGTCTGCTGCCGTACGGATCGCGAGTTTTGGTCAGTATATCAGCCGTGCCATGGGCTCTCCGACAGGCAAAGCCCGCCGGCCACCGCCTGCCCGAGCGCCAGCCCGCCGTCGTTGCTCGGCACGCGGCCGTGGCTCAACACGCTGAGCCCGACTTCACGCAGCCGGGTCGAGAGCGCCTCGAACAGCGTTCGGTTCTGGAACACGCCGCCGGACAGGGCGACGGTGCCGATGTCATGCGCCGCCGCAAGGTCCGCCGACAGCCCCGTCACTGCCTCGGCGAGGCCGGCATGGAAGCGCATCGCGACCAAGCCGGCTTGTGCACCGCCGGCAAGGTCGTCGCACAGGGCCCGCCACATGGGTGCTGGGTCCAACACGGCCATGGCGCCGTCGTCGACCACCGCGAACGGATAACCCGCCACGCCGACCAGGGGCCCGCAGCGGGTCTCCAGCTCGATGGCCGCCTGGCCCTCGTAGGCGATCCGGTCCGCACAGATGCCGAGCGCCGCGGCCACCGCGTCGAAGAGTCGTCCGCAGGACGATGTGAGCGGTGCGTTGATGCCGCCCGCCGCCATGCGGCGGAGCAGCTCCACCGGGCGAGCGGCAAGCGCGCGCGCCATGGGCAGGTCTCCGAAGTCCCGCCGAAAGGCGTCCCAACCCAAGGCGGCGTCGAGGTGCGCGAACAACACTCGCCAAGGCTCCAAGATCGCCTTGCTGCCGCCGAGCAGCGGCACCTGCCTGAGCCGCGCGACGCGACGCAGGTCCGTGTAGCCGCCGACGAACCATTCCCCGCCCCAGACGCTGCCGTCGTCGCCGTAGCCGGAACCGTCGAGCGCGATGCCGAGCACCGGCGGCGCGCCAGGCGCCCTGGCATTGTCCGCCAGCACGGCGGCGATGTGCGCGCGATGATGCTGGAGCGCAACGACCGGAATGCCCCACTCCGCGGCGAGCTGCCGGCCTACCCGGCTGGCGTGGTAGCCAGGATGGGCATCAACGGCGACCGCGGCGGGCAGGTGTTGGTACAGCGTGCGGTAGAGCCCGATGGTGTGCTCGAACTCGCGCGCCGTGGCGGCGTCGTGCAGATCGCCCAAGTGCTGCGACAGCACCGCCTGTCCGTCCTTCAACAGGCAGATGCTGTTCTTGAGCTCGCCGCCCATCGCCAACACCGGCGGCAATGGCGCGAAGGCCGCGGGCAGGGTCAACGGCGCCGGCGCAAAGCCGCGTGCTCGGCGCAGCAGCCGGGGCGCGCCGTCCATGACGCGTGTCACCGAGTCATCGACGCGGTTGATGATGTCGCGGTCGTGCAGCAGCAGTGCATCAGCGATGCCGGCCAGGCGCGCGCGGGCATCGGCGTTGTCGATGCACTGGGGCTCCTCGCTGCGGTTGCCGCTGGTCATGACGAGCGGGCGGTCCCAGTCGGCCAGCAGCAGATGATGCAGCGGGCTGTAAGGCAACATGCAGCCGATGGTGGTCTGGCCCGGCGCGACCGCGGGCGCCAAACCGGCCCCGGGGCGCATCGGCAGCAGGACGATGGGTGCCGCGGGTGCGCGCAGCAGCGCCGTCGATGCATCATCAAGCTCGGCGAAGCGAGCGATGACATCGAGATCCCGTGCCATCAGCGCGAGCGGCTTCGCATAGCGGCCCTTGCGCCGCCGGAGCTCCGCGACGGCGTCGGCGTCGGTCGCATCGCAGGCGAGATGAAAACCGCCGATGCCCTTGAGCGCGACGATGCGACCGGCGGCCAGGAGCCGGCTCGCCGCCGCGATGGGGTCCACCGCGCCCTCCCGGGCCGGATCGAGCGGCGTGCCATCCGCCCGCTCGAGCCACACCCGCGGTCCGCAGACGGGGCAGGCATTCGGTTGAGCGTGGAAGCGCCGGTCGGACGGATCGCGGTACTCGCGCTCGCAGTCCGGGCACATCGGAAACACGCTCATGCTGGTGTTCGCCCGATCATACGGGATCGCGCGGACGATGCTGAGCCTGGGCCCGCAATGGGTGCAGTTCGTGAACGGGTAGCGATGGCGGCGATCGCCGGGGTCTTGGATCTCCCGCAGGCACGCCTGGCAGGTGGCAGCGTCCGGCACGACACCCGTGTGCACGGACGTGGTGGCGCTGTGCTCGATGACGAAGTCGTCGCTCCGCCCTGCCCCATCCCAATCGGAGCGTTCCAGCGCGTCAATGCGCGCGAGCGGCGGTGCATCGTCGCAGACCTGCCGGCACAGCTCGGCGAGGGCTTCGGGCTCTCCCCAAGCCCGGATCAGCACGCCGTCGCCGTCGTTGCGCACACTGCCGGCGAGCCCGAGCGCTTGCGCCAGCCGCCACACGTTGGGCCGAAAGCCCACGCCCTGCACCAGCCCCCGGACGCGGATCAGCGCGCCGCTGGCCGTGGCTGACGGGTCTTGCGAATGCGCAACGCTCTCGGACATGCCTCATGGACCCCGGCACTGGGCTCTGATTCCCCGCGACGTGCAGGCGTCCGACACAGGTGCGTGCGCCGAGGGCACAAAAAAACGCGGCGATGGCGCACGCCATGCCGCGTTCTTGTTTGCTTGGTCCGGGCGGCAGGATTCGAACCTGCGACCCCCACAACCCCATTGTGGTGCGCTACCAGACTGCGCTACGCCCGGAAGCCGGCCAGTATACGAGGGTCGCGCCGGCACATCAACGCGCGTCTCAGTGCGAGCGGCGCTTCAGGTCATGCAGCAGGTCCTCCAGCTCCAGGCGCATCTGACGGATGATCTGGTGGCTTTGGGAGCTGTCGTGCTTGGCGGTCTCGCCGGAGAGCTGCTGGCGCGCACCGCCGATGGTAAAGCCCTGTTCGTACAGCAGCGAGCGGATCTGGCGGACGGTGACCACGTCGTGGCGCTGATAGTAGCGGCGGTTACCGCGGCGCTTCACGGGTTTTAGCTGCGGAAACTCCTGTTCCCAGTAACGCAGCACATGCGGCTTCACGTCACAGAGCTCGCTGACCTCACCAATGGTGAAATAGCGTTTGCCGGGAATCGGCGGCAGATCGTCGACGCTATCGGTCGAGTCCGGCATAAGCTTCGACCCGCGACTTCAGCTTTTGACCTGGGCGGAAGGTCACCACGCGGCGGGCCGTGATGGGGATCTCCTCACCCGTCTTGGGATTGCGTCCGGGGCGCTGCTTCTTTTGGCGCAGATCGAAGTTGCCGAAGCCGGACAGCTTCACCTGCTCGCCGTTCTCCAAGGCAGTGCGAATCTCCTCAAAGAAGGACTCGACGACCTCTTTCGCCTCGCGCTTGTTGAGCCCGAGCTCTTCGTACAGGTGCTCGGCCATGTCTGCCTTCGTCAATGCCATAACTGTCTCGTTGCAAGTCCGGTGCGCTCAAACTCGGGGAACGTGGCGCGAAGCCGCAAAGCGGTTGGGCTCAGGTGCGCAACTGCGCGTTCACATCGGCGCGCAGGGCATCCAGCACGCGCGCCGTGACCGCCGCCACCTCATCGTCGGTAAGTGTCTGAGAAGTCGCCTGTAAAATCAATCCCAAGGCAATGCTTTTTCGACTGGAATCTACTTTCTCGCCGACATAGATGTCGAATAGGACCAGTTCCCGCAGCAGATCGCCGGCAGCAGACCGGACGCTGTCCTCAATGCGGGCGAAAGTCACCGTGCGATCGACGACGATGGCGAGGTCTCGGCGGATGGATGGAAACTTTGACAGCGGTGCGAACGCCGGTCGCGGTGCCCCGCTCAAGGCGGAGGTGTCGAGCTCGAACAACTGCACGCTCACCGGGAGGTCCAGTGCTGCGGCCAGTGACGGGTGGATGCTGCCGAGCCAGCCGACCGGCTTGCCCGCGCGCTCGATGCGCGCGCTCTGCCCCGGATGCAGCGCCGGGTGCGCCGCGGCGGTCCAGGCCACCTCGCCGGCACAGCCGGCGGCCGCGAGCAGCGCCTCGACATCGGCCTTCAGGTCGAACAGGTCGGCATCGGCGCCCACGGCACCCCATTGCTCCGGCAGCACCGGGCCGACGATCGCGCCGGCGAGCATGGGCTCCTGCATGAGCTCGGCACCAGCCTGACGGAAGCGCAGCCCGGACTCGAACAGCCGCACCCGCGTCTGCTGCCGCGCCAGATTCTGGCGCAGCGCTTGGAGCAGTCCGGTCCAGAGGCTCGTGCGCATCACCGAGAGCTCCGCGGACAGCGGGTTCGCCAGCGCCAGCGGCGCGGCGTCCGGGTCCACGAGGCGCTGCAGCTCCGGGCTCACGAAGCTGTAGGTGACGGCCTCGTAGTAGCCGCGGTCGAGCAAGAGCCGGCGCGAGCGCTGCGGATCGTAGGCCATTTCCAACGGGGCGCGGGTCGCCGCGGCGGAGCGCGCATGCGTCACCGGGATGCGGTCGTAGCCGTGCACGCGGCCGAGCTCGGCGATGACGTCGACCTCCAACTGCACGTCGAAGCGCGCCGGTGGCGGCGTTACCTGCCAGCCGTCCCCGACGGCGGTAAGCGTCATGCCGAGCCGGCTCAGGATATCCGTGACGGCGGCGTCGTCGAACGCGAGCCCGAGCACCTGCGCGATGCGGGCGCGGCGCAGGTGCAGCGTCGGCGGCAGCGGCAGGTCCGGCTCGGACACCGCGGCCACCACCGGACCGGCCGTGCCCCCGGCGATGCCTTGCAGCAGCGCGGTCGCGCGCTCCATGGCGAGCACGCAGCGGGTCGGGTCCACGCCGCGCTCGAAGCGATGCGAGGAGTCGGTGTGCAGCCCGTAGCTACGGGCCTTGCCGCTGATGGCGGCGGGTGCGAAGAAGGCGCTTTCCAGCAGCAGATCGCGGGTGGCGTCGCCGACGGCGCTGTCGGCCCCGCCCATGATGCCGGCCAGCGCCACGGCGCGCTTTGCATCGGCAATGACCAGGCTGTCGGCGCGCAGCCGAGCGGTGTCGCCGTTCAACAGGGCCAGTTCCTCGCCGTCGCGGGCCATGCGCACCTCGATGCCGCCATCGAGCTTGGCGAGATCGAAGGCGTGCATCGGCTGGCCCAGCTCCAGCAGCACGTAGTTGGTGACGTCCACGGCAACGCTGATGGGCCGAAGCCCACTGCGGCGCAGGCGCTCCTGCATCCAGAGCGGCGTCGGCGCCCGCGGGTCGATGCCGCGCAGCACGCGGCAGAGGTAGCGCGGGCAGGCGGCCGGGGCGGCGAGCGTGACGTCGACGCGGTCGTCGCTGCCCGCGGGAACGGGCTCGATGCGCGGCTCGCGCACCGCGACGCGGTTCAGCACGCCGACGTCGCGGGCGACGCCGGCAACGCTCAGGCAATCGGCCCGGTCCGGCGTCAGGTCGAGCTCGATGCAGTGGTCGTCGAGCGCGAGGAAGGCACGGAAGTCCTCGCCCACCGGGGCGTCCGCCGGCAGCACCAGAATGCCGGCCGAGCTCTCGGCAAGGCCGAGCTCGGAGGCCGAGCAGATCATGCCGTTGGACTCGACGCCGCGGAGCTTCGCGCGCTTGATCTTGAAGTCGCCGGGCAATCTGGCACCGACGGTCGCCACCGGCACGCGCTGGCCGGCCGCGACGTTGGCGGCGCCGCAGACGATGCCGATGGGCTCACCATCGCCCAAGTCCACCTGGCAGACGCGGAGCTTCTCGGCGTCCGGGTGTGGCGCGACGCTCTGCACGTGGCCGACGACGACGCCGCTGAACGCGGGCGCGGCCGGCTCTACGGCGTCCACCTCGAGCCCGGACAGGCTGAGTTGATCGGTAAGGGCTTGGGTGTCGAGCGGCGGGTCCACCCATTCGCGCAGCCAGGCTTCGCTGAAGCGCATCGATCGGTCTCCGATGAGGGCGCGCGGCGCGCCGGTGCGTGCCGGCGGGCGCTAAGATGTTGTCGGCTAGCCGAACTGCCGCAGAAAACGCAGGTCGTTCTCAAAATAGAGCCGGATGTCGTCGATGCCGTAGCGCAGCATCGCCAGGCGCTCGACACCCATGCCGAAGGCATAGCCCAGCCAGCGCTCCGGGTCGATGTTGACGTGCCCGAGCACGGCGGGGTGGATCATGCCGCAGCCGAGCACCTCCAGCCAGCCGCTCTGCTTGCACACCCGGCAGCCGGCGCCGCCGCACTTGACGCACTGCACGTCCACCTCGGCGGACGGTTCGGTGAACGGGAAGTAGGACGGCCGGAAGCGCAGCTTCAGGGCATCGTCCTCGAAGAAGTTGCGCAGGAAGTCGTACAGCACGCCTTTCAGGTCTGCAAACGTCGCCTGCTCGTCCACGAGGAAACCTTCCACTTGGTGGAACATGGGCGTGTGGGTCAGATCCGAGTCGCAGCGATAGACACGCCCGGGCGCGATGACGCGAAACGGCGGCTCGCGCTGTTCCATGACGCGGATCTGCACGGGTGACGTGTGCGTGCGCAGCAGCCGCCCGTCCGGGAAGTAGAAGGTGTCGTGCATCGCCCGCGCGGGATGGTGCGCCGGGATGTTGAGCGCCTCGAAGTTGTGGTAGTCGTCCTCGACCTCGGGGCCTTCCTCGACGTTGAAGCCGGCGTTGGCAAAGAGCTGCTCGATGCGCTCCAGCGTGCGGGTGACCGGATGCGCGGCGCCGATGTGCTGGCCCCGGCCCGGCAGCGTCACGTCGACGCGCTCCCCGGCGAGCCGCTCGGCAAGCAGCGCCTGCTCCAGCGCGGCCTTGCGGGCGTCGAGTGCCTGCTGCAGCTCCACCTTGACCTGATTGATGGCCGCTCCGGCGGCCGGGCGCTCCGCCGGCGGCAGCGCACCCAGCGCCTTGAGCTGTGCGGTGAGCCGACCGCTCTTGCCCAGATAATCCACGCGGGTGCGGTCGAGCGCGGCGAGATCCACCGCGGCAGCCACGCTGGTCAGCGCCTCACTGCGAAGCTGATCGAGGGACGGCGGACTGCCTGGGCTCATTGGAAATCTAAAACAGGGGCTAGGGGCTGGGGGCTAGGAGCTAGGGCCTAGGAGCTAGCCCCTAGCCCCTAGCACCTGACTTAAGCCAAGGCGGCCTTCGCCTGCTCGGCGATGGCGGCAAAGGCCGCATCGTCGGCGTAGGCGATCTCGGCGAGCACCTTGCGATCCATGTCGATGCCGGCCTTGTTCAGCCCGTCCATGAACCGGCTGTAGGACAGACCGTTCATGCGCGCGGCGGCGTTGATGCGCTGGATCCACAGCGCGCGGAAATCGCGCTTGCGCTGCCGACGATCGCGATAGGCGTACTGGCCGGCCTTGATGACCGCCTGCTTCGCAACGCGGAACACCTTGCTGCGGGCACCGTAGTAGCCCTTAGCCTCGTCGAGGATCTTCTTGTGGCGGGCGTGCGCGATGACGCCCCGTTTGACGCGTGCCATGTAACTGGACCTCCGGCGCTCAGCAGTAAGGGATCATGCGACGGGCGGCACGCACGTCGGACTTGTGCAGCACCTGCGGGCCGCGCAGATGACGCTTCCGCTTGGTGGCCTTTTTGGTCAGGATGTGGCGCCGATGCGACGCATTACGCTTGAACCCGCCGGCGGCGGTGCGGGAAAACCGCTTCGCCGCGCCGCGGTTGGTCTTGATCTTGGGCATTTTGGTTCTCCGTCTGGATTATTTGATGCGGCAGCCGGAAGCCCTTGACCCGGCGGCTGCTGGTTGTATGGCCGCGCTGCCTGCGGCCGTTCGGTCGTCCCGCCAGGGGCGGGATACTGCGGCGCACACCCCTGTTGAGCGGGGCGCGGCCGAGCGCGTGGGGAGGCGCTATTTCTTCCGCGGGCCGAGCACCATCACCATCTGCCGGCCCTCCATCTGCGGCTGCTGCTCGACGATGCTGATGTCGGCGAGGTCGGTCTCGACCCGCCGCAGCAGCTCGAGCCCGAGCTCCCGGTGCGCGTGCTCGCGACCGCGAAAGCGCATGGTGACCTTGGCCTTGTCGCCCTCGTGCAGAAACCGCTGCAGGTTGCGCAGCTTGACCTGGTAGTCGCCGATGTCGGTGCCGGGGCGGAACTTGACCTCCTTCACCTGCACCTGTTTCTGCTTCTTGCGCGCCTCGGACTTTTTCTTCTTCTGATCGAACAGAAAACGCCCGAAGTCCATCAGGCGGCAGACCGGCGGCTCCGCGGTGGGCACGATCTCCACCAGGTCCATGCCTTCCGCTTCCGCCCGCTCAAGGGCGGCGCGCAGGGTCAGGACGCCGATCTGGTCTCCTTCCGCGCCGATCAGGCGGATCTCGGATGCCGTGATCTCCTCGTTGACGCGGTTACGTTTTGATGCAGCGATAGCTAAGCTCCTCCCTCGGGGGCTGATTTCGTCAGGTGACCGCCGGTACAGGGCGCACCGCCCTGCCCGCATGCCAACACGACCGACAGGGCCGTCGTCACGGCGGGCAGTGCGGCAGGGTCGATCACCGTTGCGCCGTCAGTTCCGCGCGGCCTGTTCAGTTCCGCGCGGCGATGGCGGTAGTCAGGGTTTCGATGAAGGACTCGACGGGCATGACGCCGTGGTCCTGCCCTTGCCGATCCCTAACGGCCACCTGGCCCTGCTCGACCTCGCGGTCGCCGATGACGAGCAGGTATGGCACCCGGTGCAGCGTGTGGGCGCGGATTTTATAGCCGATCTTCTCGTTCCTCAAGTCCGACTCGGCGCGGAATCCCTTGTCCCGCAGCGTCTTAGTGACCTCGCGCACGTATTCCGCCTGGCGGTCGGTGATGTTCATGACCACCACCTGCACCGGCGACAGCCACACCGGCAAAATCCCGGCATAGTGCTCGATGAGGATGCCGATGAAGCGCTCCATGGACCCCAGGATGGCGCGATGGATCATCACCGGCACCTGGCGGCTGTTGTCCTCGGCGATGTAGTGCGCGTCGAGCCGCCCCGGCATCGAGAAGTCCACCTGGATGGTGCCGCACTGCCAGGCGCGACCGATGCTGTCGTGCAGCGTGAACTCGATCTTCGGCCCGTAGAAGGCGCCCTCCCCCGGCTTCACTTTGAAGTCGAGCCCCTTGGCGCGCAGGGACTGCTCCAGCGCGGCCTCGCCCTTGTCCCACAGCGCGTCGCTGCCGACGCGCTTGTCGGGACGCAGCGACAGCGCCAGCTCAATGCTGTCGAAGCCGAAGTCCCGGTAGGTCTCGAACACCATGTCGATGAGCGTCGACACCTCCGCCTGGAGCTGCTCCTCGGTGCAGAAGACATGCGCGTCGTCCTGCGTGAAGCGGCGCGCGCGCATCAGCCCGTGCAGCGTCCCGGACGGCTCGTTGCGGTGCACGACGCCGAACTCGGCGATGCGCAGCGGCAAATCGTGGTGGCTCTTCAGCCCCTGGTTGAAGAGCTGGATGTGCCCCGGACAGTTCATGGGCTTGATCGCAAAGTCGTGGTCGTCCAGGTGCGTCGTGAACATATCGTCCGCGAACTTCTCCCAGTGACCGGACCGCTCCCACAGCGAGCGGTCGAGCACCTGCGGCGTCTCGACCTCCTGGTAGCCGTACTCGTCCAGCTTGGCGCGCATGTAGCGCTCGACTTCCCGATAGATGACCCGGCCCTTGTGGTGCCAGAAGGCCATGCCCGGGGCTTCGTCCTGGAAGTGGAACAGATCGAGCTGCTTGCCGAGCTTGCGGTGGTCGCGCTTCTCGGCCTCCTCCAGGCGATGCAGGTAGGCCTTGAGCTCCTTCTTGTCGCGCCAGGCCGTGCCGTAGATGCGCTGTAGCATCGGGTTGCGGGAGTCGCCCCGCCAGTAGGCGCCGGCCAGCTTCATGAGCTTGAAGCCTTGGCCCAGCTTGCCCGTGCTCGGCAGGTGCGGGCCGCGGCAGACGTCGAACCACTCGCCCTGGCGATACACCGAGACCTCTTCGCCCTCGGGGATGATGTCGTCGATGATCTGGACCTTGTAGGTCTCGCCGAGACCGCCGAAGACGCGCTTGGCCTCCTCGCGCTCCCAGACCTCGCGCGCGATGGGCAGGTCGCGGGCGACGATCTCGTGCATGCGCTGCTCAATGGCGGCCAAGTCCTCCGGCGTGAAGGGCTCGTCGCGCGCGAAGTCGTAGTAAAAACCGTTCTCGATGGCCGGGCCGATGGTCACCTGCGTGCCCGGATAGAGCTCCTGCACGGCCTGCGCCATGACATGGGCGGCATCGTGGCGCAGCAGCTCCAGCGCCTCCTCGTCCTTGGCCGTGACCATGGACACCTCGGCATCCTCGGCAACGACGCAGCTCGCATCCACCAGGCGGCCGTTGACGCGCCCGGCCAGGGTTGCCTTCGCGAGCCCGGGACCGATGCTGGCGGCGATGGCCTGCACCGTCACCGGCGCATCGAAGCTGCGGACGGAACCGTCGGGGAGCGTAATCTGCGGCATCGGGAGACCTGCGTGCTTTTCAGTGGCGATCGATACGAGGGATCGCTTGAACCTCATCGTCCTTTAGCCCATCCAGCCCGATTCCGGCCGGGCCGAACCGCCGCCGCGCGCGCCGCGACGGCAGAAAAACAAAAGCCGCCAAGCCCCTAGAGGCCGGCGGCCCGAAGTTGGTAGGCGCGAGTGGACTCGAACCACCGACCCCCACCATGTCAAGGTGGTGCTCTAACCAACTGAGCTACGCGCCTGCAAGCCGCGCATTATAGGGGGAGCCTTCCAGCGCCCGCAAGCACCGGATGCAAAGCCGGCGCGATGCCGCCTGCGCGTGCCGGTTCACGCCCAATCCGCCGGCCCCTGCTCGCCTGCCTGCCCGCCCGCCTGGGGGGAAGGCCCTCGGGCAAGCCGGAAGCCGACGTTCCAGTAGCGGTAGGCCGGCACGTCGGCGATGCGGTGGGCGGAGCGGCACCACCTGGCGCTGCCGAGCCAGCGGCCGCCGCGCAGCACGCGCTCGCGGCCCGCCGACGGGCCGGTCGGGTCCCGGACCAGCCGTTTGGGATAGTCGCCCAGCCAGTCCTGGCACCATTCATAGACGTTGCCGTGCATCTGATACAGGCCCCAGCCGTTGGCCGGCAGCGCCCTGACCTCGAGGGTCTGCTGCCGATAAAGCCCCTTCGCGCCGCCGGCATACGGAAAGTTGCCGTCGTAGTTGGCCTGGTCCGTGGTGAGCCGGTCGCCGAAGCTGAACGGCGTCGTGGTGCCGGCGCGGCAGCCGTATTCCCACTCGGCCTCGGTCGGCAGACGGGCGTCGAGTCCCGGCACGCATGCGTTCAGCGCCGGCAGGAAGCGCTCGACGACATCATCCCAGCTCACCCGCTCCACCGGGCGCTCCGGCCCGTGGAAATCGCTCGGCGTCTCGGCCAGCACCGCCCGCCACAGCGCCTGCGTGCAGGCGGTGTCCGCCAGCCAGAGGCCCCGGGTCAGCAGCACCGGGTGCTGCTGCTCGTTGTCGCGCCGCTCGGGCTCGTCGTCCGGGGAGCCCATCAGGAAGGCGCCCGGCGGCAGCCAGCGCAAGTGCTGCACCACATCCCCCACGGCAAAGGCCTGCCAGAGACCCCGGTCATCCTGGCCGAAGGCACAGGCCCAGGCCTCCGGGAACAGGGCCGGCAGCCGAGGCTGGGCAGCAGGCGAGACGGATTCCGGGCTCAGGGCGTCGTCTGGCATGGGATCACGCGGACATGCGGCGGACGGCCGGCGGGCGTTCGGGCGGCCCGCTGCCAGGCCCCCTACTTGCGCGCCGGCGCCCTTCCTGTTCGCCGCCCGACCCGCGTGGCAGGTGCCCGCCTCGCTCCGACGCGTAAGCCGGGGAGCGCGTGGCCGGCGCTCCAGCGCCGCGCGTCCCCCGCCCGCTGGCGCAGCGCGCCCGGGTCGCTGGAGCGTCAGGCCTTGCTCCCCGGCTTCCGCGTGGGAGCCAGTCGGAAAAGCGGTACTTCATTTGCGTCGCCTCCCCAATAGCCGGCGCAGGAATCCGCCGCTGTCGGTTGGTTTGTCCGGACTCGGTCGCTCGGGGCGCTCGCCCCGTGGCAGCGGCGCCGGCACGGCGGGCTCGGTCGCCGGGGCTCCGCCACCGGCGCCCGTGCCCGCCGCGCCCGCGCCGCTGCCCTGCCCGCCTGCCTGCTCGCCTGCCAGGGGGGAAGGCCCTCGGGCAAGCCGGAAGCCGGCGTCACTGCTGCGGGAGGCCGGCCCGCGGGCGTCGCGGAAGGCGGAGCGGCACCACCTGGCGCGGCCGTTCCAGTAGCCGCCGCGCAGCACGCGCCCGCGGCCCGCCGATGATCCGATCGGGTCCTTCACCAGCGACTCGGGATAGTCCCCCAGCCAGTCCTGGCACCATTCGTAGACATTGCCGTGCATCTGATACAGCCCCCATTGGTTGGCCGGCAGCGCCTTGACATCGAGCGCATGCGCGCGGTACTCGCCCTGCTCGCCGCCGGCATAAGGATAGTTGCCGTCGTAGTTGGCCTGGTCCGTGCTGAGCCGGTCGCCGAAGCTGAAGGGCGTCGTCGTCCCGGCGCGGCAAGCGTATTCCCACTCGGCCTCCGTCGGCAGCCGGGCTTCGAGCCCCGGCACGCATGCGTTCAGCGCCGGCAGGAAGCGCTCGACGACAGCCTCCCAGCTCACCTGCTCCACGGGCCGTTCCGGGCCTTGAAACCCGCTCGGCGTCTCGCCGAGCACGGCCTGCCACAGCGCCTGCGTGCAGGCGGTGTCCGCGAGCCAGAGGCCCCGGGTCAGCAGCACCGGGTGCTGTTGCTCGTCTTTGTCCCGATCGGGCTCGTCCTCCGGCGAGCCCATGAGAAATTCCCCCGGGGGCAGCCAGCGCAGCCGCTGCACCACGCCGGCGACGCTGAATTCGGCCCAGAGGCCATGGGCGTCGAGGCCGTGGCGCTCGGCCCAGTCCGGTGCCGGCAGCAGGGCGGTCCGGATGAGACCCACAGCGGTCGCCGATTCTGGTGCCAACCGAGAGCCCCGGGTGCCGGCCTGCTCGAACAGCGCCGCGTCCCACCAGGCGCCCTCGGGCAGCGGCAGCGGGTCGTCCAGCCCGGCGACGGCGAGTGGCCCGGCGGGCTGCCAGTACAGGCGGCAGCGCGGGCCCTGGTGGTCGGTGGCGGCCTTGTCCGCCGGGCCCAGCAGCTCGGGCGCTGGCTCGGCGAACAGCCCGAGCCCGTCGCGCCCGAGCCCGCGTGCCCAGGGGGGCCGGCGGATGGCCTCCAGTATCCAGCGGGTGTCGCCGGCGGTGATGCGCCAGCGCCGGTCCTGCGCCGGCGGGCGCGACTCGCCAAGGCGGAGACCGCTGCCGAGCGCGGAGGCCCGCAGCCGCTGCGCCAAGTCGTCGCGCCCGGCAGCAGCGTCGGCCCCGGGCGCGCGGGCCGGCTCCAGCTCCCAGTAGGCACCGGCGAGGCTGCCGTGCGCGAGCACGGCCGCGGGCGCGGGTCCGTCGGCGGCATAGAGCCCGATGGCCTCGCCCTGCTGGGCGAGCAGCACGGGCCGCTCCGGGTCGTCCGGCGCCAGCAGCCAGCGCAGCAGGTCCGGGTCGAGGCCGGGCGGCAGCGCCGCGAGCGCGCCGGCGCGCAGCTCCGTCTGCTTGGCCAGCGCCCAGGCGGTGGCCAGCTCGCGGTGCCGCGCGAGCAGCGCCGGCCGGCGCCGGCCCAGGCCGGCGATGGCGGCGGTGAGCGGCGGGTGCTGGCCGCCGCGGTCCGGCCGATGCAGGGTGGCCGCCCAGTGCTCCGCGTCGCGCAGGGCCTGCGCCAGGGCCGCGGCGACGGGCTGCGGCAGGCCGGCGTCCGCGCCGGCGCCGGCGAGCGCCGCGGCGGCCAGGGCCTCTTCGAGGCGCACGAAGGGGGAGCTGTGCCGATGAAACTCCGCACGCGCTGTGAGGATGGCCCGGCGCGTCGCGGCCGGCAGCGCCCGAAACGCGGCCTCGGCGGCGGCGCGCCGGTCCGGGCGCAGCGCGCAGGCGAGCTCGTCGGCCACCAGGTCCGGGTGGTTCCAGGCCGCGTGCTCGCTGCCGATGTCCGGGTACGGGGCCAAGTCCGAGTCCAAGTCCGGGCCCAAGTCCGAGCCCTGACCGGCCAGCAGCAGGCGCAGGCGGCGCAGCAGCGCGGGCTCGGTGCGGGCGCCGGGGGCGAGCGCCGCGAGCAGGGCGGCGGTCGCCGGGTCGGTGGCGGGCGGCTCGGCGTCCGCCGCGGCGTCCGGCGTGATCGGCGAGCTTGGGTCGAGCGTGCGCAGCGGCGGCGGCGCGCGCGGGCGCTCCGGCTCCGGGTCGGGGCTCGGCCGCCGCGGGCGCGCCAGGCGCAGCGGCGCGCCGCGCTCCAGCAGGGCGCAGGCGAAGCGGCGACTGACGGCGGGCGTGAGCAGCCGCGGCGGCACCGGGGCGAGCAGCAGCGGGCGCATGCCGGCGCGGGCGCTGCGCTCGGCCAGCGCGAGCCAGTGGCGATGCCTGCTGCCGTGGGGGTCGTACAGGCCGGCGTCGCCGAGGATGATGAGCGGCGTGCCGTCGGCGATGGCGAGCGGCCTGCGCGGGCCGGCGTCCGCGCCGAGGCGTTCCAGGTCCAGCGGGCTGCCGCCGTGCGTGGCGAGCCGGAGCAAGCGCCGGCCGAGGGCGGCCTCCAGCCGCTCCGCCCAGGCCCAGAGGTCGTGCTGAAAGGGGCGCAGCGCCGGCGACAGGTCCAGCACCAGGTGCACCAGGCCGGGCCAGCGCGGCCGGCGGCGACGCGGCAGGCGCTCCGGCAGCCGGCAGCGGGCGAGGCAGTCGCAGAGGCGCTCCAGGTCCAGCGCCCGACCCGCCCGCGGCCGGGCCAGCACCTGGCGCAGGAACCTGGCCTGGCGCGGTGCCGGCGCCAGGGCCGCCGGCCGCGGCGGCGGCTGGCCGCGGTCGGCCTGCGGCAGCGCGTCCCAGGGCGTGGCGTCGGCGAGCCAGCCGGGCACGCGGCGGGCGCTCGGGTCGGGTGGCCGCCGCTCGACGGCGGCGATGCGCCAGAACGGCAGGTCCGGCAGGTCGGCGGGGCGGTAGGGCGCGGGCTTGGGCGCGGTGTCGGCGGCGTCGGACTCCGGCGCGGTGCGGGCGCGCGGGGCCGGCGCCGCGTCGGTCTTGTCGGCGGGCGGCGGGTTTGGCCGCGGACGCTGCGCCACGGGCTCGAAGCCCAGCGCCGCTGCCGCCGCCGGCCATTCGGCGCGGTCCAGCCGGGCGATGACCTGCGCCAGCGCGGCGCGGCCGAGCATGCCGGGGCGGGCGTGTGCGCTCTGGGTCACCGGGTCTCCTTGGGGCGCCGGCAATCCGGCGTCAGTCGGCGTCGTCGGACTTGCGCAACGCGAAGCCCGCGAGCTGGCCCAGCAGCTCCTGCTGCTTGGGCTCGGTTGGCTCCAGTCGCGCGACGGCGATGACGAGGTCCAGGTACTCGGCGAGCCCCGGCTGGTAGCGCTGGCTCTGCTCGGCGGCGCGGCGGTCGTCGAGGAGCAGCCGGGCGGCGGCGGCGAGCACGTCGTCGAAGCAGCAGGCCGCGAGCCCGAGCCGCTCCAGGTGCAGCCGGCCCATGCCGGCGAGCCACGGGGCCAGCGGCTCCGGCAGCCGCAGGGTGCGCACCAGGCAGCGGCGCAGGAAGGCGTTGGGCAGCTCGCGCTCCTCGTTGGTGGTGATGATCACCAGCGGCGGCCGGGCGCCGCGGATGACCTGCCGGCCGAGCAGCGGCACCGTGAAGCCGCGGTTGCCGAGCAGCTCCAAAAAGGCGTTCGGCAGGTCCGGGTCGGCCTTGTCGATCTCGTCGATGAGCAGCACCGTGCCCGCCTCCTGGCGCCAGCCCGCGGGGGCGTCCGGGCGCTCGCCCTGCTGCTGCGCCTGCCATTGGCGCTCCGCGCTGGTCCAGTCGTAGGCCCACCAGAGCGGGCCGGGGCTCAGATAGTCGCCGGGCGGGCCGGCGCCTTGGCCGGACTGGGCGTCGGCGAGCCTGGCCACGGCATCGTGCTGCCAGAGCAGGTCCGCCGCCTCGGTGCGCCCGTCGATGGTGACGGAGACGAAGAGCCGCCCGGCCGCCGCGGCGGCGGCCCGCGCCGTCTGGCTCTTGCCGGTGCCGGGGTCGCCGCGGATCAGGAGCGGGCGCTCGGCGGCCTCGGCGGCGCGCAGCGCCGCGGCGGTGTCGGCGTCGAAGCGGTGGATCGACTTGGGCCAGGTGCCCTGCTCGGGGAGCGGGATGGGGGGGCCGATGGGGTAAACGGGGATGGGGTGCGGCGGCGGCTGTTCCGCGCCCGGGGCATCGGTTGGGTTGTCGCCGGCCGGCATCAATGCGTCTCCAGCAGGGTCAGATACTCGCGCACGCTGTCGATGAGCTCCGCCTCTTCGACCAACAGCAGCGGACAGTCGCCGTCCTCGTACAACACCATCCCGATGCGCAGTTCATCGGCCCAGCGGCGATAGTGGCTGTCGTTCAGCCAGGCCGCGGTGCCGGCTGCGGCGAACAAGTAGCGGCGGCCATCACGCCGGTCATGCCGGGCAATGCGGGCGATGAGCTGCTGCTCGTGCTTCGGCTCGATGCGCGCCGGCAGCGCCTCGTCCATCACGGTCACCCACAGCTTCGACAGCAGCTCCGCGCGCAGGTCTTCGCCCTGGCCGCCGGCGATGAGGTCGTCGTGGTGCACGGCGTAGGCGCTGGCGATGTCGCTGGAGCGCGGCCTCGCCTGCAACAGGTTGGGCAGGTCCTCGACGGCGAAGTAGACCGCATCGGCGGTGCCGGGGAACCGGCAGGCGACGTGCAGGCGCATGGGATCGCGGTCGAGCTTGTCGAGCGCGTTCGCGTCGCCGGCATCGACGGCGAGCTTGAGCAGCTCGGAGATCAGCCGCAGCCCGCAGGTGCGCGCGCGGCCGAGCCGGTCCGGACCGCCGGCGCCGGTCCGCGCCTCGTCGAGCAGCTTGCGCGTCGCGACGAAGAGCCCGTCGATCAGCGCCGGCAGTTGCTCCGCCGGCTCGGCGTCCGCGCTGCCGCCGAGCGGGTCGCCGCCCCAGAGCCGCGTCATCTGCTCCGGGCAGTCGTCCCTGAGGATGGCGCGGATGCGCTCGCGCACGCGCCGGGCAAGCTCCAGCGAGGCACCCGAGCGGCGCATCCGCGGTGCCGACTCGGCGCCCGGCGCGCAGACCGGCGCCGGCGAGCGCAAGACATCGTCCAGCCAAGGCTGGAGCCGATGCATGGCAATGGCGCGGCAGAGCGGATCGGCGCTGGCCCGCTTCACGAGCAGGCCGATGGCGAGGCCGTCCACCTCCAGCACGCCGCCGCTGTGACCCCGGGCGTTCTCGGGCATCACGATGTACTCGTGCGCGTCGTGGTCGTAGCCGGCAACGCCGAAGCTCGGCGGGCTGACGCGTCGGTAAGTGTGCGGGTCGATGGCGCGCAACACCGCGGCGCGCCCCGTAAAGTCGAGATTCGCGCGCGTCAGCAGATTCGGCGGCGAGACGCCCGCAACGGCACTCGCCAGCTCCAGGATCGCCGCGTCCAGCTCTCGATGGCGCTGCAAGACCCTGGCCGCGACATCGTCGTCGACGCCGTCGATGAGCCGCACGTAGACCGGCGCGTCGGGCTGCATGCCCTCGAAGGCGTGCTTGACGGTCAGGATGTGTGCCGGGCCGAGCAGCAGACCCGAGCACAGGAAGCCGTTGCGGTCCGGGCGCTGCCATAGGCTCACGATCTGCGGTGCTGTCGCCATCGCCTCAGCGCCGCTTCGCCCGCCTCAGCCAGCCGCGCTCCCGCGGCGCTGGCTTGCTCCATGTCGCCGTCACCTTGACGGCGGCGTTGGCCTCGCCCTTGGCGACGAAGGGCACGCCGGTCTCGCCTTTGAAGCCCATCGTGATCTCCATGGTCCACTCCGCGGCGCCGGCGACCGCGAGCGAGCGGCGCACCGGGGCGGTGAGCACGGCGACCAAGCCGCTGATGCGCTCGCCCATGTCCGCGCCGTCGGCTGCGCTCAAGCCGCCCTTGCTGGTGTTCTCCCAGCGGCCGTCGCCGCCGGCCTCGATGTCGAGATCCGTCACCTCGACCAGGATGGGCTGCCCATCCACCTCGATCTGCTTCAGTGCCATGGTTGTCGCTGCTCCCGCCGTCTGCGCGTTGTCGCAGCGAGAGTATAGGGCACACCCGGGAGACGGTCGCAGCCCGAGCACGGATCGGCGGGACTTCGCGACGTGCCGAGTCAGGGTTGACGACTAGCAAGGCAGAGCCTCAGACCGACCAGGGCAAGGTGGCGTCGTCCTGCACAGCCCACTCGTTGTCGCAAGTGAAGCAAGGGCCAAGGCGGGCTCCCTTGGTCCTTGGTCCTTGGCCCTTTGTCCCTCAAAGCGCCTTGTCGTCGTAAAACTTGACTCACCTGCAAGCATTTGGCGCCGTCGAGCAAACTAGGACGACGGCAGCCAGCCGAGGCCGTGTGCCCGATCGGCTGGCTCGGCGTCGCCGAACAGCCTGTTCGCATTCCCACTGGCAAGCTGTTCCGCGACCTCCGGCGGCAACTGCGCGAGCCACGCGCGGATCTCCGCCGCCACGGCATCGAAGCCCTGCCAGCGCTTGGTCCAGTAGGTATCGACGCCCACCAGCACGCGGTCGGCGTGCGCGATGAAGAAGTCGCGCCAGAGCGGCTTGAGCCGGCCGCGAGCATCGACGAAGCGGCCGTCGCGCACGGAGGTATCGACATATAGGTTCGGATGCTGCGCCAACGCGGGCGCCAGCGCGTCCGGATGCGGCTTGGTGCCGAGGTGCGCCCACAGCACCGTCAGCCCGGGCTGGCGCGCAAAGAGGGCGTCAATCACTTCCACATCGCCGTGCACCTGGAGCAGCAGCCCGCGCTCGGCGGCGAGGTCCGCGAGCGCCATCAGCACGGCGCTCTCGGCATCCTTCGCGAAGATGTGCAGCTCGCCGATGCCGCGGTAGAGGCCGCCGGCGTCGAGCATGTCCCGCACCCGCGCCGGCAGCTCGGCGTCGTGCATCCAGTTGACCTTGGGGTCGGGGCCGCGGTAGACGTTGAGAAACGGAATGATCCGCGCGGGCGCCGCCGCGTGGAGCCGCTCTACTGCCCGGTTCGGCAGGCCGGAGACGACGGCCCGGGTGACGCCGTTGCGGTCTAGGATGCCGATGATCTCGATCGGTGACAGCGCCGCGGCATCGATGCCGGTGTAGTGCAGATGCGCATCGAAGATCGGCAGCACGGACTCGTCGGCGTGCAGCCAGGTGCCGCCGGCGCCGAGTGCGGCGAGCAGCAGGCACGCGAGGCGCCGGCGCAAGGCCAGCCAGTGGATCGCATCAGGCAATGTGACCTCCAAGTAATGCCGCAGCGTGTCGAGGGCGCAGAGAGACCCCGGTTGTGCCACGGCGGAGCGCCCGCGACAATCCTTCCATTCCACGCAAGCCCCACCGCACAACCGACACGATCCGGAGCAAGCCATGATCTTCAAACAACTGCTGGAGGCGGACTCCTGCACCTATACCTACCTCATCGGCTGCGAGGAGACGCGCCAGGCGATCCTCATCGACCCCGTGCTCGATACCGTCGAGCGCGACCTGCAACTGCTAAAAGACTTGGGCCTGAGCTTGCTGGCGACGCTGGAGACGCACGTCCATGCCGACCATCTCACCAGCGCCAAGCGCCTCAAGGGCCGCACCGGCTGCAAGACGGCCTACCCGAAGATGCTCGGCCTGCCCTGCGCCGACCTCGGCGTGCAGGAGGGCGAGCCCTTCCAGGTGGGCTCCGTCAGCCTGCATCCGCTGTTCACGCCCGGGCACACGGATCACCACCACGCCTACCTCATCGACACGCCGGTGCAGAAGCTCCTGTTCACCGGCGATGCGCTGCTGATCGAGGCCTGCGGGCGCACGGATTTTCAGTCTGGCAGCGCGGGCGACTTGTACAACAGCATCCATAACAAGCTCTTCTCGCTGCCCGATGAGACACTGGTCTACCCGGGCCACGACTATGAGCAGCGCTTCGTCACCAGCATCGCGCAGGAGAAGGCGCGCAACCCGCGCTTGGGCGGCGGACGCACCAAGGAGGACTTCGTGGCGCTGATGAACGGGCTCGACCTGCCCTACCCGCGCAAGATCGACTTCGCCGTGCCCGGCAACGAGGCCTGCGGCGAATGTCCGGCCAATGTGCCGGAGCAGTTCCGCGGGCCTTGTGCCGCGAGCGACCAAGGCTGACGTGGCAGGCCGCACGCGCTGCGCCGATCGCGTGACGCGTGGATGGCGTTTGCTAATGGGTCCAGGCGTCGAACAGCACCTGCGCCGCCGCTTGGCGCGTGAACATAGGGGCTCCTGATCGTCGTGTGCGATAGGGCAGAGCTTAGTCGATCGCGTGCACGGGCGCTTCAGGGCGCAGAGCGCCCGCAGATGCGTGACACCGCTGGAGCGGTGTCACGAGGGCCATCGCGCTGGCACGAGCGCCGGGGTGCTAGCACAAGCGCCGCCGCGGTGGGGGGCGCTCTGCGCCCCGCACGGGCGGCCGCCGGAGGCTCGGGCGGGCGCTTGGGCAACTGGCGGGCGGGCCGGCTGGAAGCCGGCCCCACTGCTGCTGCTACTCGAGCACCAGCTTGCGCCCGAAGGGCGGCTCCATGGGCTCGGCGCTCGCGGGCACGGCCCAGAGCACCGGGAAGGGCGGGCAGTAGTCCACGCGGCCGTCCAGGTCGGTCAGGAACACGGCCATGTCCGGGCCGTGGCGCGCGGCCTCGGTGAGCAGCGGCGTGAAGTCGGTGCCGCCGCCGCCGTGGAATTCGATGTCGCGCAGGTTGGAGCGGCCGGGCTCGAAGAACCGCACGTCGCGCACCTTGTCGTCGCCGATGACGACCAGCACGCGCGCCTCCAAGCGCCGGCTGATGGACTGAAGCTCCGCGGCGAAGCGGTGCATCAGCGCGTCGTCCACGGAGCCCGACACGTCCACGAGCACCGCGAGCCGCGCGACGGCGCGGGACGACGCCCGCCCCGGCTCCCAGGGCATGCGCATGCCGCCGCCCTGCCCATCCCGACCGCCGACCCGGCCGCGATTGGCCAGATACGAGCGCGACGGCCGCGACCACGACAGCTCCGGCTGCATGGACAGCCCGCGGGCGAGTTGCGTGCGGAGCAATTGCTCCCAGGGCGTGCGGACCTTCGGCAGGTCCGCGAGCAGCGCGCGCAGCATGGAGTGCACGCCGTCGCCGGCGTGGGCGCGGGTGATGCGCTCGCGCCAGTCGCGGGCGTGCTCGGCCTCTGCCTCCGGGTGCTCGGCGTCGGCGGCCGGCAGCAGGTCGCGGATGATGGCGCCGGCGATGTGCCGCGCCCGGGCCGCCCGCGGGCCGTCTTCCTTGGCCTCGGTGCCGCCCTGCTCGGACTCGCCGCTGCGCCGGCTGCGGCCCTGGTCGTGGTCGCGCTGGCCCTTGCCGCCGCGGCGGGTGCCGCTGCCGCCGCTGCCGGCGGCGCGATCGTCCACGGCGCGATAGAGCCGCTCCACGTCCCAGTCCAGCAGCGCCTTGTCCGGCGACTCCAGGCGCATCAGCGAGCCGGCCAGCAGCTCCTCCAGCAGCACCGAGCCCTCCGGGAGCCGAAGCCAGGTCAGGTGCGACAGCGTGCTGTTGACGATGGCGTCCGCGCAGATGTTGAACAGCTCCGGGTCGACGTCGCCGATGAGCCGTTGCAGCTCGGCTTGGCGCTGCGGGTGGCGGAGCGCCACGTGCAGCACCTGATGCGCGACGACGCCGGTCTGCACCGAGAGCGGCAGTGCCTCGAAGCCCGGGCCGTAGTAGATGGTTGCGCCGTCGTTGGCGGCGATGAGTCGGCCGTCGCTTTCGGACTCGGCATCGACGTGCCGGATCCAGAGCGCGAGCCCGCCCGTGGACGGCGCGTACTCCACCATCCGCTGCACGGCGCGGGTGCCGCGGTGCTCGTAGACGGCGCTGCGGCGGGGGGCGTGCTCGGCTTGCCCGGACATGGCGGTTGGTGCGGCCTGATGACCGGCGCGGCTCAAGCCGCCGCCCGCGCCTCGCTGTAGCGCCGATAGGCCGGGCTCGCCAGCACGGCGCCCTCCAGCCCGCGCTCCAACGCACGCTGGAACAACAGCTCCATGCCCAGCGTCTGCACCTCGCGGATCGGCAGCGGCGCGTCGCTCTGCACGTCCGGGAGCTGGTCCAGGATGGCCAGCGCGCGCGCCATGCGCGGCGCGTCCGTCGCCATGGCGACCAGCGCGTAGAGCATGCCGTAGAGGCCGTCCAGGCTCGTCGGCAGGAGCGCCGCGGTGGCCTCGCCGGGCTCGGCGTCCAGCAGCGCGAGCACGTCCGTGCCGGCCTGGATCTCCCGCAGCACGCCGAAGAATTCCGCCGCATTGGGCGCCCCGATACGCCCCTGCACGAAGACGCGCTTGCCGGCCTCGGACAACAGGTCCGACTTCAGCACGCTCGACACGTCCTCCCAGCCGCGCGGGCTCGCGCCGACCAGATGATCATTCGCGAGCTGGCTCGCGGTGTCGTCGAGCTTGTCCGGGCGGACCTTCAGATACGCCATCACCTCCGGTGCCAGGTCATTGGCCAGGGCGTAGGCCAGAAAGGCGTCGATGACCGACTGCACGTTGAAGTGGAACATGCGGTCCGCCAGCGCCGTGCCCATGTCGTGGCTCACGGCGCCGTGGAAGGCCGCATTGCCCGCGACGACGATCTGCCAGCCGTCCGGCAGCCGGTAGTTGCCGACGCGCCGGTCCAGGATCAGCGAGTAGGCCGAAATCTGCAGCCGCTGATCGGCCGCCGTCAGCTCGTCCAGGAACAGGATGCCGTCCGGCGAGCCGGCCTCGGGCAGGAACTCCGGCGGGAACCAGACTGTCTTGGCCTGGCGCTCGTCGGCAAAGATCGCCCCGCGGATGTCTACGGGCTCGATCGTCGTGAGCCGCAGATCGATCAACGGCACGTCGAAGTGCGCCGCCACCTGCCGCACGATGGACGACTTGCCCACCCCGCGGGTGCCCCAGAGCATGGACGCCCGCCGACGCAGCACCGGGTCCGCGAACTGCTCGATGAGCGCGTCCTTCACCGCCGCGATGGAGACGGGCGGGATGTTCATCGGGTTGCCTTGCAAGCGTCGCTCCTATGGGTTTGGTTGTCTTGCAGGACCAGGCCAATGCCTGGTTATCGACCCAGCGTACCGGATTTTGGACGGCAGAAGGGCCAAGGGCCAAGGCAGCCATCCTCGGCCCTCGGCCCTCGGCCCCAAGTGTACTTGCGTCCACGAGCGGGTTGCTCGACACGGCACACCCCGCCCGCGCCGGTGTAAGGCTTCGCTAGCCCTCGGCCTCGGCCGCCGCCGGCCGCTCCAAGCCCGCGAATCGCTCTGCGCCGCCCGGCTCGGGCGGCGCCGCCTTTTTCTCCGTCACGCGCTCGACCCAGGCCCGCTGCATCAGCGCCCGCGGCAGCGGCGGAAACTCGAAGCGGGGCATCTCGCGCATCAAAAAGAACGACACCAGCATCAGCGGCGGGGCGTGGAAGATCAGGAGCCGCAGCATGGAGTGGTCGGCCAGCTCCACCCAGCGGATGGCCGGCGACGCGGCCATGATGCCGAGCAGCATCAGCATCGGCAGTGCCCGCTGATAGGCCACCCGCCAGCGCGCGCCGGCATGGCGCTCGTGGAAGCTCTGCGGCGCCTCGGCGAGGGTCGCCGCGAGGTGCGCCACCATCGCGCCGAGCTTCGTTTCGATATCGGCCGTGCGCGCGGGCTCATGGGTCGCGACACGGATGGCGCTGCGCCAATAGGTCACGATCTGGCGCAGCGGCCGGAAGTCCCAGGCAATGACGGCAATGAGGTCCTCCGGCACCTTGAGCTTCACCCCGGGGTCCGGCGTCAGCTTCACCTCCGCCGGCATGCCGCTGAAGCGATCCGCCTTGAGATTCAGGTGGATCGGGTCGATGCGGGCGTTGGCCTCGGTCAGCACGGCCCGAAGCGCGCCGTCGGCGTCGCCGATCAACAGCTCATCGGCCGGCGCGGGGTCCGGCGCGGCCGCCGGCTTGCGGCGCAGCCACGCGACGCGTTCGCCCAACAGCGCCTCCGCCCGGCTCCGCGCCGCCTGCCAGAGCCGCCCGCCGACGGTGGCCGCAGCGCGCCGCGCGTCGGCGCCGGCCCGCTGCGAGAAGGCCAGCGACGCCGGCATCAGCACATAGCTGCGCGCCACCGGCACCCCGCCGTGCACGCCGAAGTGCCGGCGCACCGACACCTGCTCCAGTTGCGCGAGCAGGGTATCGAGCTCCGCCCCTTCGGCGGTGAGCGTTGCCATCAGGCCGGACCCGTCGCGCACCTCCCGCACCAGGCGATGCTTGCCGCTGGCGGCGCCGGCCTCCAGGCGCAGTCGTGCAGTCAGCGCGATGGGGCAGTCGGCATCCGCCGGTATCTCAGTCGCCGTGAACGCGAGCACCCGCGCCTCGCGCCGGCTCGCGGCCATGTCCGCGTGCAGCCCGCGGGCGGTAAAGGGGCCCATCAGGGTCAGGATCTCGTGGTGGGTCAGCGGGTGCTGTGGACCCTGCGGGCGCAGCGGCCGCGGCGGCTTCGGCTTCGGCAACAGCCGTGGGCCCTTGCTTTTGATCCGCACTTGTTGCATCGCTGGTTCTCCCATGGGTTGGTGCCGCGGGGCGCGGTCGCGGTCAGCGGTGCGCCGCGCAGAGCCGAAGCGCGGCGGTCAGGGTTCGGGCGCTGTCGACGTCGAGCTTGACCGAGGCCAAGTCCTCCGCGCGGGCGCGCCCGTGGTTCACGAGCGCGATGGGGATGCCCGCCCCCACCTCCCGCAGGTAGAAACGGTATCCGAAAAGACGCCGAGCGACGACCCTACGACGAGCATTCCGGAGCAGCGCACGATCTGCGCGGGGGCATGCCGCTGGATGTAGCGCGCGAGCGCCGCTGCCGCATCGGACCCGATCGCAGCGTCCGCCGGGGGCGCAGGCGCATCCGGGCGTGGTAGATTCCGCCGGCCGCGCGGGCGAGCCGGCCCTGGCGCCGGTCCGTTGCACTATCCGCCTCGTCGGCGTAGCGCACCATTGATACCGATCGGCCTTGTCCAGATCTTCCATCCACCCTCCCGGACGAAACCTGTACAACGCATCCGCATGAGAGATCGAGTCTGTGTCATCGGCAGCGGCATCGCCGGCTTGGCGTCTGCGTGGTTGCTGTCTCAGCGCCACGACGTGACGCTGATCGAAAAGAACGGCTACTTCGGTGGCCATACCAACACCATTGATGTCGACGAAGACGGCTCCCGGATACCGGTGGACACGGGCTTCATCGTCTACAACACGCGCAACTATCCGCTGTTCGTCCGGTTCTTGGCGCGCTTAAGCGTGCCGACCCGCGCCTCGGACATGTCCTTTGCCGCCTCCATCGGCCCAGGCCGCGTCGAGTATGGCGGCGACGGCCCCCACACGATCTTTGCACAGCGCCGCAATCTGGTAAGCCCGCGTTTTCTACGGATGCTCGTGGACATCCTGCGCTTCGGTGCCGTCTGCCGGCGCTGCCTGCGCGATTCGAGCTTCAACGGCCGCAGCCTCGGACGATTCCTGGCCGACGCGCGCTTGGGCGACGGCTTCCGCGACCATTACCTGTTGCCGATGGCGGCGGCCATCTGGTCCTGCCCGCCGGCGACGATGCTGGAGTTTCCGGCCGAGAGCCTGGCGCGTTTCTTCGACAATCACCGGCTACTGAACCCGCTGGAGCGGCCCGCGTGGCGCACCGTCGCCGACGGCTCGCAGTCCTACGTGAAGCGCATCGCAGCGGACCTGGGTCCTGCGCGCATGGTGCAGGATGGTGCCGTGTCCGTGCAGCGGCGCGAGGCCGGCGCGCGCGTGCAGCTCGCCTCGGGGCGCAGCATCGACTGCGACCGCGTCGTGCTCGCCTGCCACGCGGACCATGCGCTCGCGCTCATCGAGCAGCCGACCGAGCTGGAGGCGGACCTGCTGGCGCGCTTCCGCTATCAGCCGAATCGCACCTTCCTGCACACGGACGCGCGGCTGATGCCGGCGCGTCGCGTGGTGTGGTCGGCGTGGAACTACCTGGCCGCCGACGGCGCCGATGGCGACAAATCCGTGTCCGTGACCTACTGGATGAACCGGCTCCAAGGCCTGACCAGCCGCCGCGACTACTTCGTGTCCCTGAACCCGCTGACGGACCCCGACCCCGCCACGGTCATCCGCGAGATGACCTACGACCACCCGGTGTACGACCAGGCCGCGATGGACGCGCAGCCCGAGCTGCACCGGCTGCAGGGCGCCGACCGCCTCTACTTTTGCGGCAGCTATCACGGCTACGGCTTCCATGAGGACGCGCTGCGCGCCGCCGTAGACGTGGCGGATCGGCTCGGCGCCGACACCGGCTGGCTCACCGGCGACGCGGCCGAGCCCGCCCCGGACGCGCTGCCGCTGCCGACCCCGGTGGGGGTGCCCGCGTGACGGCGGCGGAGCTGCCGGCGGACGCTGTGGCCAACGCGCCGCACCGCATCTTTTTCACCCGCGTCATGCACCGACGGCTGTTCCCGGTGCAGTACCGGTTCGAGTACCGGGTGTTCAGCGTCCTGCTGGACGTCGACCGGCTCGATGCGGCGCCCGGACTGCTCGCCGTCGCGCCCGCGTCGGCGGCCGGGAGCCGCCGGCGCGGCCTGCGCCCGTTCCGCTTCGACCTGCGCGACCACGGCCCGCGCGACGGCTCGCCGCTGCGACCCTGGGCGGAGCAGGTGCTCGGCCGGCGCGGCATCGACCTGGCCGGCGGGCGCATCCGGGTCTTGTGCTTTCCGCGCGTGCTGGGCCTGGGCTTCAACCCCTTGAGCCTCTGGTACTGCGAGCACGCGGACGGGCGGCTGCGCGCCGTCATCGCCGAGGTCAGCAACACCTTCGGGCAGCATCACAGCTATCTCTTGCACGACGACGGCCGGCCCCTCGACTGGCCGGTGCGGGCCGAGAAGATCAAGTGTTTCTACGTCTCGCCGTTGATGGACATGCTGGGCGGCTACCGCTTCCGTCTGTCCGAGCCCGGCGCGCAGCTTGCCGTGCTAATCCGCCAGTTCGACGAGCACGGCCGGCTCAAGCTCGTCGCCAGCCAGACCGGCCCCGGCGAGCCGCTGACCGACGCGGCGCTGTGGCGCGCCTTCCGGGCGATGCCGGTGATGACCTACAAGGTGCTGTTCGCCATCCATTGGCAGGCGCTCAAGATCTGGCTCCGCGGCGCGCGCTTCTTCCCGAAACCCCAGCCACCCGAGCAGGAGGTCACCTGATGTCCAACCACGAGAGCGCACAGGCGTCCCCAATGCCGGTCGGCGGCCAGCGCGCCGCGCTGAAGCCGTTCCGGCACCTGTTCGACCGCATCCTGCGCGGCCACCTGCGCATCCGCATCGGCGAGCATGGCCATGACATGCACGGCGCCGAGGCGGGCCCGAGCGGCGAGATCCGGCTGTTGAAGCCCGTCAGCTTCGCCCGGCGCATCGCCCTGCGCGGCCACGTCGGCTTGGGCGAGTCCTACATGGCCGGCGACTGGGACACGCCGGACCTAACCGCGCTGCTGCACTGCTTTGCGGCCAATCAGCACGCGCTGGTGGAAGTGTACGACGGCAGTCTGCTGCACCGGCTCGCATCGCTGTTCCGCCACCGCCGCCGCGCCAACACCCGGGCCGGCAGCCGGCGCAACATCGAGGCCCACTACGATCTCGGCAACGATTTCTACCGGCTCTGGCTCGACCCGAGCATGACCTATTCCAGCGCCGTGTACGAGCGCGAGGCAGACACGCTGGAGCAGGCCCAGGCGAACAAGTACATCCGCCTCTTGGAGCTATTGGACGCCGAGCCCGGCCAGCACGTACTGGAGGTGGGCTGCGGCTGGGGCAGCTTCGCGCGCACCGCGGCCACGGCGGGGCTCAAGGTCACCGGCCTCACGCTCTCGCGCGAGCAGCTCGCCTGGGCCGAGGCCGCCGTGGCCGGTACCCCGCTCGCCGAGCGCCTGGCGTTTCGGCTCCAGGATTACCGCGACGTCACCGAGCGCTTCGACCACATCGTCTCCATCGAGATGTTCGAGGCCGTCGGCGAGGCCTACTGGCCCGCCTACATGGCCATGCTCAAGCGCTGCCTGAAACCGGGCGGGCGCGCGGCGCTCCAGATCATCACCATCGCGGACTCCGAGTTCGACGGCTACAAGGCGAGCCCGGACTTCATCCAGCGCTACATCTTCCCCGGCGGCATGCTGCCGACGGTCGGCCGCTTCGACGCCGCGGCGGCCGACGCCGGGCTCCGGGTGGTCGAGCGCAGCTTCCATGGCCTCGACTATGCCCGCACGCTGGCCGAATGGCGCGAGCGCTTCGACGCCGAGCTGCCCGCCGTGCGCGCGCTCGGCTACGACGAGCGCTTCGTCCGCATGTGGCGCTATTACCTCTGCTACTGCGAGGCCGGCTTCCGCGACGAGCGCATCGACGTGATGCAGGTGGCGCTGGCCGCGGATTGACGCCACGTTTCGACGGGGCGTCGGACCGGGCAGGCGCGTCGGGAGCGGGAGCGGGAGCGGGATCGGTTGTCACTTTTGCACAAGGGCCGAGGGCCAAGGGCCAAGGGAGCCCTCCTTGGCCCTTGGCCCTTGGCCCAGCTCCGCCTCTCTACCGCTCCCCGGTGATCCGTCGCATGGCCCGCTGCGCGCGGTTGCCGGGCACGGCGAAGCCGATGCCGACGTTGCCGCCGGACGGTCCGATGAGGGCCGTGTTGATGCCGACGATGCGCCCGGCCAAGTCGATGAGCGGGCCGCCGGAATTGCCGGGATTGATCGATGCGTCGGTCTGGATCAGCTCGCCCAAGCTGTCGTCGGCGATGCCGGTGCGCCCGACGGCGCTGACGATGCCGGACGTCACGGTCTGCCCAAGCCCGAACGGATTGCCAATGGCAATGACGAAGTCGCCGACCTCGAGCCGGCTCGAGTCCGCGAAGCCGAGCCGCGGCGCGTCCACCGGCGAAATCCGGAGCACCGCGATGTCGGTGCCCAGGTCGCGGCCGATGAGCCGGGCCTTGAAGCTGCGGCGGTCCTTCAGCGTCACGGTGATGTCGCGGGCGTCCTCAATGACGTGTGCGTTGGTCAGCACCAGCCCGCGGCGGCCGTCGATGATGACCCCGGAGCCGACGCTCTGGCGCCGACGCAGCTCGTCCACGTTCGGCGGCTCGATGCCGAACTGTTCCAGAAAGCGCCGGAACGCCGGGTCGTTCAGAAAGGGATGATCTTCGAGGTTGATGTCGGAGATCACCGCGACGTTGACCACCGCCGGTGTCACCCGCCGCAGCAGCGGAGCCAGGGTCGGATAGCCGCCCTCCGCGTTCCAGTACAGGGCGGTGCGCTGTGGTGCAGGCAGGGGCACCGCCGGCGCCGCCGCCGGACCTTCCGCCCGCGGCAGGAGCCCCGGCGCGCAGCCCCAGAGCACCGCGGCGGCGAGCAGCAGCGTGGCCCACGCGCAGGCGCGCCCACCGGGGCGCGATCGCGCTTGCGGCGGTTGCGGGCTCAATAGCGCGCCAGCCTGGGCGTGCTCGCCAGCGCGCTCGCCACCTGATTGCGGAAACCGTAGGCGACGGGCTGGTTGATGAGCAGGCTGAAGGGCGCCCATTCGCCGCCGCGCCGCACCCAGCCGGCGTAGGTGCTGACGCCCCGGAGCGTGCCGGTCTTGGCGCGGACGTTGGGGTTGCCGTCCTGCTGCGGCACCAGGTTGCGGTAAGGCTCCATGGCGTCCAGCACATCGATAAGCTGGCGACCGCTCAGCCGGTTGCCGCGGGAGAGACCGGCGCCATCCTCAATGGCGAAGTCCCGCCAGCCGAACTTGCGCCGCGCCCAGTCCTCCATCCAGCGCTGCGACAGCGCCATGCTGCTCTGCCCGCCCCGCTCGCCGAGCAGCAGGAACAGATTGTTGGCGACGAAGTTCGTCGAATATTCCAGCATGTTCTCGACCACGGTGGACAGCGGCCGGCTGTTCGGATGCGCCAGCAGCAGGGTGCTCGATCCAGGCGCACGCCCCACCTGCACGTCGCCGTTGACGCGGATGCCGGCGGCCTTGAGCTTGAGCTCGATGAGCTCGCCGAAATGCCGGAGCGCATTGTCCCGGGTCTTGAGGTTGACCCGCTGATTGCCAGCCCCCGCGCCGGCGGCCATGCGGCGCGCGGTGGCCGTGAGCGCTGTCTGCGCCTCGGCGCTGCGCACGCTGCCGCCGGAGATGCTGACGTTCACGGTGTTGAAGTTCACGGCCAGTGCCGTTACCGGTGCGTCGTAAGGGTTGTTCGTCGCGGAGCGGCCGGGGATGCGATCGTCGGCGACGAACAGCGTGTCGTCCAGCCCGATGCCGTTGACGCTGGTGATGCCGCGCCCGCGCAGCCCCCGGATCGCTTGGTCCAGCTCTTCGGACACGAGATACGGGTCGCCCTTGCCGACCACCCAGAGCCGGCCGTCGCTGCCCTGGCGAAACTCCGTCGTGAAGCGGTGGTTGAGACCCCAGCGCTCAATGGCCGCGAGCGCGGTGACGAGCTTCATGGTCGAGGCCGGCACCATGCCGCGTTCCGCGTTCTGCGCGATGGCGAGCTTGCCGCCCTCCTCCACCACGAGGCTCGCGTTGCCGAGCGCGATGGTCTGGCTGATGGGGTCCGCCGAGAGCGCAGCGCTGGCGGCGAACAGGTACAGGCTGAGCAGGACAAGCAGGGCGCGGGCGGCCCAGTGGCGGACAGGCATGAATCGGCTCCTTTCAGTGTCGGCTGGCACGGGGGCAATGCGGACTCCGGCGGTCCCGTCGAACGCGGCCCGCCGGATCGCGCGGAGCTTAGCATGCGGCATCGCCGGCCCGGCGGCGGCCGATCGGCGCGCCCACCCGTGTCAAGCCGACGCCCGTCGGGTCAGCGCAAGAGCGGTTCCAGGTTGAGGTATTCCGCGATCACCTCGGGTGTCGGCGGCAGCAGCCGCGGCACCACGCCGAGCGTCGGCGCGTCGATGAGGGCGGCGAGGGTCGCGATGTTCTCGTCGCGCGCGAGCATGTCCGGGTCGATCTCGTTGGCGATCCAGCCCACCAGCCGCACGCCTCGGGCGCGGACGCTCTCCGCCGTGAGCAGGCTATGGTTCAGACAGCCGAGGCGCAGCCCCACCACCATCACCACCGGCAGACCCAGCGCGGACGGTAGATCGCTCAGCGACAAGGCCGGACCGAGCGGTACCCGCCAGCCGCCGACGCCCTCGACGATGACCCGTTCCGCCCGCTGCGACAGCGCCTGGTAGGCGTCGCGGATGCGCCCGAGCTTGATGTCGACGCCGGCCAGCCCCGCGGCCACGTGCGGCGCAATGGGCTCCGCCAGCGCGTAGGGGTTGACCTCGCGGTAGGGCACGTCGATTCCGCCAGCCGCGATCAGCTTGATGGCATCGTTGGACTGCAGGCCGTCGTCGCCGGGCACACAGCCGGCGGCGATGGGCTTCATGCCGATGGCGCTGACCCCGCGCGTCCGGAAGGCCGCAATCAGCCCGGCGGCGATCTCGGTCTTGCCGACGCCGGTGTCGGTGCCGATGACGATGAGCCCGTTCACGGCTCACCCCCCGCGGCACTGCGCCGCCGCAGCCGGCCCGCGACCGCCTCCAGCGGGATCGCGATCCCGTCGGCGGTGGCGAGCTGCGGCTGGGCCTTGGCCGTGACCCAGGCGTGCCCGTGCACGACCTCGTAGGTGGCCGGCAGCCGGCCGCCTTGGCGCTGCGATTCGTAAGCCTGCTCCAGCGCCGCCAGCCGTCGGCGCCCGGTGAGCCCGCGCGCCCGGCCGGTCAGCGCGTTGTGGGCGCCGAGCTGCTTCAAGTCCCGCATCAGGCCGCGGAGGTCGGCGTAGGTCAGGGTCATGCGCTCCACGTCCATCACCGGGTCGGCGAAGCGCGCGCGCACCAGCGCGTCGCCGATGTCGTGCATGTCGAGAAACGGCGACACGTGGGCGCCTTGGTCCACGGCCGCCCAGGCGGTGCGCAGCTCGCGCAGCGTGTCGGGGCCGAAGGTGCTGAACAGGAGAAGTCCACCGGGGCGCAGCACCCGCAGCAGCTCGCGAAAGGTGGCGTCCAGGTCGTTGACCCATTGCAGGGTCGCGTTGGAGAAGACTAGATCCACCGAGTCGTCCGCCAGCGGCAGCGCTTCGGCATCAGCGCAGATCAGCCGCGGGCGGTTCAGCCAATGGCCGCGGCGCCGGGCCCGGCGCAGCATGCTCAGCGCGAAATCGAGTGCCAGGATCTCGGCGCCGCGGTAGCGCCGCGCCAGGCCGTCGAGGGTGAATCCGGGGCCGCAGCCGAGATCAAGCACGCGCTTGGGCGCGAGCCGAATGTAGCCGAGCCGCTCCAGCATCCGATTGCCGATCTCGCGCTGCAGCACCGCGACGGCCTCGTAGCCGTTGGCGGCGGCATCGAAGGCGCGGCGTGCGGCGGCCTTGTCGATGGGCTTGTCGATGATGGGCTTGCCGATGGCGTGGTCGATGACCTGATTCATAGGCCGATTTCGTCCAGAAAGGTATTCAATGCCCCGGCCGCCGCCTCGCCATGGGACAGCCAGGGCGCGTGGGCGGCACCGGCGATGACGCGCGCCCGCGCTGCGGGCATCAGCAGCGCGATACGCGCTGCTGCAGCCGCGGGCACCAGCGTGTCGCGCTCGCCGAAGAGCCAGAGCGCGGGCGGGCGGATGTCCGGCAGCGGACCTCGCAGGTCTTCCTCTTGGAGAAACAGCAAGCCCTGCCCCAATGCAGCAGGGTCCGGCGCCGGCCGTGCCGCGAGCGCCGCCCTGAGGCGCCGCAGCAGCCCGCGCGCGTCCTCTTGACCCCTGACCTGCAACGCGAGAAAGCGTTCCAACGTGCCAGCAGGATCGGCCAGGAGCCCGTCGTGGAACGCGGCCAGCGTCGCCTCCGGCATCGCCACCTGCCAGTCCGCGGCGCGCGTGAAGCGCGGCGTGGCGGCCACCAGCACCAGCGCCCGCACCCGCTTCGGCGCGAGCCGCGCCGCCTGCATGGCCACCAGCCCGCCCAGCGACCAGCCGAGCCAGACGGCCTGCTCCGCCCCCAACGCCGCGGCCTGCTCCAGGCAGGCACGCGCCCAGTGGTCCAGCGACCATTGCTCCGCCGTGAAGGGCGCGCCGCCATGCCCCGGCAGGTCCAGCGCCAGCGGCTCAAAACGTTCGGTGAGCGCCGCCGGCAGCCCGGCCCAGACGCCCGCGTTCATGCCCCAGCCGTGCACCAGCACCAGGGGCGGCTTCGCGCTGCGCAACGCGCTCATCGGCCCGCACCGGCAGCGGCGTCCGACGCTTCCACCTCGGCCCTCGGCCCTCGGCCCTCCCGCCGCGGCAACTGCGCCAGCAGCTCCAGCAGCCGATCCACGTCCTCTTCCCGATGCGCTGCGGACAGCGTGATGCGAAGCCGCGCCTGCCCCTTCGGCACCGTCGGCGGCCGGATCGCGGTCACCAGCACGCCCTGGTCCTCCAGGAACAGGCTCCACTCCAGCGCCAGCAGCGAGTGGCCGGCCAGCAGCGGCTGGATCGGCGTGTGCGACTCCAGCAGCGGCAGCTCCAGCGCGGCGGCACCGTGGCGAAAGCGGGCGATGAGGGCCTTGAGGTGCTCGCGCCGCCAGTCCTCGCGCACCGAGAGCGCGAGCGCCGCGGACGCGGCATGCGCCACCGCCGGTGGCAGCGCCGTGGTGTAGATGTAGCTGCGGGCACGCTGGATCAGCGTCTCGATGAGCGTCTCGCTGCCGGCGACGAAGGCGCCGAAGGTGCCGAAGGCCTTGCCCAGCGTGCCCACCAGCACCGGCACCTGCCGGTCGTCCTGCCGCAGCACGTCCAGCGTGCCGCGGCCGGCGCGGCCGATGACGCCGAGCCCGTGCGCGTCGTCCACCATGAGCCGGGCACCGGCGGCGGCGGCGATCCGCGCCAGCTCCGGCACTGGCGCCAGGTCGCCGTCCATGCTGAAGACGCCGTCGGTGATGAGCATGCTGGCGCCGGCGTCCGCGAGCATGCGCTCCAGCGCGTCGACGTCGCGGTGCGGATAGCGCTTCAAGCGCACCTGCGCCAGCCTGGCCCCATCGTTCAGCGAGGCATGGTTCAGCCGGTCCGCAAACACATGCTCGCCGCGCACGCAGAGCGCGCTGATGACGCCCAAGTTGGCCATGTAGCCGGTGGAGAAGAGCAGCGCCCGGGGCCGGCCGGTAAAGTCCGCGAGATCCTGCTCAAGCTGCCGGTGCGCCTCGCTGTGGCCGGACACCAGATGCGCCGCACCGCTGCCGACGCCGTAGCGCGTCACGCCCTCGCGCAGCGCGTCGGTAACGACGGGATGCGCGGCCAAGCCAAGGTAGTCATTGCTGCAGAACGACAGCATGCGGCGTCCGTCCACGACGGGCCGCACGCCCTGGGGGCCCTCCAGCACGCGGCGCACGCGATAGAGGTTCTCGCGGCGCAGGCGCTCCAGGTCGGCACGCAGCGCGGCGTCGTCGGAGGGCGGTGTCGCCGAGGCATCGAGCGGGCGCGATGCCGAGGACTCGGGGTTCCAGCCGTCCGGTGCTCCGCCGCCGTCGGCGCCGCGGCTGTGCGAGTGTGTCATCGCGCGGCGGCCGGGCTCAGCGGCCGACGGCGGCAGCGCCGGCCTCGGCAGCCTCGTGTCGATGGCAGGCGCCTGGCTCCTCGCGCCCCGGCGGCTCGGCCTCCTCGAAGCGGATGCCGAGCCGCGCGAACAGCGCCAGATCGCGCTCGGCGCCGGCGTTCGGCGTGGTCAGCAGCCGCTCGCCGTAAAACACCGAGTTGGCGCCGGCAAGAAAGCACAGGGCTTGTAGCTCGTCGGTCATGTCGTCGCGGCCGGCGGAGAGGCGCACCCAGCTTGCCGGCATCATGACCCGCGCCGCGGCGACGGTGCGCACCAGCTCGAAGGGGTCGAGCTGCTCGGTGCCGAACAGCCGCGTCCCCTCCACCTGCACCAGCAGGTTGATCGGCACGGACTCCGGATGCGCCGGCAGGTTCGCGAGCTGGCACAGCATCGCCGCCCGGTCGCGCCGGCCCTCGCCCATGCCGAGGATGCCGCCGGAGCAGGTCTTGAGCCCCGCGGCGCGCACGTGCTCCAGCGTGTCGAGGCGGTCCTGATAGGTCCGCGTCGAGATCACCCGGCCGTAGAATTCGGGTGAGGTATCCAGGTTGTGGTTGTAGTAGTCGAGCCCCGCGTCCTTCAGCCGCTGCGCCTGGCCGCCGGTCAGCATGCCCAGCGTGACGCAGGTCTCCAGACCCAGCGCCTTCACGCCCTCGACCATGGCCAGCACCGTATCGAGGTTCTTGTCCGTCGGGTTGCGCCAAGCGGCGCCCATGCAGAAGCGCGTCGCCCCGGCCGCGCGCGCGCGGCGGGCGGCGTCGAGCACCTCATCGAGCGGCAGCAGACGCTCGCGGGTCAGCTCCGTCTCGTGCTGCGCGCTCTGGGAACAGTAGCCGCAGTCCTCCGGGCAGCCGCCGGTCTTGATGCTCAAGAGCGTGCTGAGCTGGATGCGGTTCGGGTCGAAATGCCCGCGATGCGCCGTCTGCGCCGCGAACACGAGATCATTAAACGGCAGCCCGAGCAACGCCTCGGCCTCGTCGGCGGTCCAGTCGTGGCGGATGGCGTCGTGCTGCGACGACGCGGGGGCGAAGGCTTGATGCATGGGCTCGGCTGCTTGGTCGCGGACGGAATCGATACGAACGCGGGATGACGACCACCCCGCCGCGCATCGTCCACGTCGGTCGCGGCGCTGTCAACCAAAGTCGTCCATGGCGGTTGACACGCGTCGGCCAACCGGGTGCGCCGGATTCATCCGGCCCGAAGCAGCACCCATCCTGGGTGCGCCGGATTCATCCGGCTCCCAAGGAAGGGCGACTTCCGGTCACCCGCACCGCCGCGAGGTGCGTAAACCGCGGCGCGAAGGCCAGGTCGCGGACGCCGTCCGATCCAAGTTCTTGACCTGGATCAAACACACTGCGCGAGCGACCACAACCCGACGATCGGGCCTTGCCGCCGCGGCGGGGATGGCATAGCGTCCTGTGCCTATAGGCTGATAGAGGATCTGCGAGGGTTGAGTGTGGCGACGTTCGGCCTGAGCTGGTCGCTGGACTGGCTACAGCGCGCCTATTTCAGGAGCAGCACATTGTGGGATTCGTCTGATCTTTCTGATTCCGTGGATTACACGTTAGGTGCTAGAAAAGAACAAGTACGGACGATGATTAATACGAAAGAAATCAAGAATATCGCGAGAGCTCGACTTCAAGATGCCGAGGTGCTCGTTGCGTCACGGCGTTATGAAGGGGCTATTTATCTTTGCGGCTACGCGGTTGAACTTGGATTAAAGGCGCGCATATGTAGAACGTTGAAATGGTCTGGGTTTCCGTCCACAAGGAAGGAGCTCGAAGGGTATCATAGCTTCAAAACTCATAATCTCGATGTGTTGCTCCACCTTACTGGAATGGAGGACCGCATAAAAACACGGTTGTTTGCTGAATGGTCGGCTGTTGCGGAGTGGGATCCGGAATCAAGGTATAACCCTATAGGTAACGCGTCTCCTACTGACGCGAATCTAATGGTTTCCGCAGCGAAGTCCCTTTTGGCCAGACTATGATAGAGTTACTAGAAAAACTCAAAGAACAAGAAGTTGTTATGGCCAACGAGAAAGGGCCATTTGAGTTCTTTGCACTATTCCTTAGAGAAGATGCTCCGGGCAAGTGGGATCTCGTTGTTGCTGCAGAGTGGATTGATAAAAATAAAGAAGCATCTCTAAAATACATTGCAGGCATCGTGCAAAAGACCTTATCCAAGGAAGAGCTGCTGAAACTTTCTCGCATCGTACTTATTGATGAAAAAAATCCCGCGCTAGAAGCACTACACATAGCAATGAGAGTTGAGCATAGCATTGCGGAAATTCAAGATAGCGACTTTTTTGGCATGCAAATAAAGCATGCGTATTTAATTACATCGCGCAGGCGCGAGAATCCAGCACCTAACACCTAACACCTAACGAATAAGGTTGGATCGCGGGAGCGAAGCGAGCCGCGATCTGAACCGGTCGTTGGACGAGCCCGGGGTCGAGGAATCACGGGGAGGGCATAGAAAACATCTTCCATGAAGCCGGTGGTGCGCCGGCCGCGGGGACCCGCGGCCGGCGCACCACCGGCTGTCTTCGTCGCCGCTTCGGCGACGGCGGCAGGCCGAAGCGGGGATCTCGCGCCGTGTGGCCCGATAAGCCGCTACGGCGTCGCATTGGGTTCTTGCGACAGAGTGACTCCGAGACGATCGCAGCTCAGGTGAAGGACGCCGGTCTTGCAATCAATCATCGGCGGCGTGCTTCCGCGCCTTAAGGCGCTGGATCTCGGGCGCCATCAGCCCGAGGCCCGCTCCACCGGCTGGGCCGGCACCATCGCCGAGCAGCGCGACCAGCTCGACACCTTGCTGCGGCAGAGTCCGTCGCTCTGCCGGCTAGTGCCGGAATACATCGGTTACGCCTATCCAAAGGCACGCCGGGCCGCGGCGCTGGAGACCGGGCTGGCGCGGGAGGCCTTCCCGGTGAGCTGCCCGTTCACCGCGGAGCAGGCACTGGACCCGGACTTTCTGCCCGGCGCCGTCTAGCCTGGCGCGAGCTGGCCTCGCCCGGCCTCCGGAGCCGAGTCAAGCCGGTGTACCCGGGCGGCCGGCGCGACAGCGGGCAGCGCCGCGGCTATGCTTGCCGCCGCCATGAACCGCGCCAAACGCACTGAAATCTTCGAGCGCCTTAAGGCCGCGAACCCGGCACCGACGACGGAGCTGGTGTACAGCAGCACCTTTGAGCTGTTGATCGCCGTGATCCTGTCCGCGCAGGCGACGGACAAGGGCGTGAACAAGGCCACCGCGCGGCTCTTTCCGGTGGCCAACACGCCGCAGGCGATCCTGGATCTGGGCGAAGACGGGCTGAAGGCGCACATCAAGACCATCGGACTCTTCAACAGCAAGGCGAAGAACATCATCGCCGCGTGCCGCATGCTGGTGGACGCGCACGGCGGCGAGGTGCCGCGGGAGCGCAAGGCGCTGGAGGCCCTGCCCGGCGTCGGCCGCAAGACCGCGAACGTCGTGCTGAACACGGCCTTCGGCGAGCCGGCCATGGCGGTGGACACGCACATCTTTCGCGTCGCGAACCGCACCCGCCTCGCGCCCGGCAAGACGCCGCTCGCGGTGGAGCTTGGGCTGCTCAAATTCATCCCGAAGGCCTTTCTCCAGGACGCCCACCACTGGCTGATCCTGCACGGGCGCTATGTCTGCACGGCGCGCAAGCCGCACTGCCCGGACTGCATCATCCGGGACCTGTGCGAGTACCAGGACAAGACGCCCGCCGCGAACAGTGAAAAGCCCGCGGCAGACGCCACCTCCTGAGCCCAGACGAGCCGGCGGAGCACCCACGGAGCACCCCCCCATGTTCGGCCCCCAGCGCGACCCTTACCGCCGCCAGTTCATCGACGCCTGGCAGAAGGCCCAGTCCGGCGCCCCGTTGACGGCGCTGGAGCAGCGCATCGCGGAGGTGGCAGGTCTGCACCCCGAGTACCACGCGCTGCTCGCCGACGCGGACAAGGCGCTCGGCAGGGACTGGCTGCCGGAGCATGGCGAGACCAATCCCTTTCTGCACATGGCCCTGCACTTAGCGCTGCTGGAGCAGGTGGGCGCGGACCTTCCGCCCGGCATCCGCGCGCTCTACGCTCAGGCGCTCCGCGCCCGCGGCGGCGAGCGCCACGACGCCGAGCACCGCATCATCGACTGCCTCGCTGAGGCCCTGTGGCGCCAGCAACGCGACGGCCGCGAGGACGACCCGCGGGTGTACCTGGACTGCGTGCGCCGGCAGCTCGGGCTCGGCCTGGGCGACCGGCGCTGACGGCCGAGAACCCACCACGCTGCGGCCGAATCTTGCCGCCGCCGGGCCGCCCTGAAAGAACTCGATACGGCCCCCGGTCTTGGCCTGCGATGACAACGGTAGCGGTCGCTCGACCCGCGGCCTGCGACGAGGTAACGCCCCACCGGCGGTTCCCCCATGCAGGCTCCGTGTTTCCGCGCCGCCTTCCGTGTTATCCAAGCGGACGTGTCGGTTACTCTGCGGATCGAGAGCATCCGCCCGCGCCCGACGCGACCACTGAACCCAATCGACTCCGAATTTCCAAGCTCAAGAGGCAAACCCCATGTCCAAGCAGACCATCACCCCAGTCGTTGCCATTGTCGGTGCCGCGCTCGCCGGCGGCCTGACCGCGGCCCAGGCCGCCACCACCGAGCTCAGCGCGGACCAGCTCTTCAGCGCCACCGAGATCGGCAGCGGCTACCTGCAGGTGGCCGAAGAGGGCAAGTGCGGCGAAGGCAAGTGCGGCGGCGATAAGGGCGAAGGCGAAGGCAAGTGCGGTGAAGGCAAGTGCGGCGAGGGCAAGTGCGGCGACGATAAGGGCTGAGCACCGCCCGTCCGCGGCACGCTGACGGCGTGCCCGCGGATGCCTTGACGCCCGGCGCCCGGGCCACTGTCCGGGCCTGTTTCGCAAGACCTTCACGGCTCAGCCGACGACTCCGATGCTCACGCCAAGCCAATCACCGGCTCCGCGACCACCGCTGCAGGGAGCGGGGCTCGGCCTGCGCCGCAGCTTCATTGCGAACGCGACCGAGGCGCCGCCGAGGGAAGTAGATTTCTGGGAGGTCGCCCCCGAGAACTGGATCGGCGTCGGCGGGCGCTTCGGCCGGCTGTTTCGGTCCATGACCGAGCGCCACACCTTCGTCTGCCACGGGCTGTCGCTCTCTATCGGCGGGCCGGCACCGCTCAATGAGGACCTGGTGCGCCGCATCAAGGGCTTTCTCGACACCCACGGCATCGAGATCTACAGCGAGCACCTGAGCTACACCACCGACGACGGCCAGCTCTACGACCTGATGCCGATCCCCTTCACCGAGGAGGCGGTGCACTACGTCGCCGAGCGCGTGCGGCGGGTGCAGGACATGCTTGGGCGGCGCATCGCGCTCGAGAACGTGTCGTACTACGCCGCGCCCGGCCGGGAGATGCGCGAGATCGACTTTATCAACGCCGTCCTCGCGGAGGCGGACTGCGAGCTGCTCCTGGACGTGAACAACATCCACGTCAACAGCATCAACCACGGCTACGACGCCGTCGAATTCCTGGAGAGCCTGACCGGCGAGCGCATCCGCTACGGCCATATCGCCGGCCACTACGTGGAGGCGCCGGATCTGCGCGTGGACACCCACGGCGCCGACGTCATCGACCCGGTGTGGCGCCTGCTGGAGCATGCCTACCGCTGCTACGGCGTGTTTCCGACGCTGCTGGAGCGGGACTTCAACATCCCGCCGCTGGAGCGGCTCGCCGGCGAGGTCGGCCGCATCGCGGACATCCAGCGCCGTCACGGCCCGCGCGCACGGGTGGCCGCCCATGCCTGAGCCGGCGTCTCACGCAAGCACGGACGGCTTCCGCGCCGTGCAGCTCGCCTTCGCGGCCCACCTCCGCGACCCGGAGCACGCGCCGGCGCCCGCCGACGTCGAAGACCGGCGCATGGGCATCTACCGGGAGCTGTTCTTCAAGAACATCTCGGGCCTGCTCGAAGGCGCCTTTCCGGTGCTGCGCAAGCTCCTAGGCGATGAGCGCTGGAACACCTTGGTGCGGGACTTCATGGTCGAGCATCACGCGCGCACGCCGCTGTTCCTGGAGCTGTCGCAGGAGTTTCTGGATTATCTAGGCACCACCCGCGCCGCCCGCGACGCGGGCGACCCGCCCTTTCTGCTGGAGCTCGCGCACTACGAATGGGTGGAGCTGGCGCTGGGCGTCAGCGACGACGAGCCGGACCCGAGCCATGCGGACCCGAACGGCGACCTGCTCGACGGCTGCCCCGTGGTCTCGCCGCTGGCCTGGAACCTGAGCTATCGGTATCCCGTGCACCGCATCGGGCCGGACTGTCAGCCGAGCGCGCCGCCGGCCGCGCCGACGCACTTGGTCGTCTACCGCAACCGCGCCGAGCGCATCGAGTTTCTGGAGATCAACGCCATCACCCAGCGGCTCTTAACCCTGCTGCAACAGGACCCGCCGCGCACCGGCCGCGCGGCGCTGTTGGCCATCGCGGCGGAGCTGACGCATCCGGCACCGGAGCAGGTGGTCGCCGCCGGTGCCGGCATGCTCGCGGACCTGCGCCGGCGCGACGTCATCCTCGGCACGCGTTGGCCGGCAGCCGCGGACGGCTGAACGCGCCGGGCTTCCCGGCCCAGCCGCCCGCGGCCCAGCCGCCGCTCGGACTTTCGGTTAGACTGCGCGCCGTCCAAGCAGTCCCGCAGGAGCCCGGAGCATGCCCCAACTCCCCACGCTGGCGAAGAGCAAGGCCGTGCGCAACACCGCCATCGGCATCGGCGTCGCCGTGCTCGTGCCGGTGGCCGTGACCTTTCTCGCACCCTACGTGCGCCCGGCGGCGCGCTCGGTCATCAAGGCCGGGCTGCTCGCGCTGGAGAAGACGAAGGAGGTCGCGGCGGAGGTCGGCGAGGTGATGGAGGACTTGGTGGCCGAGGTGCGCGACGAGCTGCGCGCGGAGCGCGAGGCGGCGCTCGCCGCGCTGCACGAGACGGCGGCTCGCCACGACGAGGATGGCTGACGCGCCCGCTTCCCGGACCCGAGGCCCGCGCCCGCAATCGCATCGATGACTGCCGACGCCGACAGCACCCTGCCCCGCGAGCCGGCTCGCGTGGTGCACCAAAGCCATGGGCGGCTCAGGCTCCGCCTGCCGCAGCGCCGGCACGACCTGCCGTTCTTTCTGTCGCTCTACGAAGAGCTCAACGCGCAGCCCGAGATCGACGAGGTCAGCATCAACCCGGCCACCGGCAGCGTGCTGCTGTGGTTCGACCCGGTCCAGGCGCCCGCGCTCCCCAAGGCGCTGACCCGCGGCGGCCTGCTGCGGCTCGATGGCAGCGACCTGCACCCCGAGCACGCCGAGCGCCACCTGTTCCACGTGTCGCTGAACGACATGCGCATCATCGTGTTCCTGATCATGACGGCGCTGTCCATCCACCAGTTGCTGAAGGGCCAGCTCCTGGCCCCGGCGCTGACCATGCTGCTGTACGTCATCGACCTCGCGGTGGGCATGCGGCTGGAGCGGGATGCGGCGGCGGGGCATGGGCATGCGGCAGATGACGCGGTGGTGGATAGCGGCGGCTAATATTGGTCAAGTCATACAGCGTCACCGTCCAGTCGAGCCCGAACAGCTCGCTCACGCGGGCGAACACGGCCTTCTCCAGCGCCGCGCGATGGCGCATGAGCACATCGCCGGCCCGGTAGAGCTGCATGAGGCTCATGGCCTCGAAGTCCACATCCAGCAGCTCGCCCAAGGCACTGCGCTCGCACAACCACCGTTGCGTGGCCAGCTCCGAGCCCGGCGCGGCCATGCGCCCCACGATCACGCCCACGACGGCGGCGCGTTGCGGCCCGGTCAGCCCCAGCCGCTCCAGCAGGGCGACGAAGTCCACCTGTGCCAGCGCCCACAGCCCGAGCGCCTCGACCCCCACGGTGCGCGGGCGCGCGAGCGTCAGGGAATCGATCTCGACGCTGTGCACCTCGGCACTCGGCTGCGCGCCCGGCGCCGGCTCGGCGCTCGGCGCCTGCGCGCGCGCCAACAACTGCGCCGCCAGGCGTTGCGCCTCGCGCTCGATCAGCAGCGAGCCGCAGCCGCCGAGCAGGACCTCTTGGCCGCTCTGGATCTCCTCCACGCGCGCGCACAACGTTGGCCAATCCGCCTGCGGTATCGCGAAATGCCGGCCCAGGTTCAACAACGTGACTTGCCGGACCTTCCCCCCCACGCGCTGCGAGCGCACCAATCGATACCTGTAGTAGCGCTCGCCCGTGGCGGTGTTGCGCGTGTGGGTGCGGCGGATATACACGCCCCAAACGCTAGACCACGGCACGCCGCAAGGCAACCGGCCCCTTTGAATGTTATGGCACTACTTCGCCTGCCGAGGCACCTGTGTACAAAGGAATCGGGCACTTACCCGCCAGGAACGGCGAATATCAATGGGGCCAGGTTAAACATGGGCTAACCGCTTTCCTCACCCCCGGATCCTCGTCGTCGCGCGCTTGCGCGATCATCGCGATCGCTTCCGTTCCGCGGACTTGGTCCGGCGCCTCGACCGCGGCCATACGCACCATGGCCCGACCGTCATGGAGCCCTCGTTCGAGTGCCGCCGTTTGCAGATGAGTCTGATTTCATCTAGGCGTCGGACTTGGCGAGGCGCGTCGGGATCGGGATCGGGATCGGTTGCCGCTCGGTTCGAACTCGAAAGCGATCCCGATAGCGATAGCGATGAGCACGACTCGTGGGTCTGCGGCGAAGCCTCCCTAGGTGTCGCCGAGCACGACGCCCAGGTCCAGCTCCACGGCCTCGAACGGCGGCACGCGCGCTCGGTCCCGGCCGGTCAGCGTCGCGATGACGCGCCAGCCATCGGCGTCCAGGGCATGGGCGACGAGAGTGCGGCGCTCGGGCCAGATGAGCCAGTAGTAAGGCACCTGGTGGCGGCGCAGCAAGAGCGGGATCTGCACGGTGTCCTTTTTCTCGTGCCCCGGCGAGACGATCTCGCAGACCCAGTCCGGCGGCAGCTCGACCGGGCCGTCGGGCAGCCGCGGCAACCGCTCGCGGCGCCAGCCCGCGAGGTCGTGGCTCGGGCATTCGTGGGGCTCGTAGGCGACGCTGATGTCGGTGAGTATCCACCAGCCACCGGGGCCGGAGCCGTCATCGAACGGACCCAGGCGGCGGTCGATGCTGCTCTGGGCTCGGGCATGGCGCGCCCGCGTCATGGGCCGGCGGACGATCTCGCCGCCGATCAGCTCGACGCGCTCCTCCGGCGTCATCAGCAGGTCATGCACGGTCTGTAGCTGCACCGCCTCCATGGATCACCTCGCGACTCGTTGTGGCGTGAGTCGGCATGATGGAACAGCGCCCCGGGGCGTCTCAAGCCGTCGGGGGGCGAGCCCTTGCCGGACAGGGTCCGAGATCGGCTGCCCTTCGTTGTCGTTGTCGTTGTCCTGGCCGTTGTCATGGCCGTTGTCGTGGCCGTTGTCATGGCCGTTGTCATGGCCGTTGTCGTGGCCGTTGTCATGGCCGTTGTCGTGGCCGTTGTCGTTGTCGTGAGAGTCCACGCCTAAAGCCCTAGTGCAGCAGCGCGGAAGTCCCGAGACCGTTCCCGGGTACGCCGACTTTAGTCGGCCCCTGGGGACGGCGGACTTCAGTCCGCCAAAGGCACGCAATCGAATGGTCTCGGGATCTCCGCAGCGAAGCACTAGTGAGGGCCCGATCCCGATCCCGATCCCGATCCCGACGAAAGAGACGCCAGTGTGGCGCCTTGATTGCCGTGTTTCACTTGTTATTGAACCGTTCCTTCACCGTGCCCGCGGCGCACCGAAGTCCGCCTTCCCCAGGGTTGCCGACTGAAGTCGGCGTACCCGGGGAATGGACTCGCCATTTTCGAGCACGACCCCGGTGCGACGATTGGCGTCCAGGTCGGTGAGCCTGTCGCCAGCCGGGGGTTTCGCACCGCATGGGCGCATCCGCCCCGGCCGGCGCCGGGGCCTGCGGAACGCCTGTGCTATCTTTCGGCAGGCAGCCAACACGAACAGGAGGGCACCGCCCCGTGGGCAATCTCATCGTCACCGGCATCACCTTCGGCGTCTTCATGACCGAGGCCCTGATCCACTACAACATGGGCCAGACCAAGAGCCGCGGCAAGTTCGAGCTGACCATCCCGCCGGCCGGCGAGCTGGCGAAGATCGCCGCCGTTACGCTGACCTTCTCCGTCGTCACGGGCCTGCTCGTGAAGGCGTTGCCGAAGAACGTGCAGCCGAAAATCTAACCGGCCCGGCCCGGCCCGCCGAGCCCGGCCGTCAGCGGCTCAGAAGCCACCCGGTCAGGCTGAAGCGCTCGCGGCGCGCCGGCAGCACCTCGTGCAGAAAGCGCGCACTCAGGAAGGTCACGAAGCGCCCGCCGAGCGGCAGCACCTCGACACAGTCGCCGGAGGCCACGCCCGCCTCGCCCCGGTCCGCGTCCACGGGCTCGGTGTAGATCCGCAGCGCCCCGCCGTCGGCGGCCTGCCAGTCGTCGTTGAGGTACAGGATGCAGCTCAGCCTGCGCCGACCGATGCCGCGGAACTGATCGAGATGCCGGCGGTAATAGCTGCCCGGCGGATAGACGGCGAAGTGCGCCTCCAGCTCGTGCAGCCCCAGGTACATCGCCTGATTCACGGCCAGGCGCACGGCCTCCAGCGCATCCCAGTAGCATCGCTGCGCGCCGGTCAGCGCCGCGGGGTCGAGCCACAGCACCCGGTCGGTGCGCACCTCCGGGCGCACCTCCAGGTCCGCACCGCGGCCGACGCCGGCGCGGCGAAACTCGCCTTTCTGCCAGCGCGCTTGGGCCTCGTGGCGGAGCTGGCTCACCAGCAGCGGGGAGACGAAGCCATCGGTGACGCACCAGCCCTGCTCGGTGAGGGCGGCGGCGATGTCGGCGGCGGCGCCGGGTGGCTCCTGCGGGGGGTCTTGGGGCGGACCCGCGGGCGGGTCCGGGATGAAGCCTGCGGATGGGTTCAAGCAGATGCGCTCGACAGATGGGGTTGCGCATTCTGCGCCCGCCACCCGCGCCGATCCAGCACTGCGCAAGGGGGCGCACGAGCATCGGCCTTGCGCCGACCATCCGCTCCGAGCGTTCCAGGAATCCGACCAGGCATCCGACGGCGCGGGCCGGCGATCGCGCACGGCAGCCGCCGCTGCTGCAAGGCCACCGCGACGCACATGGCGCCCTCGCCACCGCGCGGCCACGGCAGCCGTTCCGAGCAGCCATCGGTGCGGCACGATGCGCGACACTGCGCCCCCGACAACGCTGCCGTCAGGCGACAATAGCCCCCGGTCGATGGATATCCGCACAGCCCAGCCAGCATGAGCCCGCAACACACCACGCCGCACAGCGGCCCCCGCACCTTGTCCGGCCGCGGGCGCCTGCGCCGATAATGGCGCCGGCTGCAGCCTGGGGACTGGCGGGCCTATTGCTGCTGGTGGCCGGTTTCTGTCTCGTCGAGCGGCAGCTATGGCGCGCCTGCCAGGGCTTCGTGGCATTCGGGCTGCTGATGGCGCTGGCCTGGCTGCTGCTCGGGGCGCCCTGGCTGGCGCTGGCCGAGGCGCTGCTCGGGGCGGTGCTGACCGGCGGCACGCTGCTCTGGACGCTGCGCGGCCGCGGGGCACTGCCGCGCCTGGCGCTGCGGGATGAGACGCCGCGGCGCGCGCGCGTCACGGCACCGCTGCGCTGGCTGCTGATGCTGGCTTGGCTGGGCTTGACGGGCTTCGCGCTGCTGCGGCTGCTCGGGTTGGAGGCGCTGACGCCGCCCGCGTCGGCAACCACGCTGTCGGCCGCGACCGGCGTGCTGATCATGGGCCCGGCGGTCTGGGGCTTCGCGACGCAGCGGCATCTGCTGCGCCGGCTCTTGGCCTTCAACCTGCTCGGCTCCGGGGTGTTTTTGCTGCTGGCCGGACTCGCCGGGCCGGTGGCCGAGGTCCAGGGGCTGATCCTGGTCGGGCTGGTCGTCGCGCTGCTCGGCTCCGTGCTCGGCGCCGCCTTGCTGTTGCGCCTGCATGCCGCGGCGGGTCTGGTCAGCCTGGAGCCCGCCGCGGGCGCCGATCCATGAACCCGACATCCTTCCACGTGCTATGGCTGTTGTGCGCGCCGCCGGCGCTCGGCCTGCTGACCCTGGTGCGCCCGCCGCGCCACGGCGCCCTAGTCTTGCTCGCGGGCCTGCCCTTGCCGCTGGTGGCGCTGTGGCTGCTGCTCGGGCTCGACACGGGGCCGCTCGCGGGACAGCTCGCGCTCGGGCCACTGCTGCTGCACTGGCGCCTAGACGGACTCGCCGCGCTGTTGTGGCTCTTGACGATGGTGCTGCTGCTGGCCAGCGCCCTGTATGCCGCAGGCTACGCCCGCGCCGCGCCACTCGACGCGCGCGCCTATGCCTGGCTCTGGCCGCTGCTGGGCGGCCTGGCGACGGGGCTCGGGCTGATCTGGATCGCGGCCGATCTGCTGCTCCTCTACGCTGGCCTGGAGCTGATGGGTCTGTGCGCCGTCGGCATGCTGCTGCTGCCCGGCAGCGTGGCTGCGCTGACCGCGGGCCTGCGCTATCTGCTCTTCGCGTTGGTGGGCTCGCTGACCTGGCTGCTCGGCATCGCGCTGCTGCTCGGCGCCTGGGGCCGGCTCGATCTGGCCGGGCTGGCGGCGGTGGCCCAGCCCGATCCGGTCACCGCCATCGCCGTTGCGCTGCTGGCGAGCGGGCTGCTGCTGAAGGCGTCGATCTTCCCGCTGCACGGCTGGCTGGTGCCGGTCCACGGCAGCGCTTGGACGCCGGTGAGCGCGATCCATGGCGCGCTGGTGGTCAAGGCGTCCTTTTTCATCCTGCTCTTGCTCTGGCGACTGCTGCTGCCGGATGCCATCGCCGGCGCGCTGGCGCTGGGCGCCCTCGGCAGCCTGGCGGTGCTGTGGGGCGGCGTGCAGGCCTGGCGCGCGGCGGGGCTCAAGGAGCTGGTCGCCTGGTCCACGGTCGGCCAGTTGGGCTATCTGATGCTGGCCTTTCCGTTGCTCGCCGGCACCGGCGCCGCCGTCGCGGCGCTGGCCTGGCAGGCGACCTGGCTGCAGCTTGCCGGCCATGCGCTCGCGAAGTCGGCGATGTTCATGGCCGCGGGCAATCTGCTGCTCGCCACCGGCGCGACTCGTCTGGAGGGCCTGACGGGGACGAGCCGGCGGCTGCCGCTGTCGCTGCTGACCTTCGGGCTCGCGGCGGTCACGCTGATGGGGCTGCCGCCGAGCGCCGGCTTCACCGCCAAGTGGCTGTGGCTGCAGGCGTCGCTGGCGGCGGGCCAGTGGGCCTGGGTGGCGGTGCTCGGGCTCGGCACGCTGCTCAGCGCCGCCTATGTGTTCCGCGTACTGCGGTGCTCCTTTGTCGAGGATGCGCCGGAGCCCGTGCTGCGCGGGCTCCCGCTGGGTATGGAGCTGGTCGCCCTGGCGCTCGCGCTGGCGGCCATTGGGCTGGGCCTGGCGGCGGCGTGGCCGCTGGCGTTGCTGCCGCCGGTGAGCGTGCCATGAGTGCGCTGCTGCCGCTGGCGACCCTGGCCAGCTCGCTCATCACCGCGGCCGTCATCTTCATGCTGCCGGAGCAGGCCGTGCGCACCCGCACCGCGCTCAACCTCGGCGCCGCGCTGGTGAAGCTGGTGCTGGTGCTCTGGATGGCGCGGGGCCTGGTGGCGGGCGAGACCTACGCGGTGGAGTTTCCGGTAGTGCCGGGCCTCGGCTTCGTGCTGCACGTGGATGAGCTCGGGCTCACCTTCGCGGCGCTGTCCTCGATCTTGTGGCTGTTCACGACGATGTATGCCATCGGCTACCTCGAAGGATCGCCCAATCGCCGGCGCTTCTTCGGTTTCTTCAGCCTCTGCGTCGCCAGTACCATCGGCATCAGCCTGGCCGGCAACCTGTTCACGCTGCTGATCTTCTACGAGGTGCTGACGCTCTCCACCTATCCGCTGGTGGCGCACCGCGGCACGCCGCAGGCCTTGGCCGCGGCGACGGTCTACCTGCGCTATACGCTCACCGCCGGCCTGGTGCTGATGGTCGGCATGGTGGCCTTGCATGTCGTGGCCGGGGATCTGCGCTTCGGCCAGCAGGAGACCCTGGCCCGGCTCGCCGACGGGCAGGAGGCCTTGCTGATCGGCCTGTTCTGGGTGCTGCTCTTGGGCTTCGGCGTCAAGGCGGCGCTGGTGCCGCTGCACGGCTGGCTGCCGCGGGCGATGGTGGCGCCGGCGCCGGTGAGCGCCCTGCTGCACGCGGTGGCGGTGGTCAAGGCCGGCGCCTTCGGCATCGTGCGGCTGGTGTACGACATCTACGGCATCGGCTTCAGCGCGGCGCTCGGCGTGCTCGACGGCCTGGTGGTGATCGCGTCCGTCACCATCGTCTACGGCTCGGTGCGCGCGCTGGCACAGCAGGAGCTGAAACCCCGCCTGGCCTTCTCCACGGTCAGCCAGGTGTCCTACATCGTGCTCGGCATCGGCCTGTTCGGCCCGCTCGGCACCATCGCCGCGCTCGCGCACCTGCTGCATCAGGGGCTGATGAAGGTGACGCTGTTCTTCTGCGCGGGCAATTATGCCGAGGAGCTCGGCATTCACCGCATCGACGAGCTGGACGGCGTCGGCCGGCGCATGCCGCTCAGCAGCCTCGCCTTCACCATCGGCGCGCTCGGCATGATCGGCATGCCGCCGGTGGCCGGCTTCATCACGAAGTGGACGCTGGGCCTGGGGGCGGTGCAGGCGGACATGCCCTGGGTGATCGCGGTGTTGATTGCAAGCACCCTACTCAACGCGGCCTATTTCCTGCCCATCCTGAATCGCCTCTGGTTCCGCCGCGGACCGGCGCAGGGCATCGGCACCTGGCCGGATGAACGCCCGCCGAGCCGCTTCGAGACCAGCGCCTGGCTCTTGGTGCCGGCCCTGGCGACGGCGCTGCTGAGCCTGCTGGCCGGGATGCTGGCGGGGCTGCCGTTCAGCCCGCTGCAATGGGCGACCCGGGTGGTGCAGCAGACCTATCAGGTGATTCCGCTGTGAGTGGTCCCGCTATGACCGCTCTGCCGCTCGCGCCCCTGCTCTACACGGCGCTGCTGTGGCCCCTGCTGCTGGCGCTGCGGCCCCTGCTGTTGGCACTGATCGCAGCCGACCAGTCGCGCCCGCGGCTGGACCTGCTCTGGATCAGCGCGCCCTTGCCGGCGCTCGCGCTGGCCGTGCTGGGCGCCGACGGTGCCGTGCGGCTCGACGCCTGGCTGCTGGGCGGACGCTGGGAGCTGGACGGCGCGCGGCGTCTGCTCTTGGCCTTTACGGCGCTGCTGTGGGGGCTCGCGGGCTGGTACGCGCGCGGCTACCTCGGCGCCGAGCAGGCACGCGCCGCCGCCGGCGATGCGCTGAGCCGCTCGCGCCTGCTGCGCTTTGCGCTGTTCTGGCCGCTGACCCTCTGCGGCAATCTGCTGCTGCTCGTGGCCGAGGACATCGGCAGCTTCTACTTGGGCTTCGCGCTGATGACCTTCGCGGCCTATCCGCTGGTGATCCACAGCGGCAGCCCCGAGGCGCGCACCGGCGGCCTGGCCTATCTGATCATGGCGGTGCTCGGCGAGGGCGTGCTGCTGGCCGGTCTGCTGTGGGCCGCCGGCAGCGGCTCGGCGCTGACGCTGTCGCAGTTGCGCGCCACGCTGGCAACGGCCGACGCGGGGCCGTGGATGGGGCTCCTGCTCTGGCTCGGCTTCGGCGTCAAGGCCGGGGTGATCGGCCTGCACCTGTGGCTGCCGCTGGCGCATCCGGTGGCGCCGACGCCGGCCAGCGCCGTGCTCAGCGGCGCGATGATCAAGGCCGGCCTGGTGGGCTGGCTCGGCACGCTGCCGCTCGGGGTGGCCGGCGTGGAGGCATCTTTCCGGGGGCTCGGGCTCGCGATGTTGTGGGCGGGTCTCGCCGGCGCCTTCGCGGCGGCGCTGCTGGGCGCGGTGCAGCGCCACCCGAAGGCCGTGCTCGCCTATTCCAGCGTCAGCCAGATGGGCATGATCACGGCCCTGGTCGCCATCGGGCTACTGCATCCGGAGAGCTGGCCGGCGCTCGGCGCGCTGGTGATGCTGTTTGCCGCGCACCATGGCTTGAGCAAGGGCGCGCTCTTCCTCGGCGTCGGCATCAGCGAGCAAGCGCCGCCCTGGCCGGCCTGGCTGCTGTGGACGCTGCTCGCGTTGCCGGCGCTGTCGCTGGCCGGCGTGCTGGGCTCGGGGCTGATGATCAAGTCGGACACCAAGACCCTGCTCTACGCGGCCGGCGCGCCTGACTTGGCCTTGTGGCTGAGCCTGGCGGCGGCGGGTACCACGGTGCTGATGGCGCGCACGCTATGGCGCCAATGGTGCCGGCGGGCGCCGGCGGGCATTGCCGCCCATCGGCACCTGCTCGCGCCCATGCCGCTGGCCTGGCTGCTCTGCGTGCTGGCCGCGCTCAGCTTGCCGCTCTGGGCCGGCTGGCCGGCGGGTGGGACCGGGGATGCTTTTGACGAGCTTGCGCTGAAGGCACTCCCTGCCCTGCTCTGGCCCCCGGCGCTCGGGCTCGCGTTGTCGATCGTGCTGGGCTGGACCCTGCGCCGCGTGGCGCCTTGGCTGAGCCGCCGGCTGCCCGCCGGCGACCTCTGGTGGCCGTTGGCGGCCGGCGCCCGTTGGCTGCGGCGCCCGGGTCAGGCGACGTTGCGCTGGCTCGCGGCCGTACAGGCAAGCTGGGTCGCCTGGTGGGTCGCGCGCGAGCACGGCGCCGTGGCGGGCCTGGACGCGCTGACGCGCGCCGAAGGCTGGCTCCGCCGGCAACTCGCGCTGCTGCTCTTGGCCGTGGCGCTGGGGTTGGCCGCCGTGCTGCTGATCGGTGCCGAGGGCATGCCGCTCTGGCGATGACCTGCCGGCCTGCATCCGATATGGACGGGATCGCGATCAAGGCCCGGCGTCGATGCCGCGCTGCGCTTCAGATCGCCTCCGGCGTCGGCTCCAGCGCGGGCTCCGGGGCCGGGCTCTCTGGCGCAGCGGCTGACGCGCGCTCGCCGGGCGCCTCCCCGCGCACGAACACCGACCCGGCCACGGCATCAAACTGCTGGTAGGCCCTGCGCATGAAGACCTTGACCCGCTGACGCTCCATCAGGCCGAGGCCCGCATCCCGGTTGTTGGCGGCGGCCCAGAAGCTCAGGTTGTCGTGGTCGAGCTTGCGCATGGTGGCGGCGTGCAGCTCGGGCAGATCGAGCACCGGGGCTCCCAGGGCGCTGGCCTGCGCGCGTGCACGGGACGCCTCGAAGGCGGAGAAGTCCTTGCCGCGGCCCAAGTTCTTGACCACGACGCAGCGGGCATTGCCCGGCAGTTGCGCCAAGAGCTGCTCCAGCAGCCCGATGCCGTCCGCGCCGTCGTCCATCACGTGCCACAGCACCAGGCCGACGCCTTCCTCCGCAGCCAGCCCGGGCAGGTCGTTCTCGTCCATCCACCGGAACAGGGGCCGCGTCGTCTGCGCCGCCAGATCCACCAGCACGTTCTGCGGGCGCTCCACCGCCGCCTCCATGAGCTGGTCCGCGCTGGCGAAGTCGTCCAGGGCGATGTGAGTTGTGTACGCGCCGTAGAAGCGCAGCATGGCGCCGTGGGAAAGGTCGGTGTCGAAGACCCGGAAGGGCAGCTCCCGGTCGATGTGATATTGCGACAACAACCGCGCCAGCACCGACTTGCCCACGCCGCCCTTCTCGCCGCCGATGAAATGCATCTGACTCATGCCGCTTAGCCCCGCAGGGTGATGAAACGTGAAAAAGAGCGGCGATCCTAGTGCGCGCGCGGCGCCTGTCAAGCGCGCCGTCGCCCGCGTCAGCCGCTGCCGCGCCCGATCAAGGCCGTCACCAGTGCCGCCACCACCGCGACGGCCAAGGCGGAGCCCACTTGCAGCAGCGCCAGCGCGTCGTGGCCGAGCGGCAGCGGCTCCAGCGCCTTCAGCCCGAGCAGCTCCTTTGCAATGGTGAAGGTCGTAAGCCAGCTAATGCCGAAGACGCCGAGCGCCGTCGCCAGGCGCCAGCGGCGCTCGCCGCGCTGCTCCCGCGCTTCGGCGCGCGCTGCCGCCGCGTGTCGCAGGTAGGCGTCAATCTGGGCGCTGTCGCGGTCGAGCTCGCCGAGCATCCCGTCCAGCCCCAGCGCCGCGCGCAGGGCCGCGTTCACGTCGTTGTGCATACCGATGCGGCTTACCCGCGTGAACCGAAAACCGAGCATGAACCGCGTCACGCCGAGCTTTACCCGCTCCAGGCAGGCAATGCGCGCGGCCTGCCGAGCGTCGGTCTCGACCTCCGGGTCCGGCCAGATGCCGGCCGCGTCGGTGGCGTGCAGCAGAAAGCAGAGCTCGTGATAGGCCAACAGCGCAATGGGCAGGTAGTGCCGGCGGAAGGTCTGCGCATCGAACTGCGCGAGCGACGCGGGCGGGCCGACATCAAGGGTTGGGCGACGGCGGTGTGTCTCGGCCCCTGCGGACCCTCAATCGGCCGCAGAGGCTCGTCGCAGCGCCCTCACCGCATCGGCGTCGAGGTCCGTGGCCGCGGCGATGGCCGCGTCGTCGAGGCTGGTCTGGCGCAGCAGGTTGAGGGCGGTTTGGCGCCGCGCCTCGTCGCGGCCTTCGTCACGGCCTTCGTCGCGGCCCTCCTCGCGGCCCTCCTCGCGGCCCTCCTCGCGGCCCTCCTCGCGGCCCTCCTCGCGGCCCTCCTCGCGGCCCTCCTCGCGGCCCTCCGCGAAGACTTCTTGGTAGAAGCGGGTCTGCTTCAGATCGGTGTCGGGCAAATGCAGCATGGCCTTGATCTCGTCACGGGACAGGGTAGGTAATTTATAGACCAAGATCGTCTCGATCAGGTCCAGCAGGGGCAAGGGGTCCGGCTCGGCGCGGGCGTCTGTCGCCAGCTCCCGCGCCGCCGCGGGCAGGTCGGCGGTGTCGAGCACTACCAGCCGCAGCAGACGCAGGCCCGGGCTGGCCCCGCGCATCGCGCCGCGCTGCAATAGGTCTTCGAGATACACCCGCCGCAGCAGGCCTGCTGGCTCCAGGGCGGTGAAGGCGGGCGCCAGGGGCGGGGCCAAGGCACGTGTCGGAAAAACGGCCACGGCGACCCAGGGCCGCTCGACCGCCTCGCGGTAGAGGAAAAGAAAGATCGCCGCGAGCCAACGGGGATAGAAGCTGTCGAGGGCCTGGAATTGGTTCTCCAGGAACAGCACGGGCTGGTGCGGGGGCGCCTCCTGCGGCGGCAGCAGCACCCCATCGAGGCGAAACGCGGTCTCCTTGACCTCGATGGCGGTCAGCCGGTAGCCGGCGGCATCGACCGCGAGCCCGGCCGCCTCGAAGAGGGTCGCCGGGCGCTCCTGAAACAGGCGATACAGCAGGGCGTCGGTATGCATGCGGGGCTCCGGGGGCGGCAGGGGTGGTGCGCCGTCCACCCATCCGGCAGTATGCCGCAACGTCGGTGCGGCGTCCGCGGCGTCTGGCCCATGGCGGCCGACCGGGAGCGGCGCCGTGATCGAGCGCCGGCTCCTCGGCCGGCCGCAACCGGACGCGCCTGTCGAACACGCTGGCAACGGGTCTTGCTCCCGCGACGCCCGCGCTCGCACGGCGCGCATGTCCGGTCTATCTTTGCCGCCATGACCGACCCGACCGACACCCAAAGCCCCGCCCCGGCGGCCGACTTCGACTCGCCCTGGAAGGAGGCCATCGACGCCTTCTTCCGGCCGTTCATGGCGCTGTTCTTCCCGGCGGTGCACGACCTGATCGACTGGTCGCGCCCGCACGAGTTTCTGGACGCCGAATTGCAGCGCATCACCAGAGACTCGACCATCGGCCGGCGCTACGCGGACCGGCTGGTGAAGGTCTGGAGCTTGGCCGGCGCCGAGGTCTGGCTGTTGCTGCACATCGAGGTGCAGGGGCGCGCCGACGCCGGCTTTCCGCTGCGGATGTTCCAATACTGGTACCGCATCTTCGACCGCCACGGTGAGGTCGAGATCATCAGCCTGGCCCTGCTGACCAACGAGCCGGCCGGCGGCGAGCTGCGCGAGTATCGTCGCGAGCGCGACGGCGCCGGCTTGCGCTTCCGCTTCCGCGTACATGGCCTGCCGGACCGGGACGAGGCGGAGCTCGCCGCCCGCGCCGCGGACAATCCCTTCGCCGTGGTCGCGCTGGCGCAACTGGCCGCGCACCGGCGCACCGGCGCACCGGCGACCCCGAGCGCAAGCTACGCAAGGGCGAGATCATCGCGCTGCTGTATCGTTACCGTTACCCCCGCGAGGATGCCATCAAGCTGCTGCGCTTCATCGACTGGCTGATCCGCCTGCCGCCGCCCCTGGAGCTGGCGCTGCGGCGGGAACTGGACCAACTGGAGGAGCAAACCAAGATGTCTTATGTCACGAGCTGGGAGCGGTTCGCCCGCGAGGAAGGGCTGCATGAGGGGGAGGCCCGCGCCCTGCTGCGCCTGCTGGAGGCGAAGTTCGGCCCGCCGCCGGCGGCGCTGGCGGAGCGCGTGCGCGCGGCGCCGCTTGAGCAGCTCGACGCCTGGCTCACGCGCATCCTGACCGCGGAGCGCATCGAGCAGGTCTTCGATCCGTCCTGAGCGACTCTGAGCGACGACGGCCCCGAGCGGGCCGGGCGCTGGGCCATGGGTCAGCCGCCGATGATTCCGGAGCGCTGGCGGCTGCGGACCCACCAGCGAACTTGCGCCGGTTTCGCATCGTCACGGCACTGCTGACGGCATGGCATGCATACCGAGCGCATCCTCTGCGCGACGGACGCCGGGCGCGACGGCGAGCTGAGTCTGTCGTGCGCGCGAGCCAATCCAGGTCGGAACCTCACCGCCGAAGGGGCGACTGCCGCCTTTCATCGGCGCAATTCCGCTAAGCCCGAAGTACAATCCGCCCATCGGCCCCCTGTGTCAGGCTGGTTGTCGTCGATGCGCGCCCGTCGCGCGTGCTTATCCCTCGCCTCTTGGGACGACCAAGGAGGTCCCATGGACTCGCTGCAAGGCCTCTTCAACGGCTTCGCCGGGCTCGCCGTCGTGCTCGGCCTGGTCTACTGCTTCGCGGGCTACCGCATCCGGCGTTTCATTTTGGCCGTCCCCGGTTACATCGCCGGCGCGGCCATTTTCGGTGCGCTGGCTTACCTGCTGTCGCAAGAGATGTGGGTTGCCGTGCTGGCCGGCGTCTTTGCCGGCGGACCGATCGGCGCCAGCATCGTGCTGGCGCTCTACAACGTGAAGGTCTTCTCCATTGGCCTGCTGCTCGGCGCCGTTATCGACGTGGCGCTGTACCTGCTCACCGACGGGCAGATCGAGCCCGCCGTGCTGCTGATCATTCCCATCGTCACCGGCATCCTCGCGCTGATCTACGACAAGTGGGTCATCGTCGCCGGCACCGCCTTCGGCGGTGCGGGGCTCGCCGTCGGCGGCATCGCCTACTTCGCGTTCGGCGGTGTCGGGCCGGCGGCGCTATTCGCGCTGTTGGAGGGCGATCCGAGCCTGCTCGCCGCGACGCTCGGGGGCTGGCTGGTGCTCGGCGCTGCCGGGGTGATCGTGCAGTATCAATCGCTGAAGCCGCGGGACGATGGGGATTGGTGGGGTGGACCAGACGGTGATTCCGAGCAGGGCTCCAGCCGTTCCATGACGCCGGAATCGAACAATCAAGGACGCTCATCAGGCCAGCCCCGGCTCAGCGCATCACCACAGATTCGCCGACAGGCGTTGACGGGGCATAGCGAGGTGAGCGCCATCATTTGGGACCCGCATGGTCGTTGGTTCGCAACTGCTGGCAAGTACGGTGAGGTCTATCTATGGGATCCGCAGACCGGCCGCCCGATGCTCCAGCTCTGGGGGAGTCATACCAATAACCCGCCTCGTAGCGAACCTAGCCTGGCGGTGGCGCAGGACGGGAGCTGGATTGCAGCCAATGGTGGGGCCGACAACCTGTGGTTCTGGGATACCGCGACGGGCCGTTTACTGTCTGGCCCCGATACCGAGCCCGCCGATGACCTATGCCCGCTTGCCATTGATTCTTCAGGGGACCTGTGGGATCGGACGACCTGGGTGAGAATCCGCCGGCGAGAGGACTGGGCATCGTCCGGCAGCGCGACTGATCCGAATCGCAGATGGATTGCTTCAAGAGCGAACAAAGGTAGGATCTACATTCGCGACATGCGGAATGAACGCCGCCTGAAACAATTGGCTTCCGGGCGGGATATTGAGAGTTTTGAGGAACTGATCGCTTCCGGTGATGGTCGCTGGCTGATCTCCCGGGAAGCATACGACCTTGATTTCTGGCTTGTTGACGGGCAGCGTTCCGCGCCAAGTCCCCGCTTTGAAGGTACTTCTGCAGTTGGCTATGAGTTTGCCGGAACCCGTGTTGGCCAACGCCGATTTGCCGTTACCAGCAAGAAATGGGATGGCAACGGCTATGTCCTAGAAATGTGGGAGCTGTCGGATTATCCGGAGCTGCTATGGGAAGAGAAGTTTCCTGACCCTCGCGGTAAGTACCCTATTCCCGTTACTGCAGCCCCGAATGGTCATTGGTTTGCATGCTTGACGGGCAGCATCGAGGTTTTTGATGCGGCATCGGGTCAACTGCTGCGCAGCTTTCCCAGCCACAACGAGAAGATCGGTGCGACAGCGTGTGCCGCATCCCCGGACGGGAGAGCACTGGCAGCAGGGTTTGGAGACGGCTCCGTTGCGCTGTTCGATGTCGAAACGGACATAACGCGTCACCGGATGCGCAGCCACCAGCGTTGCTTGAATGCGCTGGCGATCCCAGCCGACGGGAGGCTTGCCGCGGCGGGCACTTCAGGGATTGTCCATTTTTGGGATCCGACGACTGGGCGGCAGACGACCACGCTCAAGGGGTATCCCCGCAATCACTATGAGGGCGGCGATGAGGGTGGAGTGGGCGGTATGGCTGCTTCGATAGGGGGGGCGTGGCTGGCAGCGGTCGGCAAAGGGCGGGGGCCGATTGTCCTCTGGGATACACAGAGTAGACACCAGCAGCGAATAGAGTTCCCCGGGGGCACCGGACGCAACGCAACGCTTGCGTCCGCGCCGGATGGCCGGAGTTTGATTCTCGCCAACGAAAATCGCTACGTCTATTTGTTCGATAGCCAAAGCGGTGATCTGATATCCACCCATGACCCTGACTTTATGCGCACAGGCATCTGCTGTCTTTTTCACCGACCAATGGGACGACCGCTCGCTACCGGATTTCTATATGAGAATCTGTGCATCTGGAGGTCCTTTCATGAGCTAATGACTGGACGGGCGTCTGACGAGGATTGGTTAGAGTCTTGGAGCAGGTCGCTTGGCTGTGCTGCCCGTGTTCCGTTGCAGATACTTCGAGAATGGGGATTGCTGCCCGCCAAGGCTCCCCTTTCCGGAATCGCTCCATCACGTAATGCAACCTGGCTCGCCGCCCCCGGCGGTTCCGATGGCATCCTGGTCCGCAACCCACGCACCGGTAAAGAGTTGCACAGGCTTCATGGTCACGAAGGGTCAGTCAATTCGCTTGCGGTCCATCCCAACGGACGCTGGCTGTTCTCGGCCGGCGACGATGGCATCATCCGCCGCTGGGACATGTCGCGTCTACCCAACAAACCCGTCTGCGACCTCGCCATGGAAGCCCTACCGGATGACGACTGGGTCGTTTGGAAGGTCAATCCGGATGAGCCGAACGACCGCTACTGGACTGACTACAGCCCAGGCGCCAAGCGTTGGCTCGGCTGGCACGCACCCGTACCGGGCACGGATCGCTGGGCGCATCAGCCGATGGATGCCTTCCCCGATCCGCGCTGAGCGGGCGCGACATCCGGCCAGACTCAGCCTTGCGGGCTTTGCAGGGCGCAAACCTGATCGAAGATCACCAGCGCGAGTCGCGCGGCAGCGGCCTGCACGACGGGCCAGTCATGCCAGCGTGGGGCCAGCTTCTTGTATTCGGCGAGCTGCGTCTCCTCCAGGTCGTAGGGCATCGCATGCGCGAGCTGCGCGGCCAACTGCTGTAGCGGAGACTCGCCGTTGTCCTGCCGATAGAGCCGGTCGAAGGGCAGCATCGCGTCGGCCACCGCGGCATCACCCAAGGCATCCGCCAGCGCGACAAAGTCCAGATAGTCCCTGGTGGCGTTGCGCCGGAGGATCAGCACGCCCTCGATGCGCAGGATTTCGGCCGCGGTGGGCACGGTGATGGCTTGCCCCTGAAACCCGATGACCGTCGTTTCCAGCGGCTCGTCGCGAAGCAGTTGGCGCACGCCGGTATCGATGCCGTCCAGGCTGCCGAGGATCTGCACCGGCCGCTGCACCCGCGCCGTCCGCCAGCCAGCGACCGACTGCAGTTGGGCCAGCCCCTCGTTGAAACGCCCGCGCAGATCGGTCAGCACATGATCGGCGTCACGGGAGAAGCGATGCCCCGCGTGCAGCGCGGAGGCAGTCCCACCGAGCAGCACCGCCGCCGGCAAGGTGGCCTGCAAGTGCGCGGCGGCGGAGAGACCCCGCTCCCAGTCAGGCAGCGGTGCGATGCGCTTGGGCATAGTGCAACCAGAAATGGTGGCGCTGAGCATAGGGGTCCGCGACGCGTGCCCGGCAGACCTGTTCCACCTTGTCGAGCAGCGCGGGCTCCGTGAGCACCGCCTGGCGGAGCGCCGCCCAGTCATCCCGGCGCCCGCGGGCGATCAGATCGTCGATGGCGGCCAGGGTCAGGCGCTGGTGGTTCAGGTGGCGGTGTTGCATGGGGTGTGCGGGGTAGCAGGATCGCCAATCCGGTGGCCAATGTCGGCCACGAACGAAAGGCAGCAGGGGCGACAACGGGGGACGCGAGAACGGGAGACCTACCACGGCTTATGCCGCATGATCACCAGGCCGGCGTGGTCTCCCAGGACTGGCGAACGCCGGCTGCCTGTACGCGAGCAGTATTGCTTGCCCCAGAAAGTTTACGGCGCCCCGCACACGCCCACCCGACCCTGCGGACCCTCAATCGGCTGCCGATGCTCGTCGCAGCGCCCTCACCGCATCGGTGTCGAGGTCCGTGGCCGCGGCGATGGCCGCGTCGTCGAGGCTGGTCTGGCGCAGCAGGTTGAGGGCGGTTTGGCGCCGCGCCTCGTCGCGGCCTTCGTCACGGCCTTCGTCGCGGCCCTCCTCGCGGCCCTCCTCGCGGCCCTCCTCGCGGCCCTCCTCGCGGCCCTCCTCGCGGCCCTCCGCGAAGACTTCTTGGTAGAAGCGGGTCTGCTTTAGATCGGTGTCGGGCAAATGCAGCATGGCCTTGATCTCGTCACGGGACAGGGTAGGTAATTTATAGACCAAGATCGTCTCGATCAGGTCCAGCAGGGGCAAGGGGTCCGGCTCGGCGCGGGCGTCTGTCGCCAGCTCCCGCGCCGCCGCGGGCAGGTCGGCGGTGTCGAGCACTACCAGCCGCAGCAGACGCAGGCCCGGGCTGGCCCCGCGCATCGCGCCGCGCTGCAATAGGTCTTCGAGATACACCCGCCGCAGCAGGCCGGCCCGTGCGACAGCACGCACCCGCGCGAGGTCGCCGGCTATCCCCAAGGCCTCCGCCCCGACGGCGCTGTGGGACTGCTGCCGCCCTGACCGCGGCCTGCTGCCGGCGGGGGCGGACGGCGTCGCGCGGCCCTTGGCCGGGCACCGGCCCGAGTCCATCGACGCCACCGGCAAACCCCGGCTGCTGCTGCGCTGGCCGCGCCCCGCCGGCAGCGGCGCGCCGCCCGCCGCTGTTCTTGCGGCATATCACGGGCCGTTACCGTGCCCATCGCGCGCCTGGTCCGCGCCGTGCGCGGGCTGCGCCGGCGCTCGGGCTAGGCTTGGCCGCAAGCCGCTGATTTGATGGACAAGCGTTACTTTGCCCCTGCTGCCCGCTACACTCTCCAGCATTCAAGCCGAAGACGACGCCGAGAAACATCATGGCCGATCTCAAGCTCGCACCGGAAGGACTGGTGATCCCGCCGCAGTACCTTGCCGACCTCGGACCCGACCCGAGCGTACGCCGCATCAAGGGGGGGCTGATCATCGAGTCCCGCGATCAAGCCATGGCGCGCGCGCAGTTGCGCGATCTGGTCGCACGGCTCCGCGCGGCCGTCGGGACCGAGGCACCGGACGACGACGAGATCGCGGCGCTGGTCGACGAGGTGCGAGCCGAGCGTGCGTGTCATCGTTGATACCAACGTTTTCGTCTCGGGCCTGATCAATCCCGGCGGTGCGCCAGGCGTCGTCGTCGGTGCGGTGCTCGACGGGCGTGTGACGCCGGTCTTCGGCATCGAGACCCTGGCGGAGCTCCGGGATGTGCTGGTCTCAATTGCCGCTACTTGCGGGTTGGCCCGAGGCCTGAAACAGCGAGGTCCACATGCCTTTACTCCCGATCAGCCGCGACCCGGAGGTCATGAGCGGTGTGCTTTGCTTCAGCGGCACCCGCGTCCCGGTGCAGAACCTGTTCGATTACCTGGAGGGCAGCTCGTCGCTCGACGACTTTTTGACCGACTTCCCGTCGGTCACCCGGCCCGCTGCCGTTGCGGTGCTGGAGGCAGCCCGCGAGCGTTTGTTCCTCGATGCGGCTGCTGCTTGACGAGTCGCTGCCGCGGCGGTTGCGCGAGCACCTTCCAGGCCACCGGGTCGAGACTGTCGCGACGATGGGCTGGAGCGGCTACCGGAACGGGCGGCTGCTGGCCGTCGCGGCCGCGGAACTCGATGCGCTGATCAACGCCGACAAGAACATGCCGCATCAACAGAACCCGGCGACGTTACCGCTGTCGGTGGTCATCTTGGACGCGCCGTCCAATGAGCTGTCCAGGCTGCTGCCGTTGGTGCCGCAACTGCGGGCCGTTCTGGGCAATCTGCCTGTACGCCGATTCGTTCGCGTTGCGCCGTGAGCCACCGAGGCGCACGTCAGCGCTGCAAGGGCGCAAAGCACCGAGCGGATATAGACGTCCGCTTGCCAGGCGTTGCCGGGGCGCACCGGTCTTGGCGTGGCGTCGGCTCGGCCTTTTCGGGCCTGGGGATCCTGACATGACCATCCACCGCGACGACCAGGCCCAAGTGCTGCTGCTGCGCCACGCGGCGGAACAGGCGGGGCTGAGCCGCGATGCCTTCCTGGGGCAGGTCCAGGCCTGGCTGGAGGCCGCTGGAGCCGCCGCCGAGCGGCGCGAGCGCGTCTGGGACTTCGCCGCCGACTGCGCCGAGCGCAGCAACGCCTTGGCGCCGGACCTGACCGCGCCCGCGGACCTGGCCGCGGCCGGCGAGGCCCTGCGCGCGCTCGGCCGGCGCATGGCGGGCGTCGGCGCGGCGGGCGACGGCTGCCGCCGAGTCCGGTGGCGGCGCTGTTGCAGGCGCGGGACACGGCTGAGGTGCTGATCAAATTCTCCGCCTGCGTGCTGCTGCAGGGGCTGCTCGCGGCCGGCGGCGATGCCGCGGACTGGGCGCGGCGCGCGGCCTTCCAACGCGGGCTCTCCGTCGGCAACAGGGTGCAGACGCTGCGCGAGGCCATCGACCGGACAGCGCCCGCGCGGCAGACCCGGCGGATTGAGCCAGGGCTCTGGGTGCTGCGGGCGCTCGACCGGGCGCGGGTGGACCGCAACTACGACTCGCCGGCCTACCTACGCGCGGACCTGGCCGCCTTTCTGGCGGAGAACGCCAGCGGCGTCTACTGGCTGCAGGCCCCGGCCCATGTCGGCAAGACCACCTTCATCCAGGGCCTAGCCGGGGACTCGGACCTGAGCGACGCCCCCATCGAGGCGCGCTTCGACCCGCACGCGAATCGCACGGGGACGAGCCAAACCACCGGCGCCGCGGCACCGGGCGCCATCGTCGCCTACTACTGCCGCAAGGAGTACCGCCCCGGCGTCGGTGCCCTGCTGGCGCGGCTGGAGGAGCGCCTGGCCGCCGTCTACGACCCGAGCGACAACGTGAAGAACGACCGCCCGCTGCTGCTCACCCGCGACGGCCAGCCGACGCCGGGGCGCTTCGTGGCCTGGCTCCAGGTCTGGCGCGAATTCGCCGCGCGCCGCATCCACCTGACCCGCCACCTCGGCCCGCTGATCGTCTGCATCGACGGCCTGGACGAGTCCTGCCCGCCCGGCGAGGCCGACTGGCCCTTGCAGCTCCTACCGCCGCCGGACCTGCTGCCGGACGGGCTCTATCTGGTGCTGACCCCCCGCCCGCTCGACGACCCCACCGCGCCGGTCTTCCTGGGCACCCACATCGCGCCGCTGTATCGGGGTGAGATGGCGGAGTTGGCTTGAACGGGCGCGAGGCATCCCGGGGACGGGAAATAGGGGAACCTCGCGCCGGTCGGAGATGTGCCGGACGATGCACACAAGCACCACGGCAGCATTGGTGTCCGCTGTGCCGCCCCGGCCTTCCGCGCATCAATCGGCCGCGATGACTTGTCGCAGCGCCCTCACCGCATCGGCGTCGAGGTCCGTGGCCGCGGCGATGGCCGCGTCGTCGAGGCTGGTCTGGCGCAGCAGGTTGAGGGCGGTTTGGCGCCGCGCCTCGTCGCGGCCTTCGTCACGGCCTTCGTCGCGGCCCTCCTCGCGGCCCTCCTCGCGGCCCTCCTCGCGGCCCTCCGCGAAGACTTCTTGGTAGAAGCGGGTCTGCTTTAGATCAGTGTCGGGCAAATGCAGCATGGCCTTGATCTCGTCACGGGACAGGGTAGGTAATTTATAGACCAAGATCGTCTCGATCAGGTCCAGCAGGGGCAAGGGGTCCGGCTCGGCGCGGGCGTCTGTCGCCAGCTCCCGCGCCGCCGCGGGCAGGTCGGCGGTGTCGAGCACTACCAGCCGCAGCAGACGCAGGCCCGGGCTGGCCCCGCGCATCGCGCCGCGCTGCAATAGGTCTTCGAGATACACCCGTCGCAGCAGGCCTGCTGGCTCCAGGGCGGTGAAGGCGGGCGCCAGGGGCGGGGCCAAGGCACGTGTCGGAAAAACGGCCACGGCGACCCAGGGCCGCTCGACCGCCTCGCGGTAGAGGAAAAGAAAGATCGCCGCGAGCCAACGGGGATAGAAGCTGTCGAGGGCCTGGAATTGGTTCTCCAGGAACAGCACGGGCTGGTGCGGGGGCGCCTCCTGCGGCGGCAGCAGCACCCCATCGAGGCGAAACGCGGTCTCCTTGACCTCGATGGCGGTCAGCCGGTAGCCGGCGGCATCGACCGCGAGCCCGGCCGCCTCGAAGAGGGTCGCCGGGCGCTCCTGAAACAGGCGATACAGCAGGGCGTCGGTATGCATGCGGGGCTCCGGGGGCGGCAGGGGTGGTGCGCCGTCCACCCATCCGGCAGTATGCCGCAACGCCCGAGCGTGCGCCGCATCAAGGGGAGGGCTGATCGTCGAGTCCTGCGAGCAAGCCATGGCGCGCGCGCTTGCGCGAGCTGGTCGAACGGCTCCGCGCCGCCGTCGGGGCCGACGCACCGGAAGACGACGAAATCGCGGCGCTGGTCGATGACGTTGGAGGCTACGTGGCCTGGCTCCAGGCTTGGCGCGAATTCGCTCGGCCCGCTCATCGTCTGCGTCGACAGGCTGCACGAGTCCCGCCCGCCCGGTGACGCAGACTGGCCCGTGCAGGTCGTGCAACCGCCGGACCTGCTGCCTGAGGGGCTCTATCTGGTGCTGACCTCCCGCCCGCTCGACGACCCGACCGCGCGACCGGCCTTGTCGGGTCAGTTGTCCGCGACGGGCGCGACCGCCGACGGCGCGGGCTCCGAAAAGACCTGCTGCCAGTCCTGCTGCATGGACACCAGTAACCAGCCCTTGCCGGCCGCGTCGTCCAGGCCGCGGTCCAGCCGGCCCATGTGGCTGTCGCGGTCGTAGGCGTACTCGCGCTCGGCGTCGTCGTGGTGCAGCAGCACGCCCAAGCGCAGGCCGTCGCCGGCGGTGGTCCACTCCAGCATCTGGTAGTCGCCGTCGGAGTTGCCGAAGGCGAGCAGCGGGCGCCGCCCGATGTGCCGCCAGATGCCGACCGGCTTGCCGGCCTTGTCGTCGATGAAGGCGACCTCGGGCTCGCGCACTAGGGTCGGCACGCCGTCGCGCACCGCGTATTCCAGCGCGATCTGCGAGCCCACCACCTGCTCCGGCGGGATGCCGTAGACAGTCTCCGTCCAGGGCCGCATGAAGTCGACGCCGCCGCCGGAGACGATGAAGGTCTTGAAGCCGTTGGCACGCAGAAAGTCCAGCAGCTCCAGCATGGGCTGGTAGACGAGCTCGGTGTAGGGGCGCTCGAAGCGCGGATGGCGCGCCGCGGTGATCCAGTCCGAGGCGATGCGCGCGAAGGCATCGCTACTCATGCCGGCGTGGGTCGCCATCAGGAGCTGCATGAGCCCTGCCATGCCCGCGTCACCGAGCGTCGCCGTGTCGCCTTCGAGCGCCGCCTTGAACGGCTGCTGCTCGCGCCACTCCGGGTGCGCGTCGGCAAGCTCGGCGATGCGGTTCAGCACGAAGGCGAGCTGGGTGTACATCGGCTGCTCCACCCAGAGCGTGCCGTCGTTGTCGAACACAGCGATGCGCTCCGGCGCGGGCACGAAGTCCGGCGAGCCCGCATCGGTGACGGCGGCGACGAAGCCGGTGAGGGCGGCCTTGGTCGGGCCATCGCGCCAAGACGGCAGCGGGTCCGCGGCGGCGGACAGAGCAACAAGCAGCAACAAAAGGGTCAAAAAGCGCATAAGCCTTGCTCCGGGATGGTGATGCTGCTGCGAGTCGGGCTCGCGTGGCAGTGGCGCATGTGTACGCGATGCGTCTCCACGGCTGCCGGGTGCCGCGACGCCAGGCCGCGGCCGTCTTCGCGCAGGCGCAATGACCCGACCCCTATCGCGGCGCGTGCACTTGCGCGATGCTCCGCACCTGCCGGGCCACCCGTGGCTCCCGGCCACGAACGGTCCCTGTCTATAACCGATTCGCAGCCGATGCGCCAATCCAGATGCGCCAATCCAGATGCGCCAATCCAAATGCTGCCATCCACCGCAATGCACTGTCATCCCACCCTGCCCGGCCGCGCCGTCGCGCTCGCGCTCGTCGCCTGTGTCGGCCTGGTCGCGGCGGCACGGCCAAGCGCGGCAGCGGAAGCCGACTTCGCCGACACGGCGGCGCGCATCCGCGGGACGCTGGAGCGCGAGCTCTTCACGCTGTCGCCGTATCGGATGGCCCACTACGGGCTGCGGCTCTACCGGCAGACGGGGGATGCGCGCTACGCGAGCCTGATCTGGGTGGACATGGCGCACTGGGCGAGCGTGCTCGACGGGATCGGCGCGGAGGCGCGCACGCCGGCGGACCTGCGCGCCCTGGCGGAGCAGCGCCTCGCGGACTATGCCGCGCGCCCGGGCGAGCGCCGCCGGGAGCGGCTCGCAGCGGTGCGAGAGCGGCCGGAATACCTGGTGCTCGCGAGCCGCCTGCTGCCGGCGCTGGCCCGCATCGACGCCTACGGGCTCAGGCACGCGGACGATGCGCACCTGCGCGCACTGCTGCGCGGCTTCGACTGGCAGGACGCCGTTACCGATACGCAGATGGTCGAGAGCTGGGCGGCGCCGCTGGCCAACACCGTGTTCGCGCTGCGCCGGCTCGGCGAGGCGGACCACGTGGATGCCTTCGTGGCCGCCTTCCGCGCACGCTATCCCGAGCCGCCGCCGGCACCGCTGTCCGACCATGCCTTCCGCAACAAGCTCTACGGGCAGACGCACATCATCATCGCCGCCTCCGGCTATTACCGCCGGCCGGTGGCCGCGGACGCCTACGGCTGGCTGTTCGACAGCTTCCGCGCGCATGCCGACGAGATCGAGCGGCGCGCGACGCCGGACATGCTGGCGGAGGTGGGCATCGCCTTCCTGCTCGCCGGGCTCGACGACGAGCCGCTGCTGGCACGCATCCGCCGGCGCGTCGCTGCATCGGTGTCGCCGGTGCACGGGCTCATTCCTTCGACGAAAGGCGCAACCGACTTGCAGATGGTCGAGCACCGCAACAGCGTCGCCGTGCTGCTGCTCGACTGGCGCGGCGCGCATGACAGGCCGAACGTCATCACCGACCCCGAGCTGTTCGAGCGACTGCCGTTCGGGCTCGCGCCCATCACGCGCCCATCAAGTGAAGTGCGATAACCGGGGAGCGTGGGCGCAGTAGCCCCGCCGCAACCTGCCGCCGCATGACGGTCACGGCCCGAGGAGGCCGTTCCCACGACTCGACGCCGGCGCTCAGCCGCCCGGCGGAGCGAGCTTTCCCATGATCTTACTTTGCCGCTTGCCATCCAGCCGGTAACCCCCGGCCGGGTCTCCGAGCAACAACAAGACGTATAACCGTCGTGCTCGGACAGGCGGCGAGAAGGCACGAAACGTGGCAAGCGACAACCGACTGAGGCCGCGACTGCTGCGGTGCTTGCCAGTGTGCTTGCCCGTGCTTGCCCGTGTCAGATGAAGGCTTCGCTCAGCAGGAACACCAGTGCGGCTACGACCAGTACGCCGATGAACAACGAAATCAGAAGGTTCCACCACACCGAGCGGCCGACGCGGCGATTCATGATCTTGAGCTCCTGCTCAAGCTGCTCGGGCAGTTGCTGGAACCGCTGCTCTTGGGCTTCGGAACGCTTGTCGAGAGAATCGATCCGGCGGTCGAGCCGGCTTAGGCGCACCTCGATTTCGTCCCGGATGTTGGTCAAGCGGGTCTCGACGCCCTCCTGCTGGCGCTCGACCGCCTGCTGCACGGACGCGAAGCGCTTTTCGATCTGCTCGTTCTGGGCTTTCAGCAACCGGCGAAGCTGCTCCAGGGCGTCATCGATCGCATCGATGCGCTCCATCTGGTCCCGCCGGTCCCGGGCCGGTGCGATCAGGGAGAGCTCCTCTAACCAGGTACCGAGGTTGTCCTTGATGAACTCAATGTCGTTTTTGCGGAGAGTCATAGCACGTCTTGTGTGTCTTCGGCGGCGGAGGAAGGCGAAATTCTACCAGGACGCGGCGCGGCCTGTGTTGCGAGACCGCCCTCACCGGGGGCTGGCCGCTGCACCACGCCGCTCTGGGCGCCGCACCGCTGTGCAGCCCGCACGGCGCGCGCGCTGGAGCGCGAGCTTGTCACGTTGTCGCCGTATCGGATGGGCCACTACGGTCTCAGGCTCTTCCGGCAAACGGGCGATATGCGCTACGCAAGCCTGATCGGGTGGACAGGGCTCATTGGGCCAGCCTGGTGGAGCGGTTCAGCGCGGAAGTCGGCTCCGTGGCTGCGCTTCGCGTCGCAGCCGGGCGGCGCCTCGTGGCCTACGCCGAGCGCCCCGCCCGTCCACGAAGGGCTCAACGGAGCCTCAGGTCGTCGCGCATCGCAACAGCCTCGCCATCCTGCTGCTGGACTGGCAAGGCATCTATGATCGACCCAAGGTCGCGTCCGACCCCGCACTTGTTCGAGTGACTGCTGTTCGGACTGGAACCGAAGCGATAGACGCACCGTCGATAGCGATAGCGATAGCGATCGCCCAACGCGGGTTCCGCTGCGACGAGTGTACCGGTTGCTCTTTTGTTTTCACTCAATGCGCCTTGCCGGCGCGGTCCGGAGTGCGGTGCATCCGGACATCCATGTCCGCTGCGCGCGGACGCGTGCGCGCGCTGCGTGCCGCCAGTTGCGCTCGCGCACTACTCGCCAGTTGCCGAAGACCGGATTCCCGCGAACATCGATGCCCAACTCACCCAGCCAACCGGCTACGACGTGGTTCGAGTTATTCGACAGGGTGTACGGGTCCTGCCCCGGCACGAACTCCACGGCATAACCGGCGTTGTAATAGGCTTGATCCCGCAAGCGCTCGAAATACCCTTCCAGGCGGCTGTCGAGCCGGTCGATGCGCTGCCGCGCAGCCGGCAACCGATACAGCGCCAGAATCCGCATTCGCACTTGATCGCGGATCGCGGCATCCGTCGAGGGACCGCTCAGGATTTGCCGTCCGAGTGCGGACGGCGTGGGGGCGAACAGGGTCGGCACGGCGCGCAGGATGCCGGTGTCCCCTTCGGCATACCAGCGCCAGTCACCGTAGAGATAGCGGACCAGTGAGCCGTCGGCGCGGGACAGCAGCAGCGTTGAATGACGTCCGTGATCGAGCAGGAACACCGGACGCGTTTCCGGCCCGGCTTCATGGCTCGTCGCAATGGTCCCCACGCACCCGGCAAGGAGAGCGCTCGCCACCATCATGGTCAGGTAGAGCGATGCGCAGCGCAGACGCAACACCATCGACTGCACCAGCCAAGTGATGCTGGAATGCCGTCGCAATGCGGTTGCGCTCGCGTTTGCGTGGTGGCGGTCCCGCGCTGACTGGCCGGAGCGTGAGCCAGCGGGGAGTCCGCCTCGTCAGGCGGCGCGCTGCTTGTTCGCAACCAGGCCCTTGGTGTCAACCCGCCGCTCGCGCTGGCCGCGCTCGACAAGGTCGGCGAGGCTGATGTCGCTCAGGAAGGTGAAGATCTCATCGCTCAGTTGGTCCCAGAGCGAATGGGTCAGACAGCGCTGACCGTCGCGACAGTTCTCGCGCCCGCCACAGCGCGTAAACTCCACCCACTCGTCCACGGCGCAAATGATGTCGGCGATGGAGATCTCGTCGGCGGCCTTGCCGAGGTAGTAGCCACCACCGGGTCCGCGAATGCCGCGGACGAGCTGCTTGTTGCGCAGCGACGCGAACAACTGTTCCAGATACGACAGCGAAATCCCCTGGTTGACGGAGATATCGGACAAGGTCACCGGCCCTTTGCCCGAATGCAGGGCCAGGTCCAACATGGCGGTGACCGCATACCTACCTTTCGTCGAGAGTCTCATGGTGCGATGCCTTGAATGCGTTGGGCGTTGGGCTTTGGGCCTTGAACCGACTCGAAGGCGGGGTCCGTGCACAACATGGACGCCGCCGACGCTTGCGTAATATCCTAGCGCAGAGCTGGGTTTTGCGGTAGCGGTTGTCAACCCCTCGGCGTAGGATTTTCCGATGCGCCGAGACTCTGGGCTGGACAAAACCTGGATACCGTGGCTTTCGGCACGCAGAGGGCCGGATGGTTCCCCGGAGTGGCCGCGGCTGCGGCTGGGGTCAGGCTGGGACCGAGGGCGTCGATGCAGTCGCGGGCGCGGAAGGCCGCGCCGGACCCGGTGGCGCGGCTAGACGAGCGAGGGGGACGGCAGGCAGTGCGTGATGCTGCCGCTGCGCTGCGGCTCAAGGATGCGATGGCCGTCGTGCAGGCACCAGCCGAGCCACTTGGCCATGAACAGGTTGGCCTTCCACTTGGCCCGCAGGGCGGGTGAGCTGTAGGTGGAGAAGATCGGCAGCGCCGTTTGCCGCAGGTCCAGGACCTCGACCTGCGCGGCGTCGTGGTAGGCCTTCAGCGTCGCATCCGGCTCGGGCAGCCATTCGGCGCGCGCGCCGACGCCGTCGAAGACGTGCGTCAGCCTGAAGGTTGTGGTGTACGGCGCCTGGTCGAGAATGGTCAGTTGCAGGCGCGCATCGCCCGGGCGGCGGGAGGAGACCGTGCCCGTCATGCTCGCAAGCCGTGGGGCGAGGCGCATGACGCTCTGGTAGTTCTCCTCGCACAGCGCCATCAGCCCGCCCACGGTGGGTCGCTCGCCGGTGAGGTCGAGCTGCGCGAGGATCGGGCTCGGGGCCTGCATGGGCTCAGGCAGCGCCGTCCGGCTGATCGCTGGCGATCTGGGCGCGAACCTCGTCCATGTCCAGATCGCCGGCCTTGGCCAGGAGCTCGCGGAACGAGGATTCCGGCAGTGCCCCGGGCTGCGAAAAGATGATGACCTGATCGCGGAAGATCATGAGCGTCGGAATGGAACGGATCTGGAAATGCGACGCGATCTGCTGCTCGTCCTCGGTATTGACCTTGGCGAAGACGATATTGTCGTGATCTTCGGACACCTTCTCGAATACGGGCGCGAAGCTGCGGCAGGGGCCACACCAGGGTGCCCAGAAATCCACTACCACAAAGGGGTTGCTGGACACGGTGGATTCGAAGTCGGCTTCGGTCAGTTGTACGACGGCCATGACAGTCTCGCTGGTCGATTTCGGATGGGCGGGGAGCATAACAGATCGATCCAGCCCCCGCAGTTTCCTCCCCCCGCGCTGCGGTATTGCCCGCGGTGCCTACGGAGCTCTGTCCATGGCTGCATCCGGGTTTCAGTAGTCGAAGCGCCAGCGCGCCCGCCCCTGCCGATCCAGTTGGACCCGCTTGGCCGGCGGGGTTCCCGCCATGGGGGCGCCGTCGCCGAGCACGCACAGGATCTCTGCCCGCCGCGCGATCCAGTCCGCCGCCGCGGCGTCGCCGGCGAGCGGGATGCGCCGTTCTGCCGCCTCCAACAGCCGCAGGATCGCGGTGCGTGCCTCGGGCTGCGCGCCCGCGAGCAGCCGCGGCAGCGCGGCCGGCAGCAACAGGAAGAGCCCCGCGTCTGTCTCGCGCAGCGCCTCCTCGGCCAGCCGGCGGGCGAGCGCATCGGACGGGTCGAGCACTAGGGTCAGACCGCGATCGGGGTAGCGCTCCAGGAGCCGCCGCAGCAGCTCCGCGAGCGCCCGACGCGGCACCCCGGGTGCCGCCGCCTCGCCGTCGCCGCGCACGGCCACCAGGAGCCGGCGCACGACCCCGAGCCCGGAGCGGGCCAGTAGTGAGGGCACCAGCCGCACGGCGAAGCGATCTAAGTCCTGCATCGCGTCCGAGAGCTCGGCGTAGGGGATTAGCTGCGGGTGCAGCTTGCGGGCGTTGTCGCGCACTGGCGCGAACGTCCAGCCGTCCAGCCAGCGCTCCACGGCCCAGCGCCGATGCTCGATGATGGCGAGCCGCTCCACCTCCGTCGGCGCGAAGGCGAAGGACTCCACCTGCTCCTCCGGCACGGCGCGACAGTCGGTAACGGCGAGCTTCGCCCATAGGTGATCGGCCTGGTGGCGGTTGGCGTTGCGATAGGACGCCGGCAGCTCCGGCCAGGGCCGCCCCGACGGCGCCGCCGCCGGATCGCGCCCCTGGGCCGCCGAGGTATCCCGGTAGTGCTCGTGGATCACCTCGGCCAGCACGTCATCACGCCCGAACAGCAGCCCTTCCCGCGAGAACGCGAGCGCCAACGGGCGCACCGGCACGAGCTGGCCGTCCCAGTCCCCGCGCGCGGCCTGCGGCCAGTCCGCATCCGCGGCCAGCAGCACCAGCGGCGAGGCGCCCTGCTCCGCCGCCGCATCCCGCAGCCCGCGCGCGCAGGCGAGCGCGGGCGCGGGCGGCAGATCGCAGACGACGATGGTGGTCACCGGCGCTGCGTCGGCAAGGTCCGGTGCCGGCAGCGACGCGAAGCGCAGCCGGCCGCAGACGCCCGCCTGCGGATGCTCGGCCTCGAGCCAGTCGCGCCACGCGCCCGGGTCATCCGCGGCGAGCGTGACCACCGGCGCATGATCGGCATACTGGCCGATGCGCAGCGCGTGCAGCAGCAATGCCCGCGCGAAGGGTCCGAACCCGGCGACGACCAGGTGCGGGTCCTGCCCGTAGGGCGGGTCGAAGGCGCGGTGCAGCGGCCAACGCGCAAGCAGGGCGCGCGCCGCCGTGGCCTCCGGATTGAGCCATTCGAGCCGCAGCCCTGCGCCCTGCTCCGCCGCGTCCTCCGCCGCCGTGGCCTCTGGGGCGCCACCGAGCACCACCGTACGCAGGGGCCGGCTGCGGCCCCGGCTGGCGTGGCGCGCCCAGTCCAGCTCGCGCCCAAGCCCCGTGCCGCGCGCGAGCAACAAAAGCGCCGTGCGCCGCGGCAGGCGGGCGCCGGCCGCGTCGCGCACGCGGCGCACCGCCACGCCCTGTGCAACGAGCGCCGCGGCGGCCTGCGTCAGCAGCGGCGCGTCGCCGACGACGAGCACGGCGCTTGCGCTCGCACCCATCAGGCCGCCCGGGGCCGCGGCGGCTCAGTCCGATGCATGCAGTAGCTGCCCGGCCTCGTCGACGACGGAGACGGCGATGGGGATGCCGTCGCGGATGCTGGCGGAGACGACGCAGAAGTCCTCGAACAGCGTCTTGCAGCGCTCGAAGCGCCGGTTGCCGACGACCTCGTCGTTGACGATGAGCTTGACCTCGAGCCCGCCGATGCGAAGGCGCTTCTGCGCGTTGCGGATCAGGATGCAGGTGGCCTCGGCACGCAGGGTGCTGTCCGGCGGCTCTTCCTTATAGAGGCAATAGAGCAGGCTCGCGGACAGACAGTTCGCGGCGGCCGCGGCCAAGAGCCGCGAGGCGTTCGGCCCGCCGGTCTCGCCGAGCGGCGGCGGCTCGTCCATGAGCAGATCGGCGGCGCGCTTCCAATCGAAGCGCACGTTGATCTGGTAGCCCTCCTGCTGTTCCAGGTGAATCGTGAAGCGGCCTTGTTCTTCCGACATGGCAAGGGTCCTCGTCGTCGTCGGCCGGCGCTGCCGGACGCTCAAGCGTCGCCGCCACGAACACGGCGGCGGTGGGTGGGGTTTTTGGGATCACGGCGGGTGCGCACCGCCGCCGCGCGCGGATGCCCGGCGCCGGCATAGCGCCGCCAGTCGCCATGGGCGAGCCGCGCTCGGTCGTGGCGCGGACCGCGGTAGAGATAGACCCAGGCGCTGCCGTGCACGGTCGGGATGATGCGCCGATCATAGAGCCTCGGGTAGTCCTCCAGCCGGTCCAGCCGCCGCAGACCCGCTGCATCCACGCCATAGACCTCGCCGGATACCGCCGTGTCGCCGCCGTCCACGAGACCCGGATAGGCGCCGAGGAGCAGCAGCGTAAACCTGGGCTCGGTGCGATGCGCGCCGAGCAGGCGCGCATCCTGCAGCAGGTAATGGTTGACCTCGCCACGCAACAGCGTGCCGTAGACGAAGACGCGGTGCTCCATGCGCGGGGGCCGCTCGCGCTGTCCGCGCTCAGGGCTCGATGCGGCTGCCGAGCACGGCCAGGAACTGCCGCATCCACTCGGGGTGGGCCGGCCATGCCGGCGCCGTCACCAACGTGCCGTGGGTGTGGGCGTTGTCGAAGGTGGTCGCGACCTCATGCCAACTGCCGCCCGCCATCTCGATGTCGGGCTTGAGTGCCGGATAGGCGGTGCAGGTCGCGCCCTCCAGCACCCCCGCCGCCACCAGGATCTGCTGGCCGTGGCAGATGGACGCGATGGGCTTGGCCGCTGCTGAGAAATGCCGCACCAGCTCGATGACGCGCGGGTTCAGGCGCAGGTACTCGGGTGCGCGCCCGCCGGGGATGACGAGCGCATCGTAGGCATGCACATCGACATCCGCGAAGCTCGCGTTGAGCGTGAAGTTGTGGCCCGGCTTCTCGCTGTAGGTCTGAGCGCCATCGAAATCGTGTACTGCGGTGCGTACCTGCTCGCCCGCCGCCTTGTCCGGGCAGACCGCGTGCACGCTGTGCCCCACCATGGTCAGGATCTGGAACGGCACCATGACCTCGTAGTCCTCGACATAGTCGCCCACCAGCATCAGGATTCGCTTGGCCGCCATCGTCTGCACCTCCACCTCTGGGTTTACTGGAAGCCGGTCACGCCGACCCCCGCGACTATAGCCAAATCCCCCCGAGCCACGCATCCCGATGTCAGACAGACCCGTTCCGGCACCAACGCGCGGTCGCGGCAGCCAGAGCAACCCCGACAGCCGCTTTGCAGCGCACGCCCGCGAGGCCGTGGACGACGGCTGGTGGCAGGAGCCCGCCGACGGCGCCCCGCGCACGGAGATCGGCATCGACACGAGCCGCACCGTTATCAGCTACAACAGCTCCCCGGACCTCCCGTTCGACCGCAGCGTCAACCCGTACCGCGGCTGCGAGCACGGCTGCATCTACTGCTACGCCCGGCCGACCCATGCCTGGCTCGGGCTGTCGCCGGGGCTCGACTTCGAGCGGCGCCTGTTCCACAAGCCGGACGCGGCACAGCAGTTGCGACAGGCGCTCGCGCGACCGGGCTATCGCCCGGCGACGCTGGTCCTCGGCGCCAACACGGACCCCTACCAGCCCATCGAGCGCAGGCTAGGCGCGACGCACGCGCTGCTCGCGGTGCTGCTGGAGACCCGCCACCCGGTGGCCATCACCACCAAGTCCGCGCTGGTGCTGCGGGACCTGCCGCTGCTGCGGGCGCTCGCCGCGGAGCGCCTAGTCGCCGTGCAGGTGTCGGTGACGACCCTTGATGATGACCTCGCGCGGCGTCTGGAGCCGCGGGCGGCGGCACCGCGCCGGCGGCTGCGCGCCGTCGCCGAGCTCGCCGCCGCCGGCATCCCCACGGGCGTGCTCGTCGCACCGCTGATCCCGGGGCTCACGGACAACGACCTGGAGCGCATCGTCGCCGCCGCGGCGAGCGCCGGTGCCGAGCGCGCCGGTGCCCTCCTGCTGCGGCTGCCGCTGGAGCTGAAGCAACTGTTCGAGGAGTGGCTGCGGGCGCACTACCCCGAACGCGCCGACAAGGTGCTGTCGCTGATTCGCCAGTGCCGCGGTGGCACGCTGAACGCCAGCGCCTTCGGCACGCGCATGACCGGCACCGGACCCGTCGCCGAGTTGCTGCAACAGCGCTTTCGGCTGGCGCTGCGCCGGCATGGGCTTGCGCGCCAATACAGTGGCTGGGCGTTGGCCGCGGACGCTTTTCGGCCGCCTGCGGCGGACCCGCGGCAGTTGTCTTTGTTCGATTGAGCCGGTCCAGGCAGCTTACAACTCAGGGTCACGCCGCGTCACAGGCTATAGCAAGGCAGAGCCTCAGACCGGCGAGGGCACGGGGCGTCGCCGTGCGCGGTCGGCTCGTTGCCGCACGTAAGCCAAAGGGCCGACGGCCAAGGGCCGAGGAGGGCTCCCTCGGCCCCGGCCCTTTTGCCCTCAACCGCTTTGTCGCCATGAAACTCGACTCATCTGCACGCATTCGGCGTCGTCAAGCAATCTAGGCGTCGTTCGGTACCGCACCCCGTCGTGTGAGGGATTGCAATCTGGAAACCGGCGCCATATCGTGCCGCCGTTCGGGGAGCGCGGCTCTCGGCAAGCGACGGCGCGATCAGTTGGAGCCAGCGCAACGCCCACCAACCTTGGCCGACAGGACTCTGGCTCAGGCTCGCGTGTACGCAGCGCCGGCCCCGTCGTCTTTGTAGCTTCGACGCAGCACGACACCTGCGCCGAGAACGTGATTCCGTGTCAGGAGCGTCGCTGCCTATGTCTGCGCTTCTCGCGCACACGACACTCCGAGCCCTACGCTGCCGTTGCGGCGCCCCTGCACCGAGGTACTGATGCACGTCGGCACACCAACCGGCACCAACGCGCCTTCCCTCGTTCGGCATGGGCCTTTGGCCCTGCGCCGGTTGCTGATAGCGGCCGGGGCACGCTGCGCCGTAGGCTTCGGGGCGCCTCGCCTGTCGGTCTTGATCTTCCACCGCGTGTTGGCGAAACCGGACTCGCTCCTGGCGAGCGAGCCCGACGCGAAGCGCTTCGCCCAGATCATCGATTGGATTGCCACACGCTTTACGCCGCTGCCACTGGCGGAGGCTCTTGAACGGCTCCAGACCGGGACGCTTCCTGACGGCGCCGTGTGCCTCACCTTCGACGATGGTTACGAAGACAACCTGACCGTGGCCGCCCCAATCTGTCGCCACCGGAACGTCCCCTTTACCGTTTTCATCGCGAGCGCATACCTGGACGGGGGGATCATGTGGAACGATCTCGTCATCGAATCCATCCGGCGCGCTCAAGGCGACGTCATCGATCTCACGGACTTGGGCTATGGACGCCATCCTCTCCCAGATACGCAGGCCCGGGCGTCTCTAGTCGATTCACTGCTCCGAAGCTGGAAGTATTTGCCCTTCGACCGCCGCGAGCAATTGGCCCATGAGCTTGCGGCGCGCTGCGCACCCAAGGTTCCATCGCCGATGCTCTCCCGAAACCAAGTCCGCAAACTGGCGTCCGCCGGCGTTGAGATAGGTGGCCACACCGTCACCCACCCTATCTTGACGCTGACCGAAAAATCCGCGGCCATGCGCGAGATCGCCCAGAATAAAGCGGATCTGGAGGGGTTGATCGGGCATTCTCTTCGTTTCTTTGCTTACCCAAACGGGTCTCCGGACAAAGACTTCACGGAGTCCCACGCAGGCATGGTCCGGAGCGCTGGTTATGCTGCAGCCCTGACGACCGAGTCCGGCGTTTCCAGCCCAGATACGGATACCTATCGTCTGCCGCGATTCACACCCTGGGATAGATCGGCGCTGCGCTTTTCCGTCCGTCTGCTGCTCAACGCACGCCATCCCCGCTAGTACCAAGCCCATACTTATTCCCATCCTCATCCGACGATCTCACTCCGTCCGATCGCCACCCCTAAGGCCCTAGCCCCATTCGCGAGCCGCGCAGTTCATGCCCTATCTCCTCCATCAACTTATCCATCGCTCGGCGCTTGCCACGCCGGACGCACCCGCGCTGCTCTTCAAAGGCCAAACGCTCTCCTACAGCCAGTTGGCCAGCCTCGTCACTCAGGTTGCAGGGGGGCTTCGCGGACTCGCAGTCGCCAAGGGTGCGCGCGTCGCCATTTATCTGCCGAAGCAGTTTGAAACCGTCTGTGCAATCTTCGGTGCATCAGCCGCCGGTGGTGTATTCGTGCCTATCAATCCGCTGCTCAAGCCAGAGCAAGTCGGCCACATTCTGCAAGATTGCAGCACCCACGCCCTCGTCACCAGTCCCGATCGCGCGAAGCTGTTGCGCCCCGTGCTCGACAAGTGTCAACACCTGCGCCATGTGATCATCGTTGGTGACTGCGACGCCGAGATAATGAACAACGCAGCTTATCGGTGCACCCCTTGGCGCGAGCTCATCGATGACGCGCTGACGGCAACCGCGGATCACCGCATCGATGTTGACGTCGCCGCCATCCTCTACACATCGGGAAGCACCGGACGCCCCAAAGGCGTTGTGCTGTCTCATCGCAACATGCTCGCCGGCGCAGAAAGCGTCGCTACCTATCTGCGCAACGCACCATCTGACCGGATGCTAGCCGTGCTGCCGTTCAGTTTCGACTATGGGCTCAGTCAATTGACGACTGCATTCTCCGTCGGGGCATCCGTCGTGCTTATGGACTATCTCCTGCCGGCCGACGTCACCCGGGCGCTCGCACGCTACGGCGTCACCGGCCTCGCGGCGGTCCCGCCGTTGTGGAATCAGCTCGCTGCGTTGGAGTGGCCGGAGCAGGCAGTAAGGAGCCTTCGCTACATCACGAATTCCGGCGGCGCAATGCCCCTGGAAACCACTCGGCGTCTACGCGCGCTACTGCCGGACACCGCTGTTTACTTGATGTACGGACTCACCGAGGCGTTCAGATCCACCTATCTTCCCCCGGCCGAGGTCGATAATCGCCCCGACTCCATCGGCAAAGCCATTCCGAACGCCGAAATCATGGTTGTTCGCCCCGACGGCACGGAGTGCGACGCGGACGAACCGGGCGAGCTCGTGCACCGCGGTGCACTCGTCGCGCTCGGATACTGGGGCGATCCGGACAAGACCGCAGCACGCTTCAAGCCAGCGCCCGGACAGTCGCCGGAGCTGCCGCATCCCGAGCTGGCGGTATGGTCCGGCGATCAGGTGCGGCGTGACCGGGACGGCTACCTCTACTTTATAGGCCGAACCGATGAACAAATAAAAACGTCCGGCTATCGCGTTAGCCCCGGGGAGATTGAAGAGATTGCGTACCAACTCCCGACGATCGAGCAGGCCGTAGCTTTCGGCGTGCCGCATCCGCAGTTGGGCAGCGGAATAGTCCTGCTCTTTCAAGCCGAATCACCGCAGCTCGACGCGGAAGCCGTACGAGCACACTGTCGTGCCCATCTTCCGGCATTCATGGTCCCCGGGCTCATCGAGCGCGTCGACGACATGCCCAGAAACCCAAACGGTAAGCTCGATCGAAAATCCTTGTCGGCCCGCTACCAAACTGCCTTCGCAGATCAAACACCAGCACAATGAAAGCAAAGCTCGCCCACGCGTCCCTTGTGCAGTTTCCGGTGGTGGAGGATGAGCTCGTCATCGGCGGTGTCCCGATTGGTCAGCTCGCCGGCCGGGTGGGACGTACCCCTTTTTACGCCTATGACCGATCGGCAATCTCTTCCCGGATTGCCGACCTCCGTGCGACCTTGCCCGCCGGCATTTCGCTTCACTACGCCATCAAGGCCAACCCGATGCCCGCCGTTGTCGGCCACGTTGCACAGCTTGTAGACGGGCTGGACGTCGCCTCCGTTGGGGAAATGCACGTCGCGCTCGACACGGGCACGTGCTCCTCTGCAATCAGCTTCGCCGGACCGGGTAAGAGCAGCGCAGAACTCAGCGCCGCGGTCAAGGCGGGCATCTGCCTCAACATCGAGTCATCCGGAGAGTTGGAGCGTGTCGTACAGACTGGCGAAACGCTCGGCTTAGGACCCCGGGTCGCGGTCCGCGTGAACCCGGATTTCGAATTAAAGTCATCCGGAATGAAGATGAGCGGTGGCCCAAAGCCCTTCGGCATCGACGCCGAGCAGGTGCCCGCGATTCTTCAGCGAATCGGCGAGACAGGGCTCGACTTTCAGGGATTTCACATCTTCAGCGGCTCCCAGAACCTCAAGGCCGGAAGTCTGATTGAGGCGCACGATAAGACATTCGAGCTCGCTTATCGCCTCGCCGATCACGCACCCTCTCCGGTCAATACACTCAACATCGGCGGCGGCTTCGGTATCCCCTATTTCCCGGGCGAGCAACGCCTCGACTTGGCCCCCATATGCAACAACCTAGCCGAGCATAGGGACGCGTGTCGCGAGCGACTCGGCAATGTGGAGCTCGTCCTGGAGCTCGGGAGGTATCTCGTGGCCGAGGCCGGCGTCTACGTATGCGAGGTCGTAGACAAGAAAATCTCTCGCGGAACCACCTATCTCGTCACCAACGGCGGACTGCACCACCATCTCGCCGCATCAGGCAATTTCGGCCAAGTCATTCGCAAGGATTACCCGGTGGTGACCGCTCATCGCGTCCATGGCGGCCCACGTGAGCTGGTCAGCGTGGTGGGGCCGCTGTGCACACCGCTTGATATCCTCGCCGATAGCATGGAGCTTGGCCAAGCGGACGTGGGCGACCTGATCGCCGTACTGCAATCCGGTGCCTATGGATTCACAGCTAGCCCGCACCTCTTTCTCGGGCACCCGGCACCGGTCGAGGTTCTCGTGTGATACCTCAGCGCCCTGCCTGATCAAGGCCTAGTATCCATTCGCTAGTCCACAAGCTTACCTGGTCGCGCCACTGCCGGCTTGCGAAGGTATGGTCGGCCTCCGGCAGCCTCTTCACCGTCACTCGGTCGGACCCCAGCCAGTCGCTCCACGGCGTCGATTCCGCGACCCGCGCTTCATACTCCCTCGCCGTCAAGTCCTGGCCGCTCAAAATGATCAGTGTCTGCCCAACGAAGGATGTCTGGGCGGCACGCAGTCTTTCCGGCAGCGCCCCCTTGCTTCCGGCGTCAGTCCCGCCGCCGCCAGCGCGCCGCGATGCGAACCAGTTTTTCACGAAGTCCTTCACCGCATACGCAGCATCGGTTCTGCCGCCGATCAGATCAGCCCAAAATCCGCGACTCAACAGGCGCTTCAGGTAATAGTGGCGTACGTACGCCTGTGCTTGTCCTTCCGCCGTTCGCACCCAGGGATTCAGCGCAACCTGGCCGACAAGACGCTCATCATTGCTGCGCGCCCCGTAGAAAGCATTTGCGGTGGCGGCGTCGCACAGACCCCAAAGGACCATCCGGCGAAGGTGCGGGCAGGCGTCGAATAAGACATCCGCGGCCGCCGCGATGTCATCGTGGATGGACCCAAAATCCGTTGGCGTGCCCTGGCTATCGCCCATGCCGCGGTAGTCGAAACGCAGCACCGCGATCCCGGCATCCGCAAGGGATCTTGCCAGCATGACGAACTGGCGGTGACTGCCGATGCGATACTGCGGCCCGCCCACGACAAGCAAAACGCCCACATCGACCCCGACGACTCGCGGAGCGTGAACGATGCCGCACAACTCGTCGTCTCCGCAACGGAAAAGGACTGCTTTCTCGGAGTCCAAGGGGTTAGTCCTGCCAAGCGGAGACGATGGCGTCGATCAACGCCGGGCACGTTGCAATCTCCTGTGTTGCCCAAAGCTGCGCGCAGCCAATTACGGCCGTGGAAACGTCCACGCCGTTGCTCAACCAGTCGTCGATCACGATCTGGCTCGCCGGCAACAGCGGACGCTCCGCCGACACCGCAAGCTCCAACCAATTGACGCGCCCTAGGTTCCCCACAAACAACTCCTGAAGCCTCAGCGCCGCCAGCCCTTCAGCGAGCCGACGCGACAGCAGATAGCCAGCAATCTCAATACGGTCTTCGTCGATCAAGCGCTGCTTCAGGTCGGCAATTGATTCGCGGGGGCCTTTACCGAGAAAGCTTCCGGCCAGGCCAAGCCGAAGAAACTGATCGAGGTGCCTCGCACCGTCGGTCACGGGGTGGACAAGACTCAAGACATCGACGCGATGCCGTCGAGCAAAATCGACAGCGAGCAGCGCTCCCGCCCTCATCGCAACGACATGCAGAGGGCCGTCGTTAGGCAGCAGGCCGCGAGCAACGTCGAGATCGGAACGCCAGATCTCCAGAGTGGCGTCGCCGAAGTCTCCCTCACTGTCCCCCGTACCGAACAGGTCCGGCAACAGGACGGTATGACCTAGGGCGCCAAGGGAACGCGCGATCTCAGCCAGCACGTGTCGCGACTTGTTCATCTCCTCCGCGAAAGGGGGGATGATGAGTGTCGAACAGCGGTGGCCGGTCCCAGATGCAACGGTGTTGACGCACAGCAGCCGGCCGGCGGCGCCCCTGACGAAAACAATATCCCGCAAGACCGCGCCCGCCTACAGCTTGCCATCCACGAAGGCAGCCAAGGATCCGAGCGTCTCGAAGGTCGCGGCGTCGATCTCGTCGTCTTCGACGATGATCCCGAAGTTGTCCTCAAGTGCGGTGATGACGCTGACCACGGCCATGGAGTCGAATTCGGGGATGTTGCCCAACAGCGCACTGTCCGCCGTCAGCGCGGCCGTGCGCGTGCCTAGCTGCAAAACGTCGCCGACAATCAGCCGAACTCCCTCGAAAGTGTTCATATGGTAACTGGACCCTAAAAAAAAGCTGGCCGCGAGTATAGCAAACCCACTTAGGGCGCACGGACCCTCACCTTCGGCGGATGCCTGCGCCCCCAACACAGATTCACGAACGGCCTGACGGTGAAGAACGAGATCTGCAGTTTGCCGGCGACGAAGAATATACCGCGGCCCATAACCCTTGCACCAAGCCGTCTATGCGCGCGAATCGACGCGGGGTTGAATCCATCGATACGACTCATCGTCCACCGGTAACCGTTATCCTTCAACCACTGGAATGCCTCGTCCCACAGATACGCGAACACGCGTCCACCCCGGTGTTCCGGCTTGACGTAGACATCGAAATCCCACACCGCCAAATGTGCGGGCTGCGGCACGAAACGGCACGCAACCTCATCCTCCCGGTATTCATCCCGCGCCAGCCACAAGCAGCCGACAGCCTCGTCGCCTTTGAACGCCGCGAAACATAGGCCGCCTTGCCTGAACCGATCCGCTATCACGTGTGCCGGCCTCGGGAACCACGCCAGCCTATAGTTTTCAGGCGCGACGATGTCAACGCGAACCTGCCGACGTCCTGACACCCTAATCAACGGACGCTCCGAAACAGGCTGCGCGGTGAACAGATAATACCGGAGCATGTCGCGCCCCGTGACAAGTCTCAGTACGCGGGACACCGAGTACAAAACCGCATTTGCGATTCCCAAATCGCCCATGCGACCCATCGATCGCGCATTCATCGGCCGAGCACCGTGGTGAAGAAGCCCAATCGCCCAGCTCGCAAACGATCCTGGTGGAGCGAAGAGACATCGAGACTGCGGGCTGTAGACCGCATTAATTTACGCCACTGTCGCCGCTAGCCGCCCGGATTCACATGCTCGTTATCCCACCGGGCATCTGAGAGGGATCGCTGCTTGGTTCGGCATGCCGCCTCAACAGGGGGAGGGCTGGAAACATTGCTTATACGCGCGTTACCAGCGACAGCGGGAAGGGTGATCAGGCCCACATATCCGTCGCGCCAGCGATCGCCCGAACCATAAACGCCCAGTCACCGCTGCCCTGTTCCACAACATCACCGACCATTACGGAAAGCTTCCCGGATTCTCTGGCGCGCACGAACCAGCATTGATTTCGCGCCACCGAAAGTCGATGCGAGAAAAGGCGTCATATCTCCAAAATCGAAATACACACCGACAAAGCCCGAAAGCACCGCACGCGGCCGGTGCAAAACAAGCCATGCGAGAGCCATTGAATGGCGCTCGCCGTTTAACCAGGTGCGCGCTCCCTTCTGCTGACAGAGTGGTAGCGGAAGACCCAAGGTCGCCGCATACTCGATCAGCGGAAAGTTAACTCCATTCGCACTGCACAACCCCGTCCAAAAATCCGTCCGCCCGACTGTCGGCTCGATCACCCAATACCGACCATCGCAACCCATCTTGACTTCGAGCGACACGGGGCCCGACAGATCCAGGCCATCAAAAAAGCAGACCGTCAGCGCGTTAACCTCATCGTCAGGAGCAGGCACTGCGATCGTTGTATGCCCCATTGGTCGCGAGTAAAGCTTACGCCCCTCAAAGCGAGCCAGAACCTTTCCCTCATCGAGGTATAGCGCCCCAAAATGGATCCGGTCGTCGCCGCCCTCTATGAACTCCTGTATGAGTACCGGGACGCACTCTTCAATCCTGCCGCGCTCTCGTTCGAGGGCTCGCAAAGAACGGACGACGATCGTCTTGAATGAAGAAAGCGGCCTAACTGGTTTTACAATCACCGGAAACGAGAGCGACCGAACTGTGTCGTGCAACTCGGACAAATCATCGAGCAGCCGCGTTCTCGGGTAGTTCAACCCGACACCGTTGCACCGTTCTTCAATCTTGCTTTTATCCAGCAGGGGCAGCAACCTCCCGGCGGAATCACCCCACGACAATCTGTACGAATTTGAAAGGTACGCCGCGTGTTGACCTAGGACTTGGACCATCCTGTCGTTTGTAGGTATAAGAACTGGCCTGCAATCGCCCGGAAGGCGACTCGCCAGATCTTGCAACGCGCTGATCAGCATGTCGCCATTGATATCCTCCACAAATGACACTCGCCCCCATCGTGAGCGCGTACCGGGTAAGGTTTGGTCTACTTCCAAGGCAATGACTGGCACACCAGCCCTCGCGATATCCCTGACGATTCCCAGGCCATGCGCACAGAGGCCGATCACAACTGCAGGTGTGCCCATCATAGTCGTACCCAGCATCCGAAATCCATCGATCAGTTATCTATTCCAACGCAAGCGCCAGCATGCGCCCCGTAAAAACGCACCAACGCCGACCGACATATTGCGAGAGCGCCAACCTACGACCCAGGGGGGGGAAAGCGCCGACAGCCGCCTTATTTGCCTGGCCAGCCTCAAAAGCGACCCACTTTAAATCCGGAATGACGATATCTGACGCTTATTCCTATGTTGAAGTTCGAGACAAACGCGCTACAGAGTGCACAACGAGGATCGGCATACGTTAGATGATGCCCTTGCGGCCCTGACCGAAACCCGACCAGCGCCACACGCGGGATCCGTAGTAAAACCTCGGCCCCTGATGCTGTCAGGCCAGGTTGGTGCGACTGCGCAGGCGACCGCTAGGCTGTTCAACTTCACGGTCTTCAAACACTTTTCGGTCCGACAGTTCGGTGTCGGCAAGGTGGCTCCTTAAGATGCATGAGACCATTAGTGCAATGCAAACATCGAACGATAAGCGACGCAATGAAAACCAGAACGGGTCCAATTGACTGCCTAGGCGACCGCTACCGTGGTCGGGGTAATGATTAAGGGCATGGATCGACACCGCCGAGCTGCACGCTCCAATCGGCCTGGCCCAGGGCGCTACGATGGCTCAGATTCAACATCTTCGAAAACAGCCACTCCTGAGATGCACTTTCACGCGAGATCACGCTCAGTCAACCAAGCATCAATGGCGAACTTCGCCGACCAATTCAGGTATTCATAACGCCCATAGTCCCCGTGAACGGGGAACGCACCTTTTATGCCCCCGCGCTCGCCGACGTCACCCGTCAATAGCAGCGTTCTCCGCACAAAGGCATTGGCGTCGCGCGCGGCCCTGAGCAGCGTGGCATCGTTTAATGTCGTCCCCAGATAGAACCAGCTATCGGCGATCTGGACATTCCCAGTCAAGCAAGACCAAGAGACAGCCGCACGCCACTGAGGCGTCAACCGTCCAGGCAACGCCCCATCAGCGCGTTGCGCGCCGGCCAACCCTTTAGCTGTCAGCAAGGCAGCGGCGAGCAAGTCCTCATCCGGTCGCCAACGATGCGCCTCGACCAGGCCTTTCAGATAGTACCCGAGGGTATGCGTCAGCGGAATGTCCGGACGATTGAGACAGCAATCGCGAACCCAGCCATTCGGTTGCTGTTTGGTGAGTGCCCACTGCACCTGTCGCCAGCCCGCCGCGCCATAACCTTCATTCGGCGCTATGCGATCCGCCGCAAACAAGCCCCAGGCCACATGGGTTTCGTAAGCCTTTTCGCCAGCCGCGGCAAACGGGGTGGGATGTTTCCGCCAACATCCGTCCGGGTCTTGTGAATCCCGCAAGAAACGCGCGGCAGAGTGCATCGCACCGTGATAGCGCCCAAAGCTCTCAACCCCTGCGGTAAGACCCAAAAGTATCTGTCCAGTGTTGAAGGTCACCGGCACCACCGGCTGTGCATCCACCCGGCCGCCCTGAAACCCTCCGCCCGGAAGCTGAATGCGCACGCACCAATCGAGCATTCTTGCGGCTCGTTCGCTGAGATCATCGCGGCGCCGCAACTGCGCCACTGCCAACATGGTGGGGATGATATATCCTGTCGTTTCCGGATAGGAGCTTGCCCACCCGCTTTGCAAGCTGTAATCGCGGGCAACGCCCCCGTCTTGCGATGCCGAATGATCCTGAGCCTGACATAGCCAGTCGGTTGCCGCATCAATGCAGGCATCCAATCCAGGGTCTTGAGCGTGTGCGAGACCGCAAGCATCACGCCGATATGCCTCTTGCGCCGCGGTCGGTAGAGCGCGCGTGTGCCACCAAGAATACAGCGGTTGTAACATGCGGGTTAGCAATACTCTACGTTAGAGTGATGAATGCCATTCTTGGCGGAGCTGGCCTGGAATCACTTAACTTCGTGGGCTACATCTGACGCCGCGCGCGCTCGCGATCGGTGGACAGCCAACGTTTCCCGTAACGGCTATAAGCGACCGAATGTCTTCCAGGTACGATTTATTGCCATGCGGCCCCTTGAAAATGTTGATGGAATTTCAGTCGGGCCTGGCGCGGCGCATTCTTTCTAACAACGATTCTCTGTGGTAACCCATCTTTCTCAAGAAACGCTGGCTGCGACCGCCACGATCGAGCAGATAGAGCAGTTCCAGAAATAGGGCAGACAGACGGCGTGGTATATGTTCGTAAACAGGATAATCCAGCTCTTTTAAAAGTGGCCCCGCAATTCGCTCGAATACGATTCGTTGAGTCACTGTCATTTCGTGACGCCAACGCTCAACTTTCGAGGCCTGCGGCGGCAATTTCAACGCCGGCCACAGCCACTGCTTTTCTTGGGGCACCCGTTCATCAACGCTCGCACCATAGTTCAGCATCTCGCGCGAGAACGGTACGCCGATAAATCCGCATAACTGTGTCAGCGTTTGCTCGGCGTCAAGAATCAACTTTTCGTACCGAACCACATGATAATGGTCGGAACCCAAAATCGCACCCATGCGTAAATTCGTTCTCAGGCTTGCGGTCCACTTTTCGGCACACTCATAAATGTTGCCCCGTCCATAAGGCGTTGTTTGATTGGAAAGCGCCACATCGCGCCCGTCACGGATAATATGCACAAAGCGGGCATTCGGAAACCAATGGTAGGCACGGTGCATCTGATCAAGGGTAGCAATGTCGCTATTCGCCCAACAACGCTTCTGCTTCTGACGCGCATATTCTTTATGGAACGCGGCAACAACAGATTCAATTCCCCCTTCGTGGACGTCGCTGACGATCCGTGCGAGATCCAGCTCGGTACGCCACAGGCGTATCCGCTCGTGTTCGGCGACATCGTTGACAATACGTTGTAAATCTCCCGATGTGCGCAAATTGTGGTAGTTGCCCAGTCGGTCAGCAAACTCATACCACATGCCCGTCGTTGCCAAGGGAACAGCGATCTCAGGATGTGCGCCAACCATCATCGCCAGCAGCGTCGTCCCACTACGGTCCATGCCGAACAGAAAAATTGGCGTGCAATCTGACATTGATTGATTCCTGGAGTAGTTTTTCAGCTGATCATATGCTCGAGCAATCCGGCAAACTGTTCCGTGCGTGCACGCCGGGAAGTATGTCGTATGCCCTCTTCCGCTGTACTAGGATCGAAACGATCGAGCAAGCTTGGCAAACGCGACAATAGTGCAACAATCTGTTCTGGGGCATCCAGAGATGCTTGCGTGTCAATGCCGTACTTTCGTAAACACCACGCCGTATCACCTGCGGGATCGGTCAACGCGATAATCGGCTTCCGTGCGCGCAAGTATTCGTATAATTTACCGGGAATCTGCGCATTGCAATTTGAAGCTTGCAAAATTAGTAGAGCATCGGCACTGAGCATTTCATTGATCGCATTTCGGTAATCGACAGGGGGCATTACTTCGATCAGATGACCCACGGCAAATCGTTGTGCGAGTGATAGCAAGAATTGAGTGTCCCCAGGGGCGCGAAATCGAAACCGCACGCGATCCGCCACATCCGGATGACGTGCTGCCAGAAACGATAATGCAGCAAAAAGATGCGTCGGGTCGCGTTCTTTCGGATACACAACGCCACTATGCAGCACGGTAATCTTGTCGGGAACTAAGGGCGGCGCCGCAACAGCACCAGAAAACAAGGCCTCGTCATAGCCGTTTTCCAATAAATGAATGCGCTCTGCCGCCCCCGCATAACGCGCCCGATACAGGGTGACTGCCCCAGGAGTAGTCAGCGTCACAAGCTTCGCCTGCGCGACGGTTGTCTTCTCCAACGCGTAATATGCCTGCCTTAGCTGTGGGTCGCTAGGATAGTCATGCTGCGCCATCGGATCACGAAAATCAGCCAGCCATGGCTTTCCGCTACCGCGCTGCAACGCGAGGCCAATGGCGTGCGCAGTACCGATAGGGTAGGAAGACCACAGGGCGCTTACGTCATGTTCGCGCAATAAGCGCTTGCCGCGACGAACGGCGTCAAAGCGCCAGCTTGTCCAGCGATCCGGAGTCGCCCATGCGCGTGGATAGCGCCCGCCAACGGAAAGATGTCGGGCTGTATCGAGCGCCCAGGCACGTTCGACATGCAAATGCGCCGGAACTTCCTCTGTCAACCCGACGCGCTGTTCGGGGTAGGCCTGGGGTTGCACGGTAAGCACCAGTGGTGTCCAGCCAAACTCAGGTAAATATCGGGCGAAGCTGAGGGCGCGATGGACCCCACTACTGCCCAGTATCGGCGGGAAGTGATACGCAATAAGTAACACCTTCTTTGTCATTGCATGACGTCCAACAACAGCGTTCGCACCAGAACATTGCTGAAAATACCGATCGAACAACCGCGGAAGCGATCTCAGTAGCCGGGCGAAGAACAAATCCTCATCCCGGCTCAGCATGTCGCCACTGCACTACCGGCATCGGGGACGAAGGACTACGCGCAACATCGGCGGAAGATCTTCGCTCCGCTGTGGCGATCCGCGCGACCGCTCGTGGAGTTTGCAGCACCGCCGCCATAGGCACCGCCCCGCATTATTATCGCGACACGCTGCGACATTTTCCATATTACTGTCCCCCTACGCCGGTAGATTCGCAGGCCCGGAACTCGCTTTGCCGCGGGACGGTCTGCCTCGGCAGCACGCTGACGCCCTCCGCCGCGCAACAAACTGAGCTTTCGTAGCGTCGACTTCTCGTGCCCATGGATCTCCCTTCGCAAGGGTCAGCCCTTCGTTGCTGCCTTAGCTCTGTATAATTCCACCTCCGGGAACGGGGCGTCACCTTAACTCTGCGAGGCCGAACCCTAGGGCCCTGGCACCGCGGCGCAGCCGATAACTAGACCCGAAGCGTTGCAAAGATGAACGCCTTGGAGGCCCTATATCCCGTTCCGCTCCGTTCCGGCCCTGACGATAGCGCCACGGCCTGCGGTGTCGGCGCGCGTACACTCCTGACCGGCACGGCCTCGACCCTCATCGCGGCACTTGATAGGGTCAAGGGCAGGTTTCCTACCGAATTGGCGCGCGCCCGCACCGACTAGGACCTAGCCGAGTTACTCGCACAGCGCCGACTACGCCCGGTTGCACCTAATCATAAGTAATCTTACCATCCATTCCTAAGCGGTGGTCTTGCGCTTGGTCACTCTGCCTGCGACATCGGCGTCAGCGGCAAGCCAGGCGAACCGTTGCGCTGGACTTACACAGGCAACGTAACCGGCGGCTTGAGCCGCGTATGGCTCTGGGTGCGGCCTCGAATTAGTGTCAGAACCCGTCGCGATGCGGCAACAGAACGCTCTCGCAGAAGGACGATAAGAAGAAGCTCTCGCAGAGGCGCAGAGGAAGAAAGAGCATTGCTCAATGTTCCCAGTACGCTTCTCTTCTCCTTCCCTTCTTCTCTGGGCTTTGTGTCGTCTGCGTCACATCGCACCATCTGAGGGACATTATGCGGGGGCCGCACACCCTGGTCCCGATTATCTCAGCGCAACGTGCGCGCACAACTTCTATCAATTCCTACCGAGCCATGATCTAGCCGAGAACTTCACTATGATCTCAACTCCAAGCGTTACAGTGTTCATCCCTACGTTCAACTATGGCAGTTATATACCCGACGCCATAGAGAGCGTAATTCGGCAGACCTACCCGCAGAAGAACATCGAGATCATCGTCGTAGATGACGGTTCGACGGATAACACCCAAGAAGCAATATCCCCGTATCGGGATCGGGTCAGCTACCACTTTCAACCCAACGCTGGAAAGGCTGCTGCAACACAGAAAGGAATAGACCTCGCTCGCGGAAAGTATTTCTTCAACCTCGACGCCGATGACATCTACATGCCGGATTGCATCGCGAAAGTTGTCGCAGAATTCGAAAAAGACAACACGGTTTCGCAGGTAAGCTGGCTTCGGTATCGATGGAGCGGGTTGCCATCGGACCTGCCCCTGGCCGAAACTTACTATCGTCGCCACGGTACCGTGACCATAATTGGGAACCAGTGCCTAGGCGAATATCTAGCAGGCAAGCGACGAGTTGTGCTGGGCTCGGGATACGCTGGCCTTACGCAAATACTCCAGCGGCAAACAATACCCGCAGATGTGGACATGTACATTGACCGATACCTGTTAATCATTTGCGCGTGCTACGGCAACATTACGCTACTTGATGACGTGCTAACCAAATTCAGGCGCCACCCGACGTGCTTCTCCGAAGGCGAGATTTCGCGGGAGACCACGGCACGGCGAGCGCAGCGGTATGAGATGAGCGCCCTAGGCGTGCTTAATGCGAGTAGAAACCTGCCCCTGAATCGCCGCGCATTGAAACTAATGGAATTGTTTTACATGGAACACAAAGCAGAGGCCGAACGCCTTCGAAGCCATTTCTCGTTAGAAACTATCTCATCGTACACGTTTAGCCTGAGTGTTAATATAATGGCCAGACCATTGTTGGCTACATGGAAGGGATATGTATGGCTGAGCAAACGCTGTGCAGGACAGGTGCTTCGCGTCGTCGGACTGCGAACCGTCAGCTCATGACACCTTTTGGGGATTCTCCTGCGGGCACAAGATTGTGATGCGGCCAACTGTTTAGCCTTACCGAACTGCCCGCGCGGAACATAAAGCCCCTCAGGGCCCTGGCCCTGCGTTCCATCGCCCGAAGTCGCCTCCGTAGTGCTTCGCGAACCATGCCCCTACGATCAACCGCGAACCGCTGGCTTTTACATGGCGTGCAGCGCGACCCGATTCGCGACATGACGCCAGACAACCCGGAAAATTGGCCAGCGAAACAGCGCGCCGATGACAAGCCAAGCGACGAAGCTGAACAGGCCGGCCATAAGGGTGGCAGCTACGGGCCCCACCTCGCCTGATTTATCTAACCAGAGTGGAACCCACACTCCGATCATAAATGTGGCAGCAACGGCGACTGCCGGCCCCCTAACTTCGCGCAACAACTCTATGCTCGTAACGCCCATCATGCGCCGCAGCTCCATCTGCATTAGGATGACGTATGCAACTGCCGCTACCATTAAGCCAATGGCGACAGGGACAAGTCCAAACCAGACGAGCGCCAGCAATGCCGCTAAACGGAGCGCAAACGCCTTTAACTTGAGCGCGAAGAGTCGGCGCACCAGACCCTCGGCGATCATAACCCTTTCTCCCAAAGCGAACGTCGTCGTCAGCATGAATTCAACGGCCGCGATCGTTGCGATCGGGGCAGCGGCACCCCATTGAGCGCCGAAGAGTATATCGATCAAAGCTTGCGCATGAACCGCTAGGAACGCGTAGGTCGGGCCAAGAATGCTGGCGAGGATGCCAAAGTACGCGAGAAAATCTTCCTTATGGGAAAGACCCAGCCTGCGCTTCTCCGCGAACACCGGCAGCAGCACGCGCAAAATTTCGGTAATCAGTTGTTCTGCCACGAGTCGGGCGAGGGCGAAGCCCTTGTCAAACATCGCCGTCGCGTCGACGCCTAGATGCTTGCCGATCACGAGCTCGTTACCGCGGGCGCTGAGCTGGTTGGCCAATGTTACGCCGCTCGACCAAGCGCCAAAGCGCAGCACACCGCCCAGCTCCCAGAAGCCGGGCAGCAGGGTGAACGCGGGCAACCGAAGCAGGAGAAACGCAAAGAAGCCGGACAGCGAATGGGCGACGACGCCGAGCGCCAAGGCGAGCGGCCCCAGTCCGGCGAGAACCAAACCGATACCCACTACTGCATGGACGATACCCGAAACGGTCTCGATGAGCACCAAGTCTCGGAATCGGTGCTGTCGGATGAGTATGGCGGTACCGATGGCCAGCCATGGCGCGAACAAGAAGTTGACGGCAAGCACATTTGCGATGTTTCGCATGTCTGGCTGTTCGAAGAACTGCGCCAATGATTCACTCGAGACAGCAAGCAGTGCGCCAACGGACCAGGATATCAGCGCGGTGACGGTCAGGGCCGAGGCCACGCTGCGTTTCGTCAGCTCGGGGTTCTGGATCAGATAATTGCTGGTTCCGAAGTTCTTGAAAGCTGCCAGCAGGGCGGATAAACCAGCCACAATCGCATAGGTCCCGAGCTCTTCGGGCGTCAGCAGTCGGGCGAGAATCATGGTGCTCCCAAGCATCAGGAACAATGCCACGACCTTCCCTGCGAGACTGATGGAGACGTTTGAAAGGACGCTCATTCGGACAGATGCTCTGAAGCGAACTCACGCAAATGCCAAGCGCGTTGCGGTCTGGCGACCCACTGCAGGCCCTGTAGATCCTGCGGCTGGAGCATGTCCATACTGAGCAAGGCCAAGACAAGGCCCGGGGGCGCGAATTGCTCAAAGGGTGGGATACCTTCCTGGCCGTGGGTCCCGCCAATGGCGTGCTCGAAGGCCGCGTGCGTCGCGAGCCGCACGGCTAGAAGGCGGCGACGAAGGCCGCGATGAAGTCCTCCACTCGCGCGTCCGGAAGGTCGTTAATCCCCGCCGCCGCCTTGCGCCCGCCACCCGTTTCGAACTGTCGGCACAGGGCGTCGGCCCCGTCGCGGGTGACTAACGGCGCACGCACGCTCACCACATAACCGCCGTCTTCGCGCGCCGTGAGCAGGGCGTGCGCGCGTTCGGGCTCCCGCTGGGCCAGCGCGTTGGCGAAGACGCCACCGACGCGGCGCGCCCAAGCCGCGGCGGGAAGCACGACATAGGTATGCCGCGGGCCTGGATGCACGCGCTCCGCGGCCTCGGCGCGGGCCATGTCTTCGCGATAACCATCGCGGAGCTGCGCGAAGGCCGGGGCCTCGCGGGCGAAGGCGAGCGGGTCCGCGTACGGTGCAATGCTGCGGAACAGCGCATCCGGCGCGAAGTGCAGGTCTGCGACTTCCGCGCCATAGCCGTTGTAGTTGATCAAGATCCCGAGCTCCCGCAGCAAGGCCAGCTCGGCATCCGCGAGGCCGAGGGGCTCGGCAGCGCGGGCGGCGGCCTCGTCGAAGTTGTCGCCGTAGGTGCCGACGACGGCCCAGGCGCGATGCGCGCCGCCGAGGTACTCGTCCACAAGCAGCGCGGTGCCCTTATCCGGCAGCGTCTCGATGTGCGTCTCCAACGCCGGGTGCTCTGGCACTTCGCCCGCGTAGTGATGGTCGAAGTAGCGAACGAACGCGCCCCGCTCCAAGAGTGCCAAGCAGGCATCGCGGTTCTTGTCGAAGGACACGTCCAGCACCGTGACGCTGTCCCCGGCGACGGCGGGCACCCGCGCAACCAGTGCGATATCGCGCTTGACGCCGGTCACGAGCACGGAGTCGCGCGGGGCGGCGAGCCGGAGCTGCTGCAAGGCGCAGATGCCATCGGCATCGCCGTTGAAGACGTCGTAGCAGGCCATCGGTGCGTGTCAGCTTCACGGTGGAGCGCGGGTCAGGGCGCGAAGAGTACCCGGCCGGCGGCAAAAAGGCGACCCGGCAGGCACCGCTGTCTCACCGCTGTCGCCCCCCCCCCGCTCATCGGCTCCCCGACGGCCGCCCGCCGTCGTGATTCGCCACGGCATCGTAGGCCATCGACTTGTGCGCCCCTCCTCCACGCCCAGGCGTCTCGATGCGGCAACTGGCGAGCCACACCGGGAAACCGTGGCGATCTGCGCAGCCCCTGATCGCCGTTTCCTTGGAACCGGCCTCAGCCTAGTTCGCTATACTGCCGGGTCGCCGCCAAGCGCAGCGATCCGCGGGCCAATCCGCCGGCGGCGACATAAGCCACAATGCATGCAGCGCCGACCACGCGAGCGCCTCACGGCCGGCGCACATCCGACATCATGACGACACCAACGCCAAATCACATCGTGGCCACCGACGGGCGACTCGACCTCCTGAATCTCGACTTGCGCGGCTGCGAGGCCCTGGCGCAGTCCCTCGGCTGCAAGGCGTTTCATGGCCGCAACCTGTTCAAGTGGGTGCACAAGCATGGCGTCGACGACTTCGACGCGATGACCGATCTGCCCAAGGGCCTGCGCACCGCCTTGCCCGAGCGAGCGTACATCGGCCAACTTGATGTCGCCGCCGAGCTGCCATCCGCGGACGGCACCATCAAGTGGCTGCTGCAGTTGCCCGAAGGGCAGCGCGTGGAGACAGTCTTCATACCCGAAGAGCGCCGCTCGACCCTCTGCGTGTCCTCGCAGGTGGGCTGCGCGTTGGACTGCGCCTTCTGCGCCACCGCGCGGCAGGGCTTCAATCGCAACTTGAGCGCAGGCGAGATCGTCGCGCAGGTGCGCCACGCCGCGCGCCGCCTGGGCAAGCCGCCGAGCAACATCGTGCTCATGGGCATGGGCGAGCCGCTCGCAAACTTCGACGCCGTCGTGCGCGCCACCGATGTCATGCGCGACGACCTGGCCTACATGCTGTCGAAGTATCGCGTGACCCTGTCCACGTCCGGCATCGTGCCGAATATCTACCGGCTCGCCGAGGTCAGCGACATCTCCCTGGCCGTCTCCCTGCACGCGCCCGACAATGCGCTCCGCGACGAGCTGGTGCCGATCAATCGCAAGTACCCGCTGGAAGAGCTGATCCCCGCCTGCCGTGCCTATCTGCGCGGCGACAGCCGGCGGCGCATCACCTGGGAATACGTCATGCTCGACGGCGTCAACGACAGCATCGCCCAGGCCAAGGCGCTCGGTCGGCTGCTGGAAGGCACGCCGTCCAAGATCAACCTGATCCCGTTCAACCCCTTCCCGGACAGCGGCTTCGAGACCAGCCCGCCGGAGCGCGTCGCGGCCTTCCGCGAGCGGCTGCTGCGCTCGGGTCTCGTCGCCACCACGCGCAAGACGCGCGGCGACGAGATCGCCGCCGCCTGCGGCCAGCTCACCGGCCGGGTCCAGGATCGCAGCCGCCGGGTGCCCGCGCCGGCTGTCGTCGTGCCGCCGCCGGTGGCGCTGGGCCGAGCGGTGTCGCCGCAGCTATGAACCGCGCCGAGGAGGTCAAGCTCAGGCTGCCCGGCGCCGCGCTTGCGCTCTTGTGCATCGGGCTGCTCGCCGGCTGCGCCGGCAGCGAAGCGAAACGCGAGGCCATCGCCCTCGGCGTGGAGCCGAGCTCGAGCCCCGCCGACCTGTACGTCGAGATGGCCTCCGCCTACTACCAGCGCGGCCAGATCGACGCGGCACTCGAACGCGGCCTGCGCGCGGTGCAAGCGGACAAGCGCAACAGCGACGCACATTATGTGCTCGCCATCATCTTCAGGCGCTTGAACAAGGAAGCAGAAGCCGAGGAACACTTCGCCGAGGCGCTCCGGCTTGACCCCAACAACCCGGATTACCTCAACGCCCAAGGCACGGCGCTGTGCACGCGCGGGCGCTATGCCGAGGCCATCGAGCTGTTCGAAAAGGCGGTGGCCAATCAGCTTTATCGCGCGCCAGAGGTGGCGCTGATGAACGCGTCGGACTGCTCCCGCCGCGCCAATCGACTCACCGAGGCGGAGCGCCTCCTGCGCGAGGCACTGACGCGCAATCCGAGCTACCCGCCGGCGCTCCTCGCCATGGCGACATTGAGCTTCGAGCGCGGGGACGCGCAGGCGGCGCGCGACTACATCACCCGCTACGGGCGCGTCGGCGCGCCGACGCCGACGGCGCTGCTGACGGCCTACCGCATCGAGCGCAAGCTCGGCAACAAGGACAGCGCCAAGGCGCTCGCCGATGCATTGCGCGCTCGCTACCCTGATGCCCCCCAGGTGATGGAGCTCTAACCAGGCTTCGCCTCAGACCGACGAGTCGTGCTCATCGCTATCGAAATCCCTATCGAAATCGGAATCGAAATCGGATCGAGTGGCAACCGATCCCAATCCCGATGCCGACGCACCTGGCCAGTCCGACCCCGCTCGAAACTTGACTCATCTGCAAACATTCGGCGCTTCCAAGTAATCTAGGGCGGAGTCGCTGCCGCAGCCAACAGCGCTGCGCAGCCCTGCCTCCCCGCGCCGCCCCCGAACAACCCGAGACGCACGGAAACCAACCAACCGATGTCTGAGCGACTGCAAGCCATCCGCGGCATGCACGACGTGCTCCCCGAGCGCGCGCCCATTTGGCAGCATCTCGAAGATCGCGCCCGGGCGGTCATCGAGGGCTACGGCTACCGCGAGATGCGCACCCCGCTGGTGGAGCCGGTGGAGTTGTTCAAGCGCTCCATCGGCGAGGTCACCGACATCGTCGAGAAGGAGATGTACGCCTTCGACGACCGCGGCGGCGACCGCCTCGCGTTGCGCCCCGAGGGCACCGCGAGCTGCGTGCGCGCCGCCATCGAGCACGGCCTGCTCGATCAGCCCCAGCGCATCTGGTACCGCGGCCCCATGTTCCGCCGCGAGCGCCCGCAGCGCGGCCGTTACCGGCAGTTCCATCAGATCGGCGTTGAGGTGCTCGGGCTCGCCGGGCCGGACGTGGACCTCGAGGTCATTACCATGACCCGCCGGCTCTGGCAGGCGCTCGGTCTCGCGGACCTGCGCCTGGAGCTGAACAGCCTGGGCGACAGCGACGAGCGCGCCCGCTATCGCACCGACTTGGTGGCGCACCTGCAAGCGCATGAGTCGGCGCTCGACGACGACAGCCGCCGGCGGCTCGACACCAACCCGCTGCGCGTGCTCGACAGCAAGAACCCGGCGCTCGCCCCCGTCATCGCCGCGGCGCCGAGCCTGCTCGACTACCTGGGCGACAACAGCCGCGCGCACTTCGAGGCGCTCTGCGCCGGGCTCGACGCCGCCGGCATCGGCTATCAGGTCAACCCGCGCCTGGTGCGCGGGCTCGACTATTACAATCGCACCGTATTCGAATGGATCACCGACGCCCTCGGCGCCCAGGGCACCGTCTGCGCCGGCGGGCGCTACGACGGGCTCGTCGCCCAGCTCGGCGGGCGCGACACGCCGGCGGTGGGCTTTGCGCTCGGCGTCGAGCGGCTGCTGGACCTCATCGACACCAGCAGCATCGACACCGGCCCCGACGCCTATCTGGTGACCTTGGGCGAGGCCGCCGCCGCTGCCGCGCCGGCCATCGCCGAGCGGCTGCGCGATGCGGTGCCGGGCCTTAAGCTGCTGATGCACTGCGGTGGCGGCGGCTTCAAGAACCAGTTCAAGAAGGCGGACAAGAGCGGCGCGCAGCTCGCGCTGATCCTCGGTGACGAGGAGGTCGCGCAAGGCACCGTCGGCTGCAAGCCGCTGCGGGGCGCCGGCGAGCAGCGCAGCCTCAGCTTCGACGACCTGGTGGCGACCCTGCACGAGCGCGTCAACCAACGCACCTGAGCCACGCCGGGCGACAGTCAGCCGACCACGACCTCACGACCACGACCTCACGACCGCGACCACGACCTCACGACCACGACATCACGACGGAGCACCCCAAGGAGTACCCAATGGCCGAGCTGGACACCGACGAAGAGAAAATCGAAGCCATCAAGAAGTGGTGGAAGACCAACGGCGTCGCCGTGGTCGCGGGCGTCGCCATCGGCCTCGGCGCCGTCCTCGGCTGGCGCACCTGGGTGGACTACCGCACCAACCATGCCCAGCGCGCGAGCCTCGCCTTCGAGCAGTTGCAAATGACCGCGGACGCGGGCGACGCCGCCTCGGTGCAGAAGCAGGCAGAGCTGATGGTCAAGGACTTCGGCGGCACCCCCTATGCGATGTTCGCGGAGCTGACGGCGGCCCGGGTCGCGCTCGACAACGGCGACTCCGCTGCGGCGGTCGCCGCGCTCACGCGCGCCATCGACCGGGCACCGGACCCGGCCCTGGCGACGCTCGCGGCGCTGCGCCTGGCCCGGGTCCAGCTCGATCAGGGCGACCTTGATGCCGCGGCAAAGACCATCGAGCGCCACGGCACCAGCGGCGCCTTCGCCGGTGACTTTGCCGCGCTGCGCGGCGACATCGCCGCGGCCCGGGGCGACAGCGACGAGGCCCGCGCCGCCTATCGGACCGCGCTGGATAGCAACGCCGGCAATGCCCGGCTGATCGAGCTGAAGCTTCAGGATCTGCCAGCGGGCGGGGCCTCGTGATGCGACGCCTCGCACCCCCGGCGGCAGACCGCACGACCCGCCCGGGCGCGCCCTCGCCGCGCGTGCGCTTGGCCGGGCTTCTGGCCGGGCTGCTGGCCGCCGCGCTCGCGCTTACGGGCTGCGCCAACCTGCCCGGGCTCGGCGGCGAGCGCGACCCGACGCCGCCCACCAAGCTCGACAAGAAGATGACCCAGCGCGCGCAGCCGCGCGTGCTGTGGAAGACGCGCATCGGCAAAGGCACCAACGAGCGCCAATTGCGCCTGCGCCCGGCCGTGGCGGGCGGACGCGTCTTCGCCGCCGACCCAAGCGGCGTGGTCGCGGCGCTCTCCGCCACCGACGGCCGCACGCTGTGGGAACGCAAGACCCGCCTGCCGTTCAGCGGCGGACCCGATGTGCAGGGGGAGGTCCTGGTGCTCGGCACCACCAAAGGCGACCTCCTCACCCTGTCCACCCGCGATGGTGCGCAGCGCTGGCGCACACAGCTCGACAGCGAGGTGGTTTCCGTCCCGCGCATCATCGGTGACCTGGTGCTCGTGCATACGGTGGACGATACCGTGTATGCAATCGAGCTCGCCGACGGCGCCGAACGCTGGCGCTACGAGCTCCAGGGTCAGATCCTATCCCTGCACGGTGCGAGCTCGCCGGTGCCGACGGCCGAGGGGGTCGTGGTGGGGGTCTCCGGCGGCCGCCTGGTGCACTTGGAGCTCGAGCGCGGCGCGCCGCTGTGGGAGGCCGTCATCACGCCACCACGCGGTCGCAGCGAGCTCGACCGCATCGCCGATCTGGACGCGGACCCGGTCGTTACGGGCGACACCGCCTTCGTGGTCGCCTTCAACGGCGACTTGGCCGCCGTGGACATCCCGAGCGGCCAGGTGCTCTGGCGGCGCGAGCTGTCGTCCCATGCCGGACTCACCGCGGACGCATCCCGGCTCTACGTCACCGACTCCGATGACAACCTGTGGGCGGCAGACCAGATCGACGGCGCCGGCATCTGGCGCCAGGAAGGGCTGCGGCATCGCCGCCTCAGCGCACCGGCGCTGCTCGGCAACACGCTCGCCGTCGGCGACCTGGACGGCTATGTGCACCTGGTATCCGCCGACGACGGACAACTGCTCGGCTTCGAGCGCGTCACCAAAGGTCGCATCGGCCACCAGCCCGTCGTCGCCGGCGGCGTCGCCTACGTCTACGCCGACGACGGCACCGTCGCCGCGCTGCGCGCCGGCGCCACCGGTGCCGCCGGCGGCGGCGGGGGCAGCGCCGCGGTGCGCGCGCCGGCGCTCGGCATCGATGCGCTGCCGGACCTCTCCCCCGTGATGAGCCCACCGACGGCGCCGACGCTCGGAGCCGACGGCCCGCCTGCCCCATCACCACCGCCCGGCGCCACCGATAGCGGTGCGCTGCCGCCCGAGCCCACCCCCTGAGCGACACGCCCATGCTCCCGGTCATCGCGCTCGTGGGGCGCCCCAACGTCGGCAAATCCACCCTGTTCAACCGGCTGACCTGCACCCGGGATGCCCTGGTCGCGGACTTCCCGGGGCTCACGCGGGATCGCCAGTACGGCATCGGCAAGGTCGGACCGATGCGCTATGTCGTCGTCGACACCGGCGGCATCAGCGGCGGCGATGGCGTGGAGGCGCTGATGGAGCGCCAGGTGCAGGCGGCCATCGACGAGGCAGATCATCTCCTGTTCCTGCTCGACGCCCAGGACGGTGTCACCGCCGGCGATCTGGACATCGCCGCGGCGCTGCGCCGCACCGGCAAGCCGCTGACGGCCGTCGTGAACAAGATCGACCACCTCTCGGAGGACCTGGTCGGGGCGGAATTCCACAGTCTGGGGCTCGGCCGGCCCTGGCTCGTCGCCGCCGAGCGGGGCCGTGGCGTCAGCACCCTGATGGACCACCTCGGCACGCTGCTGCCGCCCGCGACGGATGAAGCCGAACAGACCGACGACGGGCGCGTGCGCATCGCCGTCGTCGGCCGACCCAACGCCGGCAAGTCGACGCTCATCAACCGCATCCTCGGTGAGGAACGGCTGGTCGCCTTCGACACCCCGGGCACCACCCGCGACAGCGTGTACATCCCCTTCGATCTCGGCGAGCGCCGCTATACCCTCATCGACACCGCCGGCGTGCGGCGCCGCGCACGGGTCTCGGAGGTTATCGAGAAATTCAGCGTCATCAAAACCTTGCAGGCCATTGAGGCATGCAATGTGGTGTTTCTGGTGCTCGATGCCCGACTCGGCATCGGCGAGCAGGACGCGACCCTGGCGGGCCATGTCGTCGAGAGCGGGCGCGCACTGGTGGTCGCCATCAATAAGTGGGACGGGCTCGACGCCGAGCAGCGCAACCACCTCCGCAATGAGTATCAGCGCAAGCTCGCCTTTCTCGACTTCGCCGAGGTGCACCGCATCTCCGCCCTGCACGGCAGCGGCGTCGGCCTATTGCTGGAGGCGGCGGATGCCGCCTACGCCAGCGCGATGCGGGACCTGCCGACACCGCTCCTCACGCGCCTGCTGGAGGACGCCGTGCAGACGCACCAGCCGCCGTTGGTGCACGGGCGCCGGATCAAGCTGCGCTATGCGCACCAGGGTGGACGCAACCCGCCCATCATTGTGGTGCACGGCAACCAGACCGACGCCGTGCCGGCAGCGTACCGGCGCTACCTGATCAACCGTTTTCGCGAGGCGCTGAAGCTCGCCGGCACGCCGCTGCGGATCGAGCTCCGCTCCGGCGTTAACCCCTACGAGGGCCGGCGCAACACGCTGACGCCGAGGCAGGTGCAGAAGCGCCAGCGGCTGAAGGACTTCGTCCGCCGCAAGCGCTGAGCGGCCCCGGCAGCGCGCTGCGCCTCGGCCGCGCGGCGGCACGGGATCGGGATCGGGATCGGGATCGATTGGCACTCGGTTCGATTTCGATTTTTCGATAGCGATCCCGACGCGCCTGGCCGGTCCGACGCCCCGCTCGCCGTCAAGCAATCTAGGGATTTACCCCGTCAGACGCCTTCTTAGTCGAGGCAGGCGCGGCTTCTTAGCCGCAAATCAGCCGCCTCGGCCCTAGGCCCGCAGCGGCGCGCTTCCGATACTACAAGGCAACAGGATCACACCCGACCCATGTCGCCAGCTCGGCGCGCGCATCCGAGGAAACTTCATTATGTTCCGGGTACTCGTTGTCGATGACCGGCCACTGTTCGCCGACGGCGTGCGCCGCATCGCCCTGAACGCGGGCATCGCCATTGAGGAGCCGCGTTACGTCTCAACGCAGGACTTCATGCCGCTGCAGGCCACGGCGGCGTTCGATACGGTGGTCATCGGCATTGCGTCTCCCGGCCTGGATGATGGCGGCCTGAGCGCGCTGCGAAGCCTCGGACAAGCGGCCTGCGCACCGCCCGTGCTGGCCGTCTGCACCCCATGCGACAGCGTTTACGGGATCCGGCTCCTGCGCCTCGGTGCCCGCAGCGTAGTGGCGGCGCAGGCGCCGGAACAAGAGATCGCAACCGCGCTGTCGCGCACCTTGGCTGGACGCCGCTACCTGAGTGAGGCATTGGCCGAGCACCTGGTCGCCCATGTCGTCAGCCATCGCGACGGCGACGGGATCAGGCTGCGCGACGCGGTGGCATGCGACGCGCAGTTGCGGATCGTGCAGCTCATCGCGCTCGGCAAGCCCTTGGACGTCATTTGCAGCACCCTGCGTATCAGTGCCGACGCGGCGCACGCACATCGCCACGACATCCTCCGCCGCACGGGCCTCGCCGACGAGCAGGAGCTCAAGCGTCAGGCATTCGAGCAACGGCTAATTCCGGACCGGCGCGGACGTTCGCCGTCACAGCGCCGGCTGCCGTCGGCGGCCTGATCGGCTGCGCCGGCGTTTCGGCCCTAACCATGGGTTCAGCGCGGCACACCGGCCGCGCAGCGCCGTCAGTGCTTCACCTCCACCCGGTCCACGGAGACGCCGATGCGGCCGTAGACGGTCGGCCCCGATGACGCGGCTCCGTCCGCCTCGGCGCTGCGCCTTGGCGCATCGGCCGAGCAGCCGCCGAGCGTGACGGCGACGATGAGTGAGAGCAATAAAGGCAAGTGCGGCATGGGTTGAGAGCCTCCCGGGGTGTTCAAGCAGCGCCGAGCATCTGCAACCGGTACACATGCTCGGCAAGACGATCCAGCCCCCGGGCGGCGAGGCCCGGATTCTCCGGCAGCACGTCGAAGCTCGTCAGCTCGTCGATGCGAAAATCACGCTCGAACAGGGCCTGCACCTCGCCCGCCGCAACGGCGAACGGGGGTCCGGGCATGCGCGACTGGTCATAGTCGAAGGTCACGAGCAGGGAGACGGGCGCAGAGCCGCCCGGCAGCTCGCGCAGCAGCGGGGCAAGACACTGGGCATAACGTGCCCGAAGCTCTGGCGGCAGCGCGACCAGTGCGGCGCGATCGTACACCGCATCGATACGGGAGATGCCGATCGCACGCAAGGCCCCTGCCGACAGGTCGAAGAAGTCGCCCACCAGCAGCCTGATCTCATCGACGTGATAGCAACAAAAGGGATACGGCGCCAAGTCGGTAACGACCGGGCTCAAGCCGTTCTCGGTGAAGAAGGCCTCTGCGGCCGTCGCGCTCAGCTCCACACCCACAACGCTATACCCCTCGCCGGCTAGCCAGAGCATGTCCAGGCTCTTGCCGCACAGCGGCACCAGCACGCATGTCGCCTTTGGCACGGCAAGGCGTGGCCAATAGTCCGTGAGGTGGCGGTTGACGGCGTCGCTATGCCAGCCGATCTCGCCACGCTGCCAGCGCTGCTGCCAGAACTCGGGCGTCATGGCCGGTTCAGTCTCCCAGTTTGCGGAAACGCAGGAAATAGTTGGTTTTCAGCTTCACCGGCTCGTCCACGTAGACGAAGCCGGCGCGCTGCACCTCGTTGATGACCTGCTCCCGCCCAGCCCGCACGTGCCCCATGACCCAAGGGCTCGAGAAGCCCGGCTGACGCCGGAAGTCGATGATCGCGAGTGTGCCGCCGGGCACCAGCGCCTGGTGCATAGAGCGCAGCATGCTCTGCGGATAGGCAAAGTGGTGATAGGTGTCCGCGAGAAACACCAGGTCCACGGCGCCTGGCGGTAGCTCGGCGCTGTGCTCGGCGTTGACAATGCCGATAATGTTGTCCACGCGATAGGCCGCAGCCCGTTCCTCGATGGACTCGACGAAGGTCGGCGAGATGTCCACCGCGTAGACCTTGCCCTGGTCGCCGACGGCGCGGGCGAAGAGCATCGTATACAGCCCTGTGCCGGCACCGATGTCCGCCACCCGCATACCAGGCTCAAGCTCAAGCGCCTCGACGACCCGGAAGCGCTGATCGAAGACCTCGCGCCCGCTGCCCTCGAAGATGCTGCGCCACTGCGGCACGTCGGCGTCCAGATAGTGCCGGTTCATGCTCGGCGGCACGGCCGGCTCCTCCGTCGGGGACGGCGCCGATACGGCAGCCTGTGCCGCCAGCGCCGTGAGTGCGAGCACAGAACCAAGCAGCCTGAGCACAAGGGGTCGAGATGCGAGCATGGTGTGCGGGTGCAGGTGCGGGTGCGGGTGCGGGTGCGCGCCGATGGAAGTGCTCACGGTTGGACCGGCGCGGTCGCGGATCAGTTCAGTCGCGCCAGGATGCGCCGGACATAGTGCTGAGTCTCGGCATAGGGCGGGATGCCGCCGTGGCGCTCCACCGCGCCCTCGCCCGCGTTGTAGGCGGCGAGCACGAGCGCCAGATCGCCGTCGAAGTAGCCCATCAGCCAGCGCAGGTAGGCCATGCCGCCGCGGATGTTCTGCTCCGGGTCCCAGACGTTCTGCACGCCGAAGCGCTCCGCTGTTGCCGGAATGAGCTGCATCAGCCCCTGCGCGTTCTTCGGCGAGCGCGCGCTCGGGTTGAAGCTCGACTCCGCCTCGATCACGGCCAGCACTAGGTTCGGGTCGAGTCGGTATTCGGGCGCCAGCCTGCGCACCATCTGCGCCAACCGCCCCCGCGCCGGATGCTCGCTGGTAATGCTGGCATACTGCCGACCGCCGCCGCCGGCGTAGCGCTTGGCCTGCTCGATACCGCCGCTCGAGGTGGCGCGCCCGCCGTCCGACAACAGGCAGACGGTCTGCTGCCGCGGCTTGCCCGCGTGGCCCAGGCGCTCCAGCATCCGCTGTGCGTGCGGGTCGTTCTTCTGCGCAGCGCGGTGGAACCAGGCCGCCGCGAGGTCATCATCGCGGTCGCCGGCGCGACCGACCGCGTAGATCCAACCGAGGTGATAGTGTGCCGCCGCATCGCCCTTGGCCGCCGCCTTGCAGTAGAGCCGGATGGCGTGGTCGATGTCGCGCTTCACGCCCTCGCCATGCTCGAAGCGCTGCCCCCAGCGGGCCAGCTCGCTCGCGTTGTTGCCCTTGATGACGGCATTGAAGGACTCTGCCCCCGCCGGCGCTGCCGCGGCAAGCGCGACGCCGAGCAGCGCGCCGAGCAGCCCGAGTCGCGGGCCTGCCGAACCGGGTTCTTGCTGCGGGCAGCGAATGGCGTCGGTAGTGGCCTGCATGCGGGGTACCTATTGCAATACGATCAACGCCTTGGGAGGCCGATATGATACCCGCTCTAGGTGCGCTGCACACGGGCCGGCTGGTGCTCGTGCCGACTGATCCGCTGCAAGCGGCAGATCAGGCGACGATTGCCAAGAACCTCGAAGCCATCGGCCTCATCGGCGCAGCCCTGCCCACGACCGCGGCCGGTGAGCTGCGGTTTCGCATTGGCCCCGCCTTCGGCAGCCTCATCGCCTTCACGGGCTGCGCCGTGAGCTTCGGCGACGCCGACGCGGCAGACTCCCCTGGCCCGCGGATCGCCTTCCCGCCACCAAGCGCGGCGCCCCGGCTCTTCGTCGGCCGCAACACGCGCCCGCCGCGCTGTCCCGCCTGCCGGGCGCCACTGCGCGACTGGCTCGGCCCGTTGCGCGCCGCAGCAAGCCGCGCCGACCCGACGGAAAGCTTAGAAGCCGCGGCCAGCCTGCTGTGCCCCGGCTGCGGCACAGAGGCCTGTGCGTACCAGTGGGACTTCGGCCGCCACGGCGGTGCCGGGCGCAGCGTCGTGCTGATCGACGAGGTATTCCCCGGCGAGGCCGCGCCCTTGCCCGGGTTGCTCAGGGCATTGGAACGCAGCACCGGCTGCGCCTGGGGCTATTTCTATCAGCAGGACTGAGATCGCGCCGCAAGGACAAGACAGCCCGCAAACGCCAGCGGCGGCCTATCGAAGGCCGCCGCCGGTGTCACGAGCCGGGCAGATCGGCAATGGCGACGGGGATCAGCGCGCGGGGCGCCGTTACTGGCTCAGACCCTCGATGTAGGCCGAAACGGCCTGGATTTCCTGATCGGTCATGTTCGCGGCGACGCCGCGCATCATGCCGTTCGGGTCATTTGCACGCTCGTGGGACTGGAACAGGTGCAGGGTCTGGGCGACGTACTCGGAGAACTGCCCGGACACCCGCGGGAACTTAGCCAGGTTGCTGCCGCTGCCGGCGGGGCCGTGGCAGCCGGTGCATGCCGGCACGCCGGTCACGGGGTTGCCGGCACGGTAGATCTTCTCGCCCAGCTCGACAAGCTCGGCCTCGGCGGTGCCGCCGCTCTGCTCCAGCGACGAGTAGTAAGCGGCCAGGTTGCGGACCTCATCTTCGGTCAGCGGCATGGCCATGGGCGACATCATCACGTTGTAGCGCTCGTTGTTCTTGAAGTTCATGAGCTGCTTGTAGATGTACTCTGGATGCTGGCCCGCGAGCTTGGGCCAGATCGGCTGCCCCGGGACGCCGTTGCCGTCCAAGCCGTGGCAGGCCTGGCAGATCTGGCCCGCCTTCTCCTTGCCCAGCTCCGGGTCGCCGCCGAGGCCGGTCGCGGCAGCCGCCGGGGCCTCCGATCCGAGCGCGGCCCCGGCCGTCAGCAGGGTAGCGGCGGCAAGAGCTGAAATCAGCGAAGTCTTCATGGCACCTTCCGAGTCGATGATCATTGGTTGTCGTCTGGCCTCCGGTCGGCTGCGCGCCGAAAGGGCCTCGTGAATTAAGCCGTTCATGTATATCAGCAATCGCGGATATGGGTCAATTTCGGAAGGCCGATAATCGGCATCCCGCGTCCGCTCAACCCCATCGGGTCACGGCGCTATGGATCGCCGGGGCCGCGTCGAGTTCCCCCGCGAATCCGCGACAATGCTGCGCAAATCCGACCGTGAGCGCTGCATCCTTGCTCCTCAGTCACCCTTGGCCAGCAGCCGCCGCAGCAGCGCGCCGAGCTCGGCCGCCGGCGTCGCGTGCGGCAGCGTCGCAACCAGCGTTCCGTTCGGATCGATCACGTAGGTGAAGGCCGAATGGTCCACCAGATAGCCCATCGCCGAATCGGATTGCTCGACGATGCGGTAGGCGGCGCCGTACCGCCGCGCCGCCGCGGCAACCGCTGCCGCCGTGCCGGTGACGCCCAGGAACGCAGGGTCCCAGTAAGCCGCATACTCGGCGAGCCGGTCCGGATCATCGCGGGCCGGGTCCACGCTGACGAAGATCACCTGCACGCCGGCGCGCTCCGCCGGGGCCAATTGCTTGAGCGCATAGGCGATGATCGCGAGGTTCGTCGGGCAGATGTCCGGACACGCCGTATAACCGAAATAGAGCAACACCACCTTACCGCGGAAATCCGACAACGCCACCGGTCCGTCCACGCCCATCAGGCGGAAATCGCCGCCGGTGGGCTCGCCGGCGAGGTCGAGACGCCGGTGCGTCACCCCATCCGCCTCGCCAACGGCGCCCGGCTGCCAGACCCACACAAGCCAGACGAGCAGCAGCGCGAGCAGCGCCGCGAGCACGGCAGGCAATGCAAGCCTCGTCGATAGGCGCGTCATCATCAGGGCCGGGCTCCCTCGGGTCGCTGCGGGTCGGGCCGCGCCGCACAGGCGCTGGCCGATAACGGTCTCAGGCCGCGGTGGCGCGATGCCGGATCGCGAGCTCCATGTAATGGAGCGCCGCGTAGTCCAGATACTCCAGCTCCAGGTCCGTCAACATTCGGGCGCGCTTCGCCGGCGCACCGACATAGAGCCAGCCGCCGTCGAGGTGCTTGCCCGGCGGCACCAGAGCGCCGGCGCCGAGCATGACGCGCGGGCGCAGCACCGCCCGGTCCAGCACCCGCGCGCCGATGCCAACCAGGCAGTGATCGTGCACCTCGCAGCCATGTAGCATGGCCTGGTGGCCCACGGTGACGCGCTCATGCACGATCGTCGGCGCACCGCCGGGCAGGAAGCGGCTGTCATGGGAGACGTGCAGCACGCTGCCGTCCTGGATGTTGCTGCCGGCACCGATGCGGATGCGGTGGATGTCGCCGCGAACCACGACCATGGGCCAGATGGACGCCTGCGGCCCGATGTCCACGTCGCCGATGACGACGGCGCTCTCGTCGACATAAGCGTCTGGTGCGATGCGCGGCTCCAGTCCCTGGTAGCTGCGTACGTTGTTCATGTCGCCCTCCGGCGCAGGCTGGTCACGGCAAGGCGCGCATGCTACCACGCACGCGCAAACAGACCCCGGACCTCGATCAATGACAACGCGCCGAGGAGTCCGTCCGCCGCCGGACCCCGGGGGCACGAAACGCCTTTTGCTATGATCTGTGGCCTTTGCATCGCCGCCCGGAGAGCACCGTCATGCCGCTCGCGCCACCCACTGTTCGCAAGGCCCATCCGTTGCCGTTGACAGCGCTCGTCCTACTCGCCCTGTGCGCCGCGCCGACGGCCGCCGGCCCGCATCCGGACACGCCCTTCGTCAACGACGCGGCGCCGGACGCCCCGAAGAGCGTGCGTCCGGGCCGTGCGTGGGAAGAGGCTGATTACCGCCTGCCCGCCTGGCCGCGGGATGCCGACCTCATCGAGGTCAAGCTCGACGGGCCGCAGCAGCCCCTGACCCACTACATCGATGCCCGCAGCCTGCAAACGGGCAGCGACGGCGTCGTGCGCTACACGCTCGTGACCGAGACCGCCTCGGGCGCACGCAGCGTCGGCTTCGAGGGACTGCGCTGCACGCCCAAGGGCCGCTGGAAGCTCCATGCCGTCGGCAGCGACGGGCGCTTCACGCCGCCGCGCATGGGCGACGACTGGCAGGAGATCAGCGCCACCGCGCCCGACCCCCTGCACGACGAGCTTTGGCGGCATTACCTCTGTATCCCACGCGCCTTCAGCGCGCGAGCGACGCGAGATCAGTTGCGCATGCTGAAATCCGGCCGCGTGCCGCGGGTCGAGAACGCGGGATTCCTGTCGGACTGAGCGCAAGCGGCCGCCGCCGGTGGCGCCGAGCGCTGGCAGCCGGTATTGAAACCGGCCCGCCGGCACCGAGTTCCGGGGGCAGTCGGCACGCGCCGAACCACGCACCCGAGAGACCTTCAACCCATGACGAACCCGCTCCTCGACGACCGCACCCTCCCCGACTTCCAGCGTATCCGGCCCGAGCACATCGAGCCCGCCGTCGATCAGTTGCTCGCAGACGGCCGCGCCCTGATCGCCGAGCTGACGGCACGGGCGGACGAGGCCACCTGGGAGGGCTTCGTCGAGCCCATCGAGCTTGAAGACGACCGCCTGTCCCGGGCCTGGTCGCCGGTGAGCCATCTCAACTCCGTGGTCAATTCCGACGAGCTGCGCGCGGCCTACAACGCCTGCCTGCCGAAGCTCAGCGACTACGCCACGGAAGTGGGCCAGAACCCGGAGCTCTATCGCGGCTACCGGCGGGTCGCCGAGCAAGCGGGCCTGAACGATGCCCAGCGCAAGATGCTGGCCAACACGCTGCGCGACCTGCACCTCGCCGGCGTCGACCTGCCGGACGACAAGAAGGCGCGCTTTCGCGAGATCAACCAGCGCCTGAGCCAGCTCACCAACCAGTTCGCCGAGAACGTGCTCGACGCCACCAACGCCTGGCACAAGCACATCACCGACGAGGCCGCCCTCGCCGGTCTGCCCGCTGCGGCCAAGGCCCTGGCCCGGCACGAGGCCGAGTCCCGCGGCCTCGACGGCTGGGTGCTAACGCTGGACTTCCCGTCATTCGAGCCCGTCATGAAGCATGCCCGCGACCGCGCGCTGCGCCGCGAGGTGTACGAGGCCTACAGCACCCGCGCCTCCGACCAAGGCCCGCACGCGGGCAAGTGGGACAACACGGCGGTCATGGACGAGATCCTGGCGCTGCGCCACGAGCAAGCCCGGCTGCTCGGCTTCGGCAGTTACGCCGAGCTGTCGCTCGCCCCAAAAATGGCGCGCGACACCGACGCGGTCATGGGCTTCCTGCGCGATCTCGCCGAGCGCGCCCTGCCGCAGGCGCGCGCCGAGCTGCAGCAATTGCGCGACTTCGCCCGCGAGACCGACAGCCAAGACGACCTCGCGCCCTGGGACCTGATGTACTACGGCGAGCAGCTCCGCGTCGCCCGCTTCGACATCAGCGACGAGGCGCTCAAGCCCTACTTCGCGCTGGAGGGCGTCATCGGCGGCATGTTCCGCGTCGTCGAGAAGCTGTTCGACGTGCAGATCGAGCAGGCCCCCGCCGACAACACCTGGCACCCGGACGTACGCCGCTATGTCGTCAAGGACCCGGACGGCACGCCCCGCGCCGAGTGCTTTCTCGACCCCTTCGCGCGCCAGAAGAAGCAGGGCGGCGCCTGGATGAACGGCGCCGTGAGCCGCATGGTGATGGCCGGGCGCCGTCAGCTTCCGATCGCCTACCTGGTGTGCAACTTCACCCCGCCCGTGGCCGGCCACCCGAGCCTGCTGACCCATCGCGAGGTCGAGACGCTGTTCCACGAGCTCGGGCACGGCCTGCACCACATGCTCACCCGGGTCGACTACCCGCCCGTCGCCGGCATCCACGGCGTGCCCTGGGACGCCGTCGAGCTGCCGAGCCAGTTCCTTGAGAACTGGTGCTGGGAGCGCGAGTCGCTGGATCTCTTCGCCCGCCACCACGAGACCGGCGAGCCCATCCCCGATGCCCTGTTCCGGCGCCTGCTGGACGCCAAGCACTTCCAATCCGCAATGCAGATGGTGCGGCAGCTTGAGTTCGCACTGTTCGACTTCCGCATCCATCTGGAATACGACCCGGACCAAGGCGCCCGCGTCTACGACATCCTGGACCAAGTGCGCGACCAGGTCGCCGTGCTCAAGCCGCCGGCCTGGAACCGCTTCCCGCACGGCTTCTCCCACATCTTCGCCGGCGGCTACGGCGCGGGCTACTTCAGCTACAAATGGGCGGAGGTGCTGTCGGCGGATGCCTTCTCGCTGTTCGAAGAGCGCGGCGTCTTCGACACGGACACCGGCCAGCGCTTCCGCGAGCTGATCCTGGAGCGCGGCGGCTCCGCAGACGCCATGGAGCTCTTCACCGCCTTCCGCGGCCGGGAGCCCCGCGTCGACGCCCTGCTCCGCCACAGCGGCATCGGCACCGCCATCGAGCCCGCCAACGCCGACGGCGATATGCAGCGGGTAGCCTAGCCGCTATACTGCTCCGCTTCGCTCCGGCCGCCCGACCGGAGCGACCTCCCGGAGAGGTGCCAGAGTGGCCGAATGGGCCTGACTCGAAATCAGGTGTACGCGCGAGCGTACCGTGGGTTCGAATCCCACCCTCTCCGCCAAATCCACGCCTTAACCCTCCTGCCTTCCCCGCGACCCGTATGTTTTCGCCGCCGCGTGGCCGCTGCGTGGCGTGCCGGCACGGCGCGGTCGCGCAGCATGGGCGGCCGGCTCCGCCGCACGGTACGCCAGCCCATTGGCGCAGCCACCCCGTCGATCCCGCGATCCGCGGTGCCGTGGACGGCCGCCTGCGCGGCGGCCGTCCGCGTCCGGCTCAACATCAGGCTAGTTGACCGTGACCTCGCCGGTGACGACCCGCCGATACTTGACCACCACGCCGTCGCCGACCTTGACTTCATCGAGCCTGACCGGCTCCTGGACCGGGAAGACCTGCGTGCTGTCGGCGCCCTGAACGGTCACCGTGCCCGCGGCTTTGTTGACGTCGACGATCTTGCCGTACAAGGTCATGCTCTCGGCGATGCTGCCGGCGGGTTTGTCGCCGGGCAGCCCCTGCACTTGGACATCGCCCACGGCACCCATCGCCCCGGCATCACGACCGCTTTGCAGCTCGATCAGCGCGGCGGTGGTCTCGGTGATGGTGACCTTGTCGCCGATCTTGATCTCGTCGAGACGCTGCACCTCCGGCGGCACATGCAGCACCTCGTAGGTGCCGTCGGGGGTCTTGAGGGTCATGAGCCGGGTGTCGGTGTTGACCACCATCACCTCGCCCTCGAGGCTGGCCTCCGTCACCTCGGCTCGCACGGGCTGGGTATCGAGATCGACCTGCGCGTAAACGGGTGCGGCCAGCAGCGTAGCGATGGCGGCAATGAGTGCGGGGTTGTGAAGCATCGATGGATTCCTCTTGGTTTCGGGGCTATTCGGACACAGCGGCGCGGGAGGTTCAGGCACGGCGCAAGCCCGCCCGGACCAAACGGCCCGGCCGCTGGGCGACCGACTGCGGACCCACAGTCGCGCTTTGTTAGCCAGCAAAGAACGCGCCAGGCGGGCGCAGCCAGCACCCGCGGCGCGATGTCCGAGCGTTTAGGGACATGCCATGCCTCGCGGCCCGGTCGGGGCGACGCCCTAACCTGCTCACCCGGCGTATCGTGTTCTCTATGACTTGGTGGGACCTGGCCGACGTGGCAAATCGGCACACCACGACGCCTTGGGCAGCGGCGGACCGGTGGCAATCCACACCCGCGGGGGACCGGTCCGTGGGAGTCACCAGGCGCTTGCGGCGAAAGGGCCGAGCGGCAAGGGAGCCCTGCTCGGCCCTTGGTTCAGTTGCGCCAACTGGTGCAATTGCGCCAACGCGCGCTGGGCAAGACGATGCGCCGAAGTATTCGGCGTTTCCCGCCGGCCAGCACGCCCGGCCATGCCCAATCAATCGGTGCCTGCGGACGCGCTCGGCGCTTGCTCATTCTCCAGCGCCTTGGCGCTGATCTCGCTGTACAGATTGATGACCTGGGCAACGAGGCCCTGATACTCCGGATGCCGATCGATGATGGGCTTGGCGAGCTTCGCGTCTTCCACGATCTGATGCAAAAAGCTCAGATCCTCGTCGGCGAGCTTTTCGCCGGCATCGACCTTGTCCTTTACGGCCACGAGCCGCGGGCCGCGACGCTCACGCTCAATGCCCGCTCAGCACCAGGGCCTGGACCGGCATCAAGAGCGACTGGATGCGCAGCAGCAGCGCATGCACCAGGCCCAGGGTGTCGATGGCGTGCAGCCCCAAGCTGCGCCCGAAACCGATGTCCGGGTCTTGCAGCGCCTCGTGGTTGCTGGTGTACAGATTCGCGATGCAGTTGCCGCCCAGGGGCAGATCATCAAGCTGGCCCGCGTAGAGGGGCTCCATGATGACCGTGATGCTGCCGGGGCGCCCGAGCTGCTGGAGATCGATCAGCGTCTCTGTCGCCTTTACCTGGCCGGAGGCAATCACCGGCTGGACCTCGGTCACCACCATCGGGATGATCTGCCAGGGCTTTGCGATGCAGGCGACCTCGCCGATCATGCCCACCTTGATGACCTGCGCCTCTATCTGCCCGAAGCCGGCCACGAGACTCGCGGCCTGACGGTCCGGCACCAGGATGCCGGCCGGTCTGAGCATCGGGTTGACGATATCCCCCGGGCGCAGCGTGAACTGCTGCAGCATGCCGTCCGTCCCGGCCGTCACCAGGGTCTTGCCGAGCGCGACCTCGGCCTCGTCGAGCGCGGCCTCGGCGCTCGCCTTCTGCGCCGGCAGGGCAAACTCGATCTCCGACTGCGTCGCCTCGCGGCTCGCGAGGGCCGCGTCGACGGCCCCCTGCGCGGTCTCCACCTGCACCTGCATGCGCGCGACATCCGCCTCGGCGATGGAGCCCGGGCTGCGCCGCTGCACGTCCTGCCGCCGCTTGAGCTCGTCGACGGCCTGTTTCAGCGCCCCGCGCGCCTGGACGATGCGCGCCTCGGCTTCCGCGAGCCTGGACTTCGCCGTCACCATGGCGGCCTCAGTCTCCTCAATCTTGCGCTTGGCGGTCTCCACCGCGGCCTCCTGCTTGCTGCTGTCCAAGCGGAACAGGGGCTGCCCCTCCTTGACCCGTTCATTGATGTCGACGAAGGTCTCGGCGACCCGCCCTACCCCCTCGCTCGTCAGCGTCACGGTCCGGTACACCGAGGACGCGGCCTTGGTCGATGGGTGGAAATAGAACACGCTGGTGATCAGCGCCAGCGTCAGGAGCACGCACAGCGTGATGCCGTAGCGCAGCTCGAACCACACCGTAAACAGATTAATGTCGCGCCCGAGCCGCTTGCCCTGGACAAAGCGCCGATACAGGAAGTCCGGGAAGATGGTGACCAGCGAGCAGAGAAACAGCTCCAACATTGTTTATGCCCTCCGCTGCTCTGGCAACGGCTCCTCGGGCACCGTCGGCGGTGGCAAGCGCGTCGCCGAGACGGGCTCTGGGCTCGCCTGCTTCACCGCCTGACCATCGGCGGCCGGCTGCGTCTCCGCGACGGCGGGCGGCGGCGCGCCTGCTGCAAGTCGTTCCAGGGAGCGCGCGATGGACCGCAGCGGGCTCGTGAAATCGGGCAGCGGAATCAGTGCGAGCAACAGCGCGGCGATCCAGAACACATGGTTGTGGGTGAACAGCGCGATGAGGGTCAACACCGCGACGATCTCCATCTGCACCTTCTCGCCGCGATGGGCGAGCTGCTCGGGCAGGGCATGGAGCCTAAAGTAGAAGACACCGATGCCGATTACGCCGAGCACGACGACGATGGCCGTGAAGACGAACAGAACATCGGTCTCCCCGGGGGCGGTAACGAACACCGGTAAGTGGTGCGTCGCGGCCGGGTGAATTTCGTCAGCCATCAAGGGCGGGTCCTCTCCAGTCGTTTGTGCTTGCGGGCACCGCAGAACAGTGTCGGGGTGCCTATGCGGGGGCATGATGGCCTGCACGCGGTCGGGCTTGCGCAGGTGCTCGCTACAGGCTGCGCATTCTCCGCTGCGGATCAGTCGCCTGTCGATGCCGACGCGGCATCCGACGGCGGTCGCAATGCTCATCGGTCGGCGCGATGTCGGCCTGCGACGCTCAGTCCGCCCGCCTCGCCGGTGTCCCGGCACCGCCCGCTGCAGGGGCACCGAGGGGGCGAAAACGTGCTGCGCGCGGGGCGGGCGACGCAGACTTCGCATTTCTTTCTGCCAGCGCACCCCCAACTGCCGAGGACGGGCGAAGTATTGCTGACGGCAGGCGATTCAGGCTGGGCTCAACAGTCCGGATCGATGTGCCCGGAAATTTATCGCAGGCTTACGGACGAAAGCCTGTACAGTCTGGAGCTGCGAGTTGCCCGCGCAAGCTCCCGGGGGCTTGCGTTCGCGCCCACGCCGCAGAGCGTGCCGTTCGGTGGATGGCGCCGGCATGTTGCCCGGATTGGCGTGCGGTAAGCCGCGCTGCCTTGCCGCCATCCGACTCAGACCCTTACCACGTGGATGATCCTTCCACCTCGACGTGGTGTCCCCCGTGCGCGTGCGCGCGCATCAACAACAGAAGCAGAAATAGAGGCAGATACTCATGACCACCCTTATCAAAACCGTCGGCATCGCCGCCATTGTCGGTCTCGCCAGCGCCTCTTTCTCGGCCAGCGCCTGGTGGGGCGGCCCCGGCGGCTACGGCGGAAACAACGGCATGATGGACGGGCTGACCGACATGTTCGGCGACGGCACCGGGGACTTCGACATGAACATGAGTGGCGGGGGCAGCGGCCGCGGGTATGGACGCGGTTATGGACGCGGCGACGGCTACGGACGCGGCTACGGACGCGGCTACGGCGCACCCTACGGCTACGGTGGGCCGGGCTACGGTGGGCCGGGTTACGGTGCTCCGTACGGCGGCATGGGCGGACCCTATGGCGGCTACGGCGCCCCTTACGGTGGTGGCGCACCCTACGGCGGCATGCCCCCCTACGGCCCGCCGCAGCAGGCCCCAGTCGCGCCGCCCGTGCAGTAAGCCGCACGAGCGATTCGAAATCGCACCGCCCCACGGGGCGGTGTGAGCGGCAAGCCACAACTAGCTCAAGGGCCGAGGGCCGAGGGCCAAGGAGCGTGTCCTTGGCCCTCCGCCCACGCCCGGACTACAGCGCCGATACCCAGACCCCGACGTTGAGGTCCGTCCCCGGCGCGCCGACGTAGCTACCGGCAACCGGCGGAACGGACTCGGGCAGTCGCGCCACGGCCACGGCAATATGCTGCGCACCGGCCATCGCGCCGATGGAGGGATCGAACCCCTTCCAGCCAGCCCCCGGCAGATAGACCTCCGCCCACGCATGGGTCGAGCCGTAGTTGAATGCCGACGGCTCGGCTTGGAGGTACCCGCTGACAAAGCGTGCGGCGAGCCCCAGACAACGGGCGGCCTCGATGAAGAGCGCGGCGGAATCGCGGCAAGAGCCCGTGCCCAGCCCAAGTGTTGCCGCGGCGTCCTGAACACCGGGCTCTTCACGCATCCGGTAGGCCACGCGCTCATGGATACTGACGCAGAGGCGTTGTAGCAGCGCGTAGGTCTGAATCTGCTCCCCGGGTCTCCAAATCGTTTCCACCCAGGCCATCAGCGGGTCGCTGCTGCTGCGTGGAGTACCACCCATATAGGGGAAAAGTACGGGTTGGTCTTCGGCAGCATAGGCGAAGGGGTAGTCGACCGCTCGATCGTCGACCAGAAAATCGAGCGGCGCCGCGTTGAACTGCTGAATGACGACGTCGCTCTCGATCGCGAGCTGGGTGGCGGCTACCTCGAATGTGGCAATGGCCACGGAATTGTCTTCCACATCCCGATGCCAGCGCAGTGTGGCCGCGGGCGTGATCACCAGCGTCGCCGACTCGATGCGAAGCTCGTGATGCTCCCTAGGCCGCAGCCGCAGAACATGCGGGCCAAGCTGGACCTCGCCCGAGAACGTGTAGTAGGTCCGATGCAGGATGCGGTAGCGTTGCATGAGTTAGGAACGCTTCAAATACAAGTGGTACAAATACAAGTGGTACAAATACAAGTGGTACAAATACAAGTGGTACAGTCCGCGGTCTCGCCTCGACGGCCAAGCGTTTCAGGATCGCCCACGTCGCTCGGTTTGGGCTCCTTGCCATCTCCATCGAAATCGACATTGCGTCCCTCATCGCCATACCCAGTGTCGTGCCCTGTCGATCCCGATAACGATTTTTCTAGCGATTTCGATAGCGATTTCGATGCCGTAGACGTCGGGTTCGCTGCGCTGACTCGACCCCGGGAGTGTACCGGTCAGTTCTGAACCGTCACTGACCTTGCAGGCCCCGGCCGGCACGCGTGGGAACTGCATTGTAAGGCCGCTCACGGCCCGCGCGTCGACTGATCTCCGACGCCCGCCCGTCGCCCGCCAGGTCTCAAGGCGTCTCCGCGGACTCGTAGGCCCTCTCGGTGATGCGGGCCTGCAGCCGCTTCGGGGTCACGCGCCGGGTGAACGTCATCACCGTGTTTGCGATGCCCGGGATGTGCACGCGCTCGCCGTCCATCAGCGCCTGGTAGCCCGCATCGGCCACCTGCTCCGGGTCCATTGCCAGCTTCGCGGCCCAGGTGTGCTCCATGTCGGCGCGCTCGAAGAAACGGGTGTCCGTGGGTCCCGGGCAGAGGCAGGTCAGCGTCACGTCGCTGCCCATGTCGCCGAGCTCCGTCTGCACCGCCTCCGAGAAGGACACGACAAAGGCCTTGCTCGCGTGGTAAATGGCCATGCGCGGCCGATCGACCAGTGCATCTTCGCCGGCCGCTCGCAAGGCCGGCAGCAGCCCCTGCTCCTCGCGCTGGAAGTGGGGCTCCAGCTCGTCGGCGAAGCGCGCCTGCATCGCCGTCCAGGCAGCGCGTCGTTCGGTCGCCTCGGTCGTTGCCGGCTCGCGTGCCCGTTTGGCCAGCACCAAGCCGGTGTGATGATCGCGGGACAGGCGCACGACGTTTGGATCGCGTTGCATCTTAGGTCTCACTCAGTGGCGTTCGGTGACGCCGAAAGTCGACGACAAGCCAGGGAAGGGACAGCACCGCGAAGGTGAGCAGCGCGGTCGCGAACAGTCTCACCAGGGCTAGGCCGGACGCAGTGGGGGTGGCGACGTCGAACCGGGCAAGGCGGATTTCGGGCCGTTGGCGGGGCGCCGGGAAGCATCGCTCAAAACGAGCCTGCCCGTGGATCAACGCAAAGGCGCGGCCAGTCGTCAACGCAGACGCTAGCGACGCAAAGCCTCAGACCGACCAGGGCAGGGCGCCTCGTCTTGCGCAGCCCGCTAGCCCCCGTATTGAACCAAGAGCCGAGGGCCAAGAGCCGAGGCGGACTCCCTTGGCCCTTGGCCCTCGGCCCTTTTGCCTGCAAGCGCCGTGTCGTCGTGAAACTTGACTGATCTGCCAACATTCGGCGCCGTCAAGCAATCTAGTAGCGGCCTGAACCACGCGCTGTTGTGGGCGAATGGGTGGGCGGGAACGCGGGTTCGCTAAAAGATTGCTTGTGCAACAATAAGTTGCGCCAAGGAGTGGCGGAGAGGGAGGGATTCGAACCCTCGATAGGCTGTTAACCTATACACACTTTCCAGGCGTGCTCCTTAAGCCACTCGGACACCTCTCCGGGAGAATCGGGTCGCGCTGGCCGTCAGGATCTGAGTTTGGCCGGGCACGCAACCGCGAGCCGGATAAAATAGCCCATCGTCAGTCTCATTTCAAATTATCTCCATGCCCCCGAGCCGCCCCGCCACCGTCGCGCGTGCCCACCCGGCATCGCCGCCGTACCCCGAACATCCGCACCGCCTCTACGAGCGCGCGGTGCAGTGCCCGGAGGCGGAGGTGGACTTCCTCACCGAGCACTTCCGCCGGCTGCGCGGGCGCGACGCCCGCCTGCTGCGCGAGGACTTCTGCGGCACCGCCGCCGTCTGCTGCGAATGGGTGCGCCGGCATGCGGATAACCGCGCGCGGGGGCTGGACCTGGATGCCGCGGTGCTCGATTGGGCCGGCACGCACAACCTGCCACTGCTCGCGCCCGCCGAGCGCGCCCGCCTGCGGCTTGTGCACGCGGACGTACTGACACCGCCGCCGGACGAGCCGCCGGACCTCGTCGCCGCGATGAACTTCAGCTATTGGCTATTCGCCGAACGCGCCAGGCTCAAGGCCTACTTCGCCGCCGTGCAGCGGGCCCTCGCCGCCGACGGGGTCTTCTTCCTGGACGCCTACGGCGGCTACGACGCCTTTCGCGAGATCGTCGAGGAGCGCGCCGTCGAGGACGCTCAGGGCAGCTTCACCTATCGCTGGGAGCAGGCGAGCTACGACCCGATCAGTGGCATGATGGACTGTCACATCCACTTCGCGTTGCCAGACGGCAAAGCGCTTGAGCGCGCCTTCAGCTATCGCTGGCGGCTGTGGACCTTGCCGGAGATCCGCGAGCTGTTGCTTGAGGCGGGCTTTCGGCGCGTTATCGTGTACTGGCAGGGATGGACCGACGACGGCGAGGCCGACGGCTGCTTCGAGCCCGCCGAGAACGCGGACGCCGATGCGGGCTGGATCTGCTACCTGACGGCGGAGAAGTAGGGCCAAGGAGGGCTCCTCGGCCCTCGGCCCTCGGCCCTCCTAAACCGCCGTCTGCCGCCCGAGGGAGAACACTTGCGCGGAACGCTCCAGCAGCGCAACGCGCTCCAGGGCCTCGGCCAAGTCCGCGCCCCACGCGTAGGCGCCCTGCCCCGCGAGAATGCAGACGGGCTGGTCCACCAGCCACTCGGCAATGGCCGCGGGCGCCTTGTGCGCGATCTCGTCGGGCGCAAGGCTCAGCACCGGCACGCTGCCGAGCAGCGCAAGGCCGTCCGGGTCCAGCGGCTCGAAGCTCCGGCCCTGAAAGCCGACCGCCGCCGTATAGGGCATGCGCGCACCGACGATGGCCCGCGCCCGCGGCTCGGCGGCATAGATCTGCCGGTGGATGAGTACCTCGGTTTGCGCGATGCGGATGTCGGCGCCATCATTCCCGCCGTCGGCGGCCTCAGGCCCGGCAATCTCGCAGGCCATGATGTCCGCAGGCCCGGGGTCGTCGCCGGCAAGGGCCAGGCGCAGCAGCCAGCAGCGCTCACCGCCCCGCACCGAGAGCCAGCCGGCGCGCGGCTCGATGCCGGCGCGCCGCAGCCCCCGCGCCCGCCCCAGCAGCTCCTCGCGCGGCTCCGCGGTCGCCAAGCCCCCGCCCTCGAGCCGCGCCAGGATGAAGTCCGCGATGGCGCCCGGATCCTCGATGGGCAGGCGCACCGGGGCCGCATCCGGCGGCAGGCGGGCATCGGTGGCGACGGCGATGATGTCCGGGTCGTCCGGGTAGAGCGGCGGCTTGCCGGCGGCGATGCGGTGCACCTCGATCTTCGGGCAATGCTCCTGCCGGAAACCCTCAATGAGCAGGAGATCGAGCCGCTCGGTATCGAAGCGCTCAATGAGCGAAGCCAGCGGCATCTGCCCGTCCGGCCCCACCCGCGGTGCATAGTCCATCAGCCCCCAGCCGCCGGCGGCCGCGAGCAGCACCTGCTCGGCCCCCGCCGTGGCCAGGGCATGGCTGTCCTTGCCGGGCTGGTCCAGCACGAGTGGGTGGTGGGAGCGCTTGAGACAGCCGACGCGCAGCCCTCGCTGGCGCAGTTGCGGCATCAGCTTGCAGAGCAGCGTGGTCTTGCCGCTGCCGCTCGGCGCGACGAAGCCCAGCACCGGCACACACCGTTGCATCATCCTCATCCTCCCGGCGCCGCGAGCGCCTATTGTTTTGTTGTTGATCCGGCGGGCGAGCGGCGCCCGCCGGCCGGCTGCTTGGACATTTTGGAGCCCAGCGCGCAAAATCCCGGGGCTGTCCGCGGCGCTCTCGCAAGCGCCCGCTCCGCCTGCACGCGAGCCGTGCGAGCATCGAGCCCCGGCCATGAGGGCCGCGCCGGCGGTGGCCTGCGCCGCCGCGCCTCGTCCGCTGCGGAGCCGACGGACCCAAGCCACCACTCGCAATAATCGATCGCAATAATCGCTCGCAATAGGTACCACGAAATACCATGGCGCAGTACATCTACACCATGAACCGCGTCGGCAAGATCGTGCCGCCGAAGCGGGTCATTCTCCGCGATATCTCGTTGTCCTTCTTCCCCGGCGCCAAGATCGGCGTGCTCGGCCTGAACGGCGCCGGCAAGTCGACGCTGCTCAAGATCATGGCCGGCATCGACACCGAGATCGAGGGCGAGGCCCGCCCGCAGCCCGGCATCAACATCGGCTTCCTGTCGCAGGAACCGCAGCTCGACCCGGCGAAGGATGTGCGCGGCAACGTCGAGGAGGCCGTTGCCCACATCAAGCAGGCGCTGGAGCGCCTCGACGCCGTCTATGCCGCCTACGCCGAGCCCGACGCGGACTTCGACGCCCTGGCCAAGCAGCAAGGGGAGCTTGAGAACATCATCGAGTCCACCGACGGCCACAACCTGGAGCGCACGCTGGAAGTTGCCGCCGATGCGCTGCGCCTGCCGCCTTGGGATGCGGACGTGACCAAGCTCTCCGGCGGCGAGCGGCGCCGCGTCGCGCTGTGCCGGCTGCTGCTCTCCAAGCCCGACATGCTGCTGCTCGATGAGCCCACCAACCACCTCGACGCCGAGTCCGTGGCCTGGCTGGAGCGCTTTCTGCACGACTACACCGGCACCGTCGTGGCGGTGACGCATGATCGCTACTTCCTGGACAACGTTGCCGGCTGGATATTGGAGCTCGACCGCGGCTATGGCATCCCCTGGCAGGGCAACTATTCGAGCTGGCTGGAGCAGAAGGAGGCCCGCCTGGAGCAGGAAGAGAAGACCGAGCAGGCCCGCATCAAGGCCATGAAGCACGAGTTGGAGTGGGTCCGCTCCAACCCGAAGGGCCGCCACGCCAAGAGCAAGGCGCGCCTGGCACGCTTCGACGAGCTGCAATCGCAGGAATTCCAGAAGCGCAACGAGACCAACGAGATCTACATCCCGCCGGGCGAGCGCCTGGGCGACCTCGTGGTCGAGGCCGAGGGGCTGCGCAAGGGCTACGGCGACCGGCTACTCTACGCGGACCTGTCGTTCAACCTGCCGAAGGGCGGCATCGTCGGCATCATCGGCCCGAACGGCGCCGGCAAGACGACGCTGTTTCGCATCATCACCGGGCAAGAACAGCCCGACGCCGGCGAGCTTCGCGTTGGCCCCACCGTGGACATCGGCTACGTGGACCAGAGCCGCGATGCGCTCGACGGCTCGAAGTCGGTCTGGGAAGAGATCTCGGGCGGTTCGGACAACATCATCGTCGGCAAGTACGAGATGCCCTCGCGCGCCTACGTGAGCCGCTTCAATTTCCGCGGCTCGGACCAGCAAAAACGCATCGGCGACCTGTCCGGCGGTGAGCGCAACCGCGTGCACCTGGCCAAGCTACTCAAGAAAGGCTGCAACCTGCTACTGCTCGACGAGCCCACGAACGACCTGGACGTCGAAACGCTGCGCGCGCTGGAGGAGGCCATTTTGGCCTTCCCGGGCTGCGTCGTGGTCATCAGCCATGATCGCTGGTTCTTAGACCGCATCGCGACCCACATCCTGGCCTTCGAGGGCGACTCGCAGGTGACCTGGTTCGAGGGCAACTACGCCGACTACGAGGCCGACCGCCACCGCCGCATGGGCGCCGACGCCGACCAGCCGCACCGGCTCAAGTTCCGGTCGCTGAACGCCTGAGCCCGGCACGGAGTAGCGCCGCCGACGCCGCATGTTCCCGCCCGCAGACGGCCTTGCCACATCGCGTGGTGCCGCGCTCGTCGCCGCCGAGCACCGCCGCGTCCGCAACTATCTGCTGCTGGCGGGCGCGCTGGCGCTCGCCCTGATCGCCTTCGAGCTCTCGCAGGGGCTCCGGCTCGCGCGCTTGGAGCGCGCCAACGCCGCCGCCGACAGCGCCCGCGACATCGCCGCGGAGCTGTCACTGATGTTCCAGCGCGAGCAGGTGCGGGTGGAGCGCGTTCTGCCGGAGCTCCAGGAAACGCTGACCGCGCTGCCGGAGCAGGTCGGCTCCGAGGCCTGGTGGGCAGCGGCAGAGAGCCGACTCAAGCAGTCGCTGCCGACGCTCATCGCGCTGCTCCCCGTGGTGCGCGACAGCAACGCCGCCGCCGCGCTGGCGGTAGACATGCAGGCGCACGCCGGCGCCGAGCATCCGCGCATCGACACCCATCTCGTCCCCGGCAACGAGCGCCCGCTCCTCGTCCACCACGCGCTGGTGGCCGGGTTGCTGCTGGAGCTGCACCGCGACTGCCTGCGCTTGCGGGACCTGCTCGCGGCCGACCGCAACGACGCGCACCTGGTGCACCGCGACGGCGCGGCTTGGCCCCTGGCATCCGCCGCCGAAACACACCTCCTTGACGCGCTGCCGTTGCTCGCCGCACAGATCGCGAGCGCCCCCATCCCGCACGCCGGCGCGGAGGGCTGGCGCGTGGTGGTGGCGCGGTCCGGCGGCGGCGTCGCCGCCCTGCCGGCGCTGATCCCGGCGCTGGTACTCGTGGTCGTCACCGCCGTCGGCGGCTGGCGGCTCTGGGCCTGGACCCGCCGGCGCGAGCTGCTGCTGCTCGCCGAGCAGCAGCGCCTTGTCGCCAACCAGCGCAAGCTGGAGGCGGTGCTCGACGCCACCACCGACGGCATCGTCATGCTCGACCCCGCCGGCCGCATCGAGCTGCTCAACCCCGCCGCCGAGGTGATGTTCGGCCAGTTGGAGTCCGACGTGCACGGCGCCGGCATCGCGATGCTGCTGCCGGGCCTCGCCGCCGGCAGCGACGCGGCAGCGCGGCCCCCGGCCGCCGGCGTCTACGACATCGAGGCCCTGCGCGGCGGCAGCCACCCCTTTCCGGTGCGCATTGCCGAGCGCAGGCTCAACCTCGACGACGGCTGGCGGCGCCTGCTGCTGGTGCAGGACCTCACCGAGCAGCAGCGCCAGGCCGAGCAGTTGGCCTTCCTCGCGCAGCGCGACGTCATCACCGGGCTCCTGAACCGCGCCGAGTTCGAGCGCCGCATGGGGCGGCGCCTGGCCGAAGCCGCCGACAGCGACACCCCGCACGCGCTGCTCTACATCGACATCGACCAGTTCAAGGTCATCAACGACACCATGGGCCACGCCGCCGGCGACGCGCTCATCGGCCAGCTCGCAAAGATCATCGAGGTCAAGCTGGAGGCCGCCGTCATCGTCGGACGGCTCGGCGGCGACGAGTTCGGCGCACTGTTCGCCGACCACACGGAAGAGGAGGTGCTCGACATCTGCGAGGACCTGATGCAGACCGTGCGCAACTTCCTGTTCACCTGGCGCGAGCACTCCTACGACGTCGCCATCAGTATCGGCGTGACCGCCTTCCTGCCCGAGCACGAGAGCCCGGCGTCGGAGCTCGCCAAGGCCGACGTCGCCTGCCACATGGCCAAGAGCGAGGGCCGCGACCGCGTGCACGTGTACCGCGACAGCGACGTCTCCCTGATCCGCCGCCACGGCGAGATGCACCTGGTCTCGACCATCTCCCAGGCCCTCACCAGCGGGCGCTTCCGGCTCTATTCACAGCCCATCATGCCGCTCACCGGCGCCGACAAGCGCACGCACTTCGAGATCCTGGTGCGCATGCTCGACGAGCACGGCGAGCTGGTGGCGCCGGATGAGTTCATTCCGGCGGCGGAGCGCTACATCCTGATGCCGTCCGTGGACCGCTGGATCATCCAGCAGCTCTTCAGCACCCAGGCCCCGCGCATGCGCACCTGGCACCGCGAGGCACCCGGCGAGTTCATGTATGCGGTCAACCTCTCCGGCACCTCCATCAGCGACGAGGGCTTTCTGCCCTACCTCAAGCGCCAGTTCGACGTCCACGACGTGCCGCCCGCATGCATCTGCTTCGAGGTCACCGAGACCGCGGCCATGCGCGACTTGGGCCAAGCCCGCAGCTTCATCGACACGCTCGCGGCGCTCGGCTGCAGCTTCGCGCTCGACGACTTCGGCAGCGGGCTGTCGTCCTACGGCTATCTGCGCGACCTGCCGGTGCAGTACCTCAAGATCGACGGCAGCTTCGTGCGCAACATGGAGAGCGACCCCGTCAACTACGCGCTGGTGGCCTCCATCAACCAGGTGGCGCACGTGCTCGGCCTCAAGACCATTGCGGAATGGGCCGAGAGCGAGACCGTCATCAATCAGCTCCGCGCGCTCAACGTGGACTACGTCCAGGGCTTCGCCATCGGCACGCCGCTGCCGGTGGTGGACGTCCCGCCGGAGCTCGCGGCCACCCTCCCCGGCCCGCACCTCGAACCCGGCCCCGGCGATGCCTGACCTCGACACGCACATCATCACCGCCTTGCTTGAGCGCGCCGACGCGCTGCTGGAGCGGCTCGCGACGCACATGCCCGCGCCGCCGCCGGCCCCGGACTGGGGTGCCCACGCCTTCCGCTGGCGCGCCCCCGTCGGCACGACCCCCGGCTGGCTGGAGCCGGTGCACCGCCCGCACGCGCTGCGGCTTGCGGATCTCTGCTGCATCGATGCGCAACGCGACGAGATCGACCGCAATACCCGCCAGTTCCTGGCCGGCGGCGGTGCCAACAACGTGCTCTTGTCCGGCGCCCGTGGCACCGGCAAGTCGTCCCTCATCAAGGCCCTGTTCAACACCTATCGCGCCCAAGGCCTGCGACTCATCGAGGTGGACAAGGACGAGCTGAAAGACCTGCCCCGCATCCTGACGCTGCTGGAGGGTCGCGACGAGCGCTTTATTCTTTACTGCGACGACCTCTCCTTCGAGGCCGGTGAGGGCAGCTACAAGGCGCTTAAGGCCGCGCTCGACGGCTCCATCAGCGCCCCGCCGGACAACGTGCTGATCTACGCGACCTCCAACCGCCGCCACCTGCTGCCCGAATTCCAGCGCGAGAACCGCGAGACGCACCTGCAGGACGGCGAGATCCACCACGGCGAGGGCGTAGAAGAGAAGATCTCGCTGTCCGATCGCTTCGGGCTCTGGCTGTCGTTCCAGCCGTTCAGCCAGGGGCAGTACCTCAGCGTCTGCCGGCACTGGCTGACGCAGCTCGGCGCGCGCAGCGCGAGCGGCGCGGACATGGAGCGCGCCGCGCTGCAATGGGCGTTGCGGCGCGGCTCCCGCAGCGGGCGCACCGCCTACCAGTTTGCCCGCGACCGCGCCGGGCGCGAGCGGCTGGGATCTGGCTGACGGGCTGGCCCGGCGCCGGTCGGCGAGCGCGCCCGTCGCGCCGCGCAGGGCGCTCCGGCAAAAGCCATCGCGCTGCACCGCCAAGCCGTTGCATCATCCCACCCGAAGCGGACACCACGCCGCCGAACCGGACCCCCACTGCCGCCGCGCAATCCACAGGAGCCCACCGATGTCCAAGCCCGCCACGCTGCCCCGCATTCAGTACCGCGTCGTCGGTCAGGATGACTACATGCTGAACATCGATGTTGCCGAGGACGGCAGCTTCATCATCGACGCCGGCGACTACACCAGCCACAAGCCCGTGCACGGCGCCGTAAGTCCGGCGCAAATGGAGGAGCTCGGGGCGCTGCTCGCCGCCCTCGGCGAGCCCGCCGAGCACCCGGCGCCCGAGGACGCCAACGGCTTCACCGCCGAGCTCACCGTCGGCAACGGCCCCGCCGTGCGCCACTGGCGGTTCTGGGAGGGCGCCATGGACCAGGTGCCGGAGCTGTCGCGGTTGGTGCGTGCGCTCGAGGTGCTCGGATGACGGCAGCCCTGGACGCCGGCGCCGAGCGGCTCCTCGCCCTCGACGCCGCCCACGCCTGGCATCCCTATACCTCCACGCTGGACCGCGACCCGGTCTACCCGGTGCGCGGCGCCGCCGGCTGCGAGATCGAGCTGATGGATGGTCGCCGCCTGGTGGACGGCATGTCCTCCTGGTGGTGCGCCATCCATGGCTACAACCACCCCGTGCTCAACGCCGCCGCCACCGAGCAGCTTGGGCGCATGGCGCACGTCATGTTCGGCGGCCTCACCCACGCGCCCGCGGTGGGGCTGGTCGAGCGCTTGGTGCGCCTCACGCCCGCGCCCCTGCAGCACGTCTTTCTGTGCGACTCCGGCTCCGTGTCGGTCGAGGTCGCCATGAAAATGGCCTTGCAGTTCCAGCAGGCCGCCGGTCGCCACGCGCGGGTGCGCTTCCTCACCGTGCGCGGCGGCTATCACGGCGACACCTTCCACGCCATGTCCGTCTGCGACCCGGTTACCGGCATGCACGGCCTGTTCGAGCGCGTGCTGCCCAAACAGCTCTTCGCCCCGGTACCCGCACCGCGCTTCGGCCAGCCCTGCACCGACGCGGACATCGCCGCCTTCGCCACGCTGCTGGCAGAGCGCGCGGAGGAGATCGCCGCCGTGATCCTGGAGCCCATCGTGCAGGGCGCCGGCGGCATGCGCTTCTATGCCGCCGACTACCTCGCCCGCGTGCGCGCGCTCTGCGATCGCCACGAGGTGCTGCTGATCCTGGACGAGATCGCGACTGGCTTCGGGCGCACCGGCCGGCTCTTTGCGTGCGAGCACGCCGGTATCGCGCCGGACATCCTCTGCGTCGGCAAGGCGCTCACCGGCGGCTATGTCACTGCTGCCGCGACGCTCGCGACGGAGCGGGTCGCAACCACCATCTCCGCCGGCACGCCCGGCACCTTCATGCACGGCCCCACCTTCATGGGCAACCCGCTGGCCTGTGCCATCGCCAACGCCAGCATCGACCTGCTGCTGGCGCGTGACTGGCAGGCCGAGGTCGCCGCCATCGAGTCCGGCCTCGCCGTCGGGCTCGCACCCTGCCGCGACCTGCCCGGCGTGCGCGATGTGCGCGTGCTCGGCGCCATCGGCGTGGTGGAGATGACCGACCCCGTGCCCATGCGCGCCGTGCAGCGGCGCTTCGTCGAGCTCGGCGTCTGGGTGCGGCCCTTCGGCCGGCTCGTCTACCTGATGCCCCCCTTCATCATCAGCGCCGACCAGCTCGTGCAGCTCTGCAATGCCACCCGCCGGGTCGTCGCCGAGCTTGGCGCCGGACGGCTCGCCGCGGCGGCTGAGTGAAAAATCCGCCGCCGACGGCAGGGCTAGGGGCTAGCGAGGCAGAGCCCAGAACAACCAGGGCACGGAGCGTCGTCGTGCGCCGCCCGCTCGTCCCCGCAAGTGAACCAAAGGGCCAAGGGCCAAGGGCCGAGGCGGGCTCCCTTGGCCCTTGGCCCTTGGCCCTTGGCCCTTTTGCCTCAACGAGCTAGCGAGGCTTCGCCTCAGACCGACGAGTCGTGCTCATCGCAATCCAAATCGAACCGAGTGGCGACCGATCCCGACCTCTGCGCCGCGGGGCCGTGAGGCGCCGGAACGGCGGAGACTCGGCAGCGAAGCACTTGCCCTCCCGTAGCCGGGCCGGGCCGGGCCGGAGAGCCGACATCCAGGTCGGCTCCGCAGTCGCGACAGCAGTGCATCCCGCGCTCTGTGGCCGTGTTGACCTGGAGGTCAACACTCCAGTCAACGCCCGTCAACACCGCGAACGTTCTATTATGACCACGATTACGACAACGACGACGACGACGACGAAACCACATTGAACCAAGCACCCGGCTCGGCGCCGGCGCGCCTGACTGGGATCGCCGGCTTTCCAGCCGGCTCGGCGCTGGCGCGGCTCGATGCCGCGTCGGCGGCGTCCGGGCCGATCAGAGGGCGCATGCGCGCTCGTCCGCCCGGCGGCGCGGCATGGGCAACGGCCCGGCTCCCGCACCGCAGATCGCGCGCCGGGGGCATCGAGCCCCCGGCACGCGAGGCAGGCTGAAAGCCGGCGCTCCCAGTCCGCGCCTGACCGGGATCGCCGGCTTTCCAGCCGGCTCGGCGCCGGCGCGGCTCGATGCCGCGTCGGCGGCGTCTGGGCTGATCAGAGAGCACATGCGCGGTCGTCCGCCTGGCAGCGCGGCATGGGC
>NZ_JABX01000006.1 GCF_001469165.1 Thiohalocapsa sp. ML1 | reverse complement strand
GAAGACGACGTAACCGACAAAAAATTCCAGGTGGAGGACCAAAAACGAAAACTTGCTCAACAAATGTTCGAACTCACGTCAAGTAAGCGACTCAAGCAGGTCAAAGCGGCCTACAACGAAAAGCGTTCTGAAGTGGCCATCTTGGTGAAGGAGTCTGGCAACGACCGGGAGCGCCATATCCTATCCGAAATCATTGCCCGCGAGCAGAACTTCATCAACTCAACCAACCCAGAAAAAATTCAACAGGTTACAGACGAGTTGAGTCGCTTGGAATGGGGAATCTTGATGCGCACCCCTGATTTCCTAAACGCCATGTTTGCTCACTTGGTGGAGCGCCGGGCATCGATGAACGACCAAATTCAGGCATCACAGCTAATCGACAGCGGCAAGCGCGCATCGGCACGCGGGGATGTCGAAGAACTACGTCTCATCAATGGGCGCTTGTGGGATCTGATGCCAGCCGTAGAGCAGGCTAGCGACGAGATGCGAGCCTATACAGGCATCGTCTAGTGGATGCCAGGTCCGCCTCGGCGGACGATAGAACCACAGGGTAGGCGGGGGTTCCGAGTTCCGGGGACAGTTTACTTAATTCGGTCTCTAAAGCCAGCGAAGAGATAAGTGAACTGTCTCCGGAACTTGAAAGCTGGGACAGACCCTGAGGTGTCCCCACAAAATCGCCTCCCACCCAACTGTTTATCCGGACAGTAGCGCATCGTGATGACTCGCGACCCATTGATCCGGTGGCCCGATGGCATCGGCGAGCGTCGAGTTCCGGGGACAGTTTACTTAATTCGGTCTCTAAAGCCAGCGAAGAGATAATTGAACTGTCTCCTGAACTTGAAAGCGGGGACAGACCACGTTTTCACGGAAAGGGCAAGGTGGCAGTGTGAAAACGGGCAAAACGTGGCCTCTCCCCCTATTCTCCCCGAGGCGGTACGAGGGAGCCTCTTCGGGCACCCTTGCCTTTTCGCGTACCTGTTCCACGCTTCCAGAGCCATAGCGGGACCAGCACCAGCTTAGCCGACCCACATTCATTCACACGCGCCGTGGCCGCGCCCCACCGCGGCAAGGGGCGGCTAGCCAGCCCTGGCGTTGGTCCAGCCTCCTGAACCAGGTAACCCACTCCCTTGCGTAGCATGGCATCCGTGTTAGCATGTTGCCATGATCGAGTCGTTCCATGACCAAGCTTCTGAGGATATCTTCAACGGCGTCAATTCGAAGGCCGCTAGAAAATCCTGTCCGGAATGGCTTTGGAAGATTGCCACGCGCAAGCTCGATCAGCTCGATTCAGTGCAGTCGCTCGAGGAACTGAAGGTTCCTCCTGGTAATCGCCTCGAAGCGCTTTCTGGAGATCGGAATGGCCAGCACAGCATTCGTATCAACGATCAGTACCGAATCTGCTTCGTGTGGGGCGAATCCGGGCCAAACGAAGTCGAGGTTGCCGATTATCACTAGAGGTATCGAATATGGTTCGAATTCCAACGCATAGGGCGCCTATTCATCCCGGCGAAATGCTCCGGGAGGAATTCCTCGGGCCCATGAATATCAGTCAACGTGATTTGGCCGACGCTATTCACGTGCCGTATCAGCGAGTCAATGAGCTCGTTAATCAGAAACGCGGCATCACGCCAAGCACTGCGCTTCGGTTGGCAAAATTCTTCGGGGTTTCTGCCGATTTTTGGCTGAACCTTCAGGTTCGGTGGGATCTTTCTCGAGCTCACGCCAGTGAGGCAGAAGAGCTGGCCTCAATTAAAGATTATCATCATCTTCAAAGAACAGCCTAATAATACGCAGCCTGACACAGAGGGCGGTTCGCTCATGCGCACTCGGAAGTCTATTTTTCCGGGGACTGTGCGCAGGGCTTTGCCATTTCTACCACTAGGGAGGCAGAGCCTCAGACCGACCAGGGCACGGCGCCTCTGACTAAGGGTCAGGGGCCAAGGGCCGAGGCGGGCTCCCTTGGCCCTCGGCCCTTTTGCCTGCAAGCGCCGTGTTGTCGTGAAACTTGACTCATCTGCAAGCATTCGGCGCCGTCAAGCAGCTCAGCGGAGGCTGCGGCTCAAGCTCAGAAACACACTCTCGCGGCCGGCATAGCTGCCGAACAGCCCGGTGTCGCTGCCGCCGTAGAGAATTACGGTGACAGTTTACGTCGGAACGAACGGATGGAGCCGCAGGCGGCACGGGCGTGCCGCCAAACGCACCGGTCCGGACGGGGCGTACCCCGCCCGGAGCACGGCCTCAGAAGAACCCGAGCGGGCTCACGTCGTAGCTCACCAGCATGTTCTTGGTCTGCTGGTAGTGGTCGAGCATCATCTTGTGGGTCTCGCGGCCGACGCCGGACTTCTTGTAGCCGCCGAAGGCCGCATGCGCCGGGTAGTGGTGGTAGCAGTTGGTCCAGACGCGCCCGGCCTGGATGCCGCGGCCCATGCGGTAGGCGAGGTTCATGTCGCGGGTCCAGAGGCCGGCGCCGAGGCCGAAGTCGGTGTCGTTGGCGATGGCGAGCGCATCGGCCTCGTCCTTGAAGGTCGTCACCGAAACCACCGGCCCGAAGATCTCCTCCTGGAACACGCGCATTTCGTTGGTGCCCTTGAGCAGCGTCGGCTGAATGTAGAAGCCCTGACGATGCTCGTCGTCCATGCGCTCCGGCTCGCCACCCATCAGCACCTCCGCGCCCTCGTCGCGACCGATCTGGATATAGCCCAGGATCTTCTCGTACTGCTCCTGCGAGGCCTGGGCGCCGACCATGACGTCGGTATCCAGCGGGTTGCCGCGCTTGATCTGGCGCGAGCGCGCGATGACCAGATCGATGAAGCGCTCGTACATGGACTCCTGCACCAGCAGGCGCGACGGGCAGGTGCACACCTCGCCCTGGTTGAAGAAGGCCAGCACCGCACCCTCGACGCACTTGCTGACGAAGGAATCCTCGTGGTCGAGCACGTCGGCAAAGTACACGTTCGGCGACTTGCCACCGAGCTCCACGGTGGACGGAATGATGTTGTCCGCCGCGTACTTCATGATCTGCGCGCCCACCGGCGTGGAGCCCGTGAACGCGATCTTGGCGATGCGGGTGCTGGTGGCGAGCGCCTTGCCGGCCTCCAGGCCGAAGCCGTTGACGATGTTCAGCACGCCGGCCGGCAGCAGGTCCGCGATGAGCTCCATCAGCACCATGATGGACGCCGGCGTCTGCTCCGCGGGCTTGAGCACCACGCAGTTGCCGGCGGCGAGCGCCGGGGCGAGCTTCCACGCGGCCATCAGGATCGGGAAGTTCCACGGGATGATCTGGCCGACGACGCCGAGCGGCTCGTGGAAGTGGTAGGCGACGGTGTGCTCGTCGATCTCGCCGATGCTGCCTTCCTGCGCGCGGATGCAGCCGGCGAAGTAGCGGAAGTGATCGGCGCAGAGCGGGATGTCGGCGTTCAGCGTCTCGCGCACTGCCTTGCCGTTGTCCCAGGTCTCGGCCACGGCCAGCATTTCCAGATTCTGCTCGATGCGGTCGGCGATCTTGAGCAGGATGTTGGAGCGGGCGGTGACCGACGTGCGGCCCCAGGCGTCGCGCGCGGCGTGGGCGGCGTCGAGCGCGAGGTTGATGTCGGCCTCGTCGGAGCGGGCCACCGCGCAGAAGGGCTTGCCGTTGACGGGCGAGACGTTGTCGAAATAGTTGCCGTTCACCGGCGGCACCCACTCGCCGCCGATGAAGTTGTCGTAGCGCTGCTTGAAGTCGACGACGGCGCCTTGGGTGTTGGGCTTGGCGTAGATCATGGCGGGGGTCCTCGCTCGGGTGTCGGTCGGGTATGGTGAGGCCGGGGTCGGCCCGGTCGCAGCGCCGAGACTAGGCTCGGCAGGTTGGCAAAAGGTTGGCGCGCCGCAAGCCGCCCAGACTGCCGCAAGCCGAGCACAGCGGCAATACCGCTTGGAGTCCGTGGCTTCCGGCCCTGGCAGAGGCCCCGACCCGTTGCCATCTGCCGCTATGATGCACGCCGCTGTCCCGATAGTCGCCGGGACAGCGCGACGCGGCCACCGGCCGCAAGCCAAGATCAACGACCCGCCCCCTGCGAGAGGCCGCCCGGAGGCCATGCCCGAGCCAACCCCCCAACTCATCGACCGCTTCGGCCGACACATCAACTACGTCCGCCTGTCCGTCACCGACCGCTGCGATCTGCGCTGCGTCTACTGCATGGCCGAGGACATGACCTTTCTGCCGCGGGCGCAGGTGCTCACGCTGGAAGAAATCGCCCGGCTCGGGCGCTGCCTCAGCGAGCTCGGCGTCACCAAGCTGCGCGTCACCGGCGGCGAGCCCCTGGTGCGGCGCAACGTGCTCTGGCTGTTCGAGCAGCTCGGCGCCCTGCCCGGCATCCGGGATCTAACGCTGACCACCAACGGCACCCAGCTCCCGAAGTACGCCCAAGCGCTGAAGGCCGCCGGCGTCACCCGCATCAATATCAGCCTGGATTCGCTCAGGCCCGATCGCTTTCGCGCCATCACCCGCAAGGGCGAGCTTAAGCAGGTGCAGGCCGGCATCGACGCGGCGCTCGCCGCCGGCTTCGCGCGGGTCAAGCTGAACAGCGTGATCCTGAGGCATCGCAACGACGACGAGGTCTGCGACCTGGTCCGCTTTGCGCTCGCGCGCGGCATGGATCTCAGCTTCATCGAAGAGATGCCGCTCGGGCAGATCGGCGACCACGACCGCGCCGAGGCCTACTACTCCAGCGACGAGATCCGCCGCGACCTGTCGCAGCACTTCGAGCTCATCCCCACCACCGAGACCACCGGCGGCCCGTCGCGCTACTGGCGCGTCGCCGGCCATGAGACCAAGATCGGCTTCATCTCCCCGCACAGCCACAACTTCTGCGCCGACTGCAACCGCGTGCGCGTCACCGCCGAGGGCCGGCTGCTGCTGTGCCTGGGCCAGGAGCACTCCGCGGATCTGCGCCGGGCGCTGCGCGCCAACCCCAGCGACGACGAGCGCGTCAAGCAGGCCATCCGCGACGCCATGGCCATCAAGCCCCGGGGCCACGACTTCGACCTCACCGAGCAGCCGATCATCTTTCGGCACATGAACGCGACCGGGGGTTGAGCGCCGGCGCGCCGGCAGCCTGCCGGCAACCGCGCGCGGCGCCTAGTCGCCGCCAAGCATGTAGGCCAAGTCCAGCTCCACCGCGTCGAACGGCGGCACGCGGGCGCGCTCGGCGTCCTCGAGCGTCGCGATGACGCGCCATTCCCCGCCCTCCAGGGCATGGGCGACGAGCGCCTTGTCCTCGGGCCAGATGAGCCAGTAGTAAGGCACGCGATGCCGGCGCAGCAACAGCGGCATCATCAGCGTGTCCTTCTTTTCGTGGCCGGGGGAGACGATCTCGCACACCCAGTCCGGCGGCAGCTCGATGACGCCGTCCGGGAGCCGCGGCAGGCGCTCGCGGCGCCAGCCGGCGAGGTCGTGGCGCGGACACTCGTGCGGCTCGTAGGCGACGCTGACCTCGGTCGCAAACCACCAACCGCCGCCCGGTCCCGATCCACTGTCGAAGGGCCCAAGCGCACCGGCCGCGCGACTTTGCGCTTGCCCATGCCGGACCCGCGTCATCGGCCGCCGCACGATCTCGCCGCCGATCAGCTCGATGTCTTCCTCCGGGTGCGACAGCAGGTCGTCCAGGGTCTGCAGCTTCAGGGCTTCCACGGGTTACCTCCGCGCTCGCGTTGCCTTGATGCCGGCCATCATCGCGCAAGCCGGCCCGCGGCTCCAACCCGGGGACGACGACCGTGGCTGCGGCTGCGATAGGCTCCGCTCGACGGGCGCAGCTTGCGGAGCTGACCTTGAACACGGTCGGCTGCATTGAGCTCTCGTCGCGGGTGCGCAGTAATCCACTCGCGACACCGGTCCAGCGGTGTCGCGCGTCTGCGGGCGCTCTGCGCCCCGTCGCGCTGAGGCATGGGCACGGCGGAGAAATACGGGCTTCTGACTGGCGCCGAGGCTCCGCCTCGGCCTCGCTAGGGCCTAAGCGAGTCTCGGCTGCGATGCCCCCATCAGCCTTGACTCGAATCAAGCCGCCCACCGCGCTATTGATATAGGTCAGATGATACAGGTCAGCTACTACAGGTCAGCCGCAAAGCCGAAACGCGCGCCCGCCACCGCTGCGCCCGGGCCGAGCCCCTGCTGCGCCGGCCCTGCGGCCCGCCTCGGCAGCCGGTAGACTGTCGCGCCCGACCTTGCCAGCCCCGCGCGAGCCCCAACCATGACACACCTGGTATCGCTGTCCCGCGCCGCCCGCCTTGCCGGCGTGACCCGAGCCGAGCTGCAGCGGCGCATCCGCAGCGGCGAGATCAGCACCTTCGAGGGCGAGGTGGCCATCGCCGATCTGCTGCGGGCCTACCCCAGCGTCAGCCTGGAGAAGACGGGCATGCTGGAGCAGGTGGAGCGCATCAAGGCCGACGCGCTGCCGCGCAGCCACGATGCCGACACGGCGCTGCCGAGCCAGGAGGTCCTGGTGGCCCGCATCCGCTCGCTGGGCCGGGCGCTGGCCCGGACGGCGGCGCAGGCCGAGGCGCAGGGCGCGCTGCTTGATGAGCTTCGCGAGCGCCTCATCGCCGGTGACGCCGGGACGGCACTGCTCGGCTGGCTGGATGCCCGCCGCGCCGACATCGACAGCCTGCCCGCCGAGGACGGCCGTGCCCGGCTGATTGCGAACGACACCTTCCTGCGCCTGATGTCAGCCAGCGTCAAGATCATCCCGAGCGGCCACGAGTTCTTCGTCGACGGCACCGAGTCGATCCTCGCGGCCGCCGTGCGCGCCGGCTTGCGCCTCGGCTACGGTTGCACGAGCGGCAACTGCGGCGAATGCAAGGCGCGCGTCGTCTCCGGCGAGGTCACGCGCATCGCCGACCACGACTATGTGCTGAGCGAGCGCGAGCGCCAGATGGGCTACATGCTCACCTGCTGCAACACGGCCGTCACCGACGTGGTGCTGGAGGCCGCCGAGGCGCGCACCGCCGCAGACCTGCCGGCGCAGGACATCCGCGCGCAGATCCGCAAGCTGGAGCGCGAGGCCGACGATCTACTGCTGCTGCACGTGCAGACGCCGCGCACGCAGACGCTGCGCTTCATGGCGGGCCAGCGGGCGCGGCTGACGCTGGAGAACGGCGCTGAGCGGGAGTTGCCCATTGCGTCCTGCCCCTGCGACGGGCGGCATCTCCAGTTCTCAGTGCGTCGGGGTGACGCCGACGACGCCTTTGCGGCGCATCTGTTCGAGGGCCAGCCGACGCGGGAAATGGTCCGGGTGCAGGGGCCGGCGGGTGAATTCGTGCTGCACGAGGAGGCCACCGAGCCCGCCGTGTTTATCGCCATCGACGACGGCATCGCGCCCATCAAGAGCCTCATCGAGCACGCGATCTCCATCGACCACATCGAGGCCTTTCACCTCTACTGGACCGTGGACAGCCCGGACGGGCACTACCACCGGCGCTGGTGCCGGGCGCTGAAGGAGACCTTGGACAACTTCGCGTTCACGCCGCTGGTAGGCGCACACGCCGCGGACTTGGTGGCGATGGTGCGCGCGGACCTGGCCGACCCGCAACAGCCCCTGTACTACCTCGCGGGACCGTCCGCACCGGTGCGCGCGCTCGCCGACGCGCTCATGGCGGCGGGCATCGGCGCGGGGCGCATTAGCGCGGAGGCGCTGACCTGATGACGCAGCGGGTGGCTTGGTTCTGAGTGCCGGCTCGGGCCGGGCCGGGCCGGAGAGCCGACGTCCCGGTCGGCTCCCAGTCGCGACATCAGCGCATCCCGCGCTGTCGCCGTGTTGACCTGGAGGTCAACACTCCGGCCGTGGTGGGCCAAGGGCCGAGGGCCGAGGAGGGCTCCCTCGGCCCTCGGCCCTTTTGCCTTCAAGCGCCTTGTCCCCACGGCACTTGACTCATCACGCCTTTGGCTCCCCCAAGCAATCTAAGCCGCCACCGCGGGCGGCCGGTTCTGCCGCGGCGGCAGGAACACCGTGCCCTTGCCGAAGCGGTTGATGGCCTCGTTGCGCACCCAAGACGGGGCGTCCCCGTAGAGCCTGAGATAGGTAAAGCCACAGTCGCCGCGCTCGATGCTCGCGACCCAATGGGCAAAGGTCTCGTTGTCTTGCATGATCTCTCCCCCGCCGCCCTCGCGGACGGGTCATTCTTGTTGATGGCAGTGGCGGAGCCCGCATCTTCGGCCGCCGACGGTCACCGCCGGTCCCGCCGCCGTACTGCGACACTGCCGATACATTAACGCTATTCGACAAAACCCGCGATCGCTTGATCCCCGAGCGGCAACTGCTGACTTTCCGCACCGGACCTGGGGCCCGCAGCGCGTGTCGCGGCGACGCCCGATGCCGCCGCCGCGCCGGCAGCCGGGCGTCGCTGCGGGCCTGCTCAGCCGCCCGCCGCGTCGAGTCCCGACAGCTCTGCGGCGTGCCGCCACAGCTCCGCGTTCGCGGCGGGATCATCCGCCTGGGCCGGCGCCGCAATCGGCTTGCGGTTGCCGAAATACGCGCCGCTGACCCCGGCCACGTCGTCCGATTCCAGCAGGTACAGCACCCGCTCCGCCGCCTGCTCCGGCTTCGGCAGCGCCCAGCCGAAGGCCTTGCCGAAGAGCTTGAGCGCCCAGTTCTGGGCACCGTCGGTGCCGCCCAGATTCGACATGAACACGCCCGGAAAGGCGCAATTCACTGTCACGCCGGAGCCGTCGAGCCGCCGCGCCAGCTCGCGCGTGAAGTGGATCAGCCCGAGCTTGGACTCCCCGTAGGCGCCCATCATCCGGTACTTGCGCCGCTCCCAGCTCAGGTCCGAGAAGTCCATCGCCGTGTCGATCTTGGTGCCGACGTTGACGATGCGCGCGCCGTCGCCCGCCGCCGCCCCGGCGCGGAGCCGGTCCAGCAGCAGGTTGGTAAGCAGGAAGGGGCCGAGCAAGTTCACGGCCAGCGTGCGCTCGACGCCATCGGCGGTGTACCCGTGCTCGGCGAAGGCCGTGCCGGCGTTGTTCACCAGCCCATGCAGTGGCTCGCCGCGGCTGTTCAGGGCAGCCGCCGTGGCGCGCACGTCGGCCTGCCGGCCGAGATTGCAGACCAACAGCTCCACCCGGTCGTTGCCGGTGGCGGCGACAATGTCCTGCCGCGCCGCGGCGCCACGCTCGGCGCTGCGGCACAGCATCAGCACGCGTGCGCCGCGGGCCGCCAGCGCCGTGGCGAGGGCCTTGCCGAGCCCCGAGTTGGCGCCCGTGACGAGCGCCGTCTTGCCTTGCAGTTGCATCTGATCTCCCGAACAATCGAGTTACACGGCTACACGATATATGGCGCCGCAGCCGAGGCCTGCCACCCCGCGCACTGCCGGGCCGCGTTTGGCCACCGCCGGGCGGCTTCGTCAGCGCTCGGCGGCTTGGCAACGGCAGCGCGCTCACGGATCATGGGGGGTCGCCGGCGCCGCCGGCCGCAGGCGCAGTTCAGACTGACCCGAGCCCCAGGAAATCAATACGCATGAGCGCATCATCGGACCAAGCATCATCGGACCAAGCATCATCGGACCAAGGCAAGACGGAACAGGACCTCGCCGGTTATCTGCACAGCGAGTCGCCGCGCCGCCCGGAGCAGCACGGCGTCGTGGACGTGCCGAGCTCGGCGCCACCGGGCCTGAGCGAGCTGCCGGAGGGCGACATTCGCGACATGGAGAAATCCCTGGTGGAGCGCATCGCGGACGTCGACGACGACCGCCGGCGCACCGCCGTGCAACTGCGCAAGGCCTTCGAGACACACCGCGACGACATCCGCGCGCAGCGCCGACGCGACCATACCGCGCTGCTGACGCTCATGGGCATCGGCATCGTCCTGCTCGCCGGGATGGTGCTCTTGTTCACGCAGTTGCTGCAGGCACGCAACGCCCTGGAGGCGCGCATCGCGGCGCTGGAGGCGCGCCCCGCGGTCGACGCACCGACCGGCTCAATACCGTCGGCCCTCTCGGCGGACGCCGCTGCCGCACTGGGGACGCGCATCGACGCGCTGGAACAGCAGGCGCGCCCGACTGTGGTGCCCGCAGCGGCCGTCGACGAGAGCGCGACCGACGACGCGGACGAAGCGGCCACCGAGCAGGTCGGCGAGCTTGCCGACGCCATCGAATCCATCGCCGACCGGCTCACGGCGCTGGAGGGCAGCACCCGCGATCCGCCCGCCGCAGCAGTCGACGGCAGCGAGCCGCAAGCCGACACCGAGGCGGTGGCGAGCGCGGCGGAGCGCCGGGTCGCCGAGCTCGAAGCGCGGCTCGGCGCGCTGCTCGACGAGCGTCTCGCGTCCGTCGAGGCGCGCATCGATGAGGTACGCCACAGCATTCGTGCAACCGGCGGCGATGAGCCATCGAGCTCCGCGGCGCCCGCGAACGGCACCGGCACCGGCACCGCGGAGCCCCCGACCGGCGCCGAGACCATGACCACACCGGCGTCGATGATCGTGCTGCAGCTCGCCGGACTGCCGAGCCGCGACGCGGTGGCGCGCTTCATGGACCGACATGAAGACCTGCCGGCGGAGATCTATGTCAAATCCGACACGCGCCGCGGCCAGGCCTGGTACGGTGTCATCCATAGCTTGCACCCGAGCATGGAGGCCGCCGAGGCAGCCCTAGCGGCGCTGCCGACGGACCTCGCGGCGCTCGATACCTGGCTGCGGCCACTGCCCGCGGGCACGCCGCTGGAGGTGCTGAGCGCCCGGCCCTGACGCGCTGAGAACCGCGCGCCGGCCGGGTTGCCCCTCAGGGCGACACGGGCGGGAGCTTCACCCCATTGCCGGCGAAGGTCAGCGTCAAGTCCGTTTGGTTTAGCGTGGTTAGCACATTCGGGTCCTCGGCGATGTCGAATACCCAGGACGCGCGCCGGCCGTCCACCGCGGTCGCGTTGCTGTCGAGGATGTCGCCTGGCACGACGATGGTCTGCACGATGCGAAAGCCCGCGAGCATCGTCGCCATCTGCTGCATCAGCGCCTGCCCCTCCATGTCGCTCGGCATCTCCTCATCGCCGCCGCCGCGCTGCGTGATCCGATAGTGGCCGTTGTTCAGGCGCTCGATGCCGAGCTCGCTGTCCTCGAACAGCTCGGTGCGCTTCAGCGCACGGATGTCGTCGAAGGCCACGGTCAAGTCGATGTATTTCCAGCCGTCCACCACCTCGGAGCTGAGCGCCGTCAGCTCCACGCCGTCCGGCTTGTCCGCCTCGAACTCGGCACGCACCTGCTCGGGATCGAATTCAAACGGGGTTTCCTGCTCCACGCGGAGGCCCTCTTCCGCCTGCGCCGCCATCTGCTCCATCGCCTTGAGCTGTGCCAGCGTCTGCTCCGACATGCCGTAGCGCAGCGCGAGCGTACCGGTCCCATCCGCGTTCAGCGTCAAGGTCTGATCGACCTTGATGCAGCCCGTTAGCGCCAACAGTGCGCCGAGAACCAAGCCCAGTCCCAAGCCTCGTGTCATCGTCATTGCAATCTCCATCGTCAGTCATATCTGCCCGGCTGCCGGGCGCGGGCGAGTATGCACCGGGGCGCCCACGGGCGCGACGGCAGATTCCTTCGGCAGCGCGGAATCGATAGACTAGCGCGTCGCCGGCCCCGGCCAACCAAGGCCCGCCGGCGCCCTCCCCTGCGCGGGTGGCGGAACTGGTAGACGCGCTGGATTTAGGTTCCAGTGGAGCAATCCGTGGGGGTTCGAGTCCCCCCCTGCGCACCATCCCATCTTTGCCTCGGTTCCGTCCCGGGGCCGATCCCGTCAAGCGCCGCTGCCGGTGTCGGTGCCGAAGGCCCCATGGCGGGCTTCGTCGCAGCAGGCTTTGCGCGCCGACGCAAGCCCAAAATCCCCACCGTGAAGTTGCGGGGCGCGTCCGGCACAATGCGCGCCCTGACAGCGCTTCCCCGATCCATTCCCAAGGAGCCGAGCACCATGGGCCATCGCGTCTTCGCCCTCTTTTACCTGGTGGCCTGCCTGACGGGCGCCGGCATCGCCATCGCCGCGGAGCCAAGCGCGGACGCGGCGCCTGCCGACACGCCGACCGCGCAGCCGGCACCGCTGCTGCCCCCCGCCCGAGCCTACGGAGAGCTGTCGGCGGCGCGGGTCGAGCACGGGCGCTACCTGACGCTGGCCGGCGGCTGCATGGGCTGCCATACGCGCGAGGGCGGCGCGCCCTTCGCGGGCGGCCGCGCCATCGAGACGCCCTTCGGCACGCTCTACACGCCCAACATCACGCCGGCCGCGGGCTACGGCATCGGCGATTTCGGCGACGCGGACTTTCTGCGCGCGCTTAAGCACGGCCTCCGCCCGGACGGCCAGCCCTACTGGCCGACGCTGCCGTACAGGGCCTACGCCCGACTGCCGGACGACGATCTGCTCGCCATCAAGGACTACCTGTTCTCCCTAGCGCCGTCGTCATACCTGCCCCCCGAGACGCGCCTCGGCTGGCCCTTCGATACGCGCACGCCCCTGTTCGGCTGGCAGGACCGCTATCTCGACACGACGCCCTTCGCGCCCAACCCGGCCAAGGACGCGGCCTGGAACCGCGGCGCCTATCTGGTGGAAGGACTCGGCCACTGCCGCACCTGCCACAGCCCAAGGCAGGACGCGGCCGCGCAGGGCGACGGCGCGCTGCAGGACACCTATCAGGACGCCTATCAGGACACCTATGTCGATGGCTGGTACGCGCCCGGCCTCGCCGCGGACCTGTCCGGGGGGCTCGACGCACTGAGCGCCGAGGCCCTCGCCGAGCGCCTGCAGAACGCCGGCGGCGACGACGGCATCGCGGCGAGCGCACACCAAGGCGTGGCGCAGCTCGCGGCGTCGGACCTGCAGGCCATGGCCCGGTACCTGAAGGATCAGCCACCGCAGCCGACACTGCAGCACACGCCGGCAGTGCCCGAGCAGCTCACCGAGGCCGTCCATGCGCAGGGCCGGAGGCTCTACGAGGGCTACTGCGCGAGCTGTCACCAAAGCCACGGCCGCGGCCTTGCGCCCTACTTTCCGGCCCTCGCCGGCAACGAGACGGTGACGGCGGACGCGCCCGACGACAGCGTCCGGACACTGCTTCTCGGTGCCCCGTCGGACCCGGCCGAGGCCTACTCGCCGCACGTGGTGATGCCGTCCTTCGGCAGCATCTTCACGGACCGGCAGGTGGCCGCGCTCGCCAGCTACGTGCGCGCGAGCTGGGGCAACGGGGCGACAGCAGTGACCGCGGAGCAGGTGTCGGCGCTGCGAGAACGCTGACGGGGCCAGACAAGGCGGCCGCGCCGCCCGACTTCTGGCGGACACGAAAAAGGGCGGACACAAAAAAGCCGGGCTTGCGCCCGGCTTTTCGCTGCTTCGCCGCTTCCCTGCGACGCGGGTCTGTCCTTTAGGCGGCGGCCTTCTGCTGCTGACCTTCGATCAGCTTGGCATCATCGCCGCGGATCTCGATCTTGCGCGGCTTCATGGCCTCCGGGATCTCCCGGCGCAGCTCCACATGCAGCAGGCCGTTCTCGAGGCGAGCATCCACCACCCGAACATAGTCGGCGAGCTGGAACTTGCGCTCGAAGCCGCGGTTGGCGATGCCGCGGTACAGGTACTTGGTCTCCTTCTCCTGGTCCTGCTCAGTGCGGGCGCCGGAGACGCGGAGCACGTTGTCCGTCACCTCGATCTCGAGGTCGCCCGGCGCGAAGCCGGCCACCGCCATGGTCACGCGGTAGTCGTTCTCACCGTGCACCTCCACGTTGTAGGGCGGATAGCCGCCCGGCTCGGTGCGATACGCCGTCTCCAGCGCGTTGGACAGCCGGTCGAAGCCGATCATGGACCGGAACAGCGGCGAAAAGTCGATGGTTGTCATGGACATATCCTCCAATTGAGCAACATGTTTCAGGTGTGCGTTCAATGAACCGCACGTCGCGCAGGCCCCGTTGGCGCCTGCGTTATGTAAAGTAGTAGCCGCCTGGGATTATGTCAAGTGCGCATCGGGAAGATTCTCTTCCGGACAGCGCGCGCCCGCCGCGAGGGCTGGCGCTGCGCGCGCGTGGCTTAAGTCGTGCCGCCGAGGCGGTTCCAACAGGGCCGGACAGAGCCGGCCGCGGGTCTCGACCCGACAGCGCAAGCGTCCAGCAGGGCGCTACGGATTGTGCGGCGGCGCACGCCGGCGCCGCAGGGCAGCCGAGGGCTCAGTTGCGCTCGCGGAAGAAGAGGTAGCCGATCCAGACGATCAGCAGCGGCAACAGCATCACCACCGAGAGCGCGATCAGCATGACCCAAACGGTGCCGGGAAGATTCAACAACATAGCCCTCGCTCCAGGTGGTCGTTCTCGTATTTATTGGCAGGCGGCAGACTAGGCCGGGATGGCCGGAACCGCAAGCACGAGAAATGCCGAGCGCAGGGCTGCGTCAGGTCATGTCGGCGCGGATTTGCTCGCCGCCCCGACGCAATCCAGCCTCTGTGTCCGCCCGGGTTGCCCGAGATCAATGTCCGCGCCTTGTCCGCACCACGACGGGGCGTCCATCATGGCCCTACCCGACGTCGCTGGCGCCCGTTGCGTGTCACGCGGCCCAAGCTCAAACCAGGCGCGGCCGGCGAAACCCGGCACCCGCCGGGAGAGACAAGCCATGCCGGACCCCGCCGACCAAGCCGTCCCGACGCTGCCCACGGGCGTGATGCTGAACCTCTATCCGGACAGCATCGGCCACCGGCTCGCGGACTTGGTGAGCCTGCTGCGCGAGCCCGCCATGGACGGCGCCTTCTCGCTGCTATACCTGCTGCCCACCTGCTTCCACAGCGATCTCGACCGCGGCTTCTCGGTCATCGACTACGACCTGAACGAGGCCTTGGTCACCCACACCGACCTCATCGCCCTCGCCGAGCGCGGCATCGAGCTCAAGCTGGACTTGGTGCTGAATCACCTCTCCGTGGGCTCGCCGCAGTTCCGGGACCTGCTGAGCCGCGGCGACGCGTCGCCGTACAAGGACTTCTTCGTGGACTGGAACGCCTTCTGGCACGAGCACGGCGACATGGGCGCGGACGGCCACGTGCTCCCGCGCCCGGAGTATCTGGAGCAGCTCTTCTTGCGCAAGCCGGGCCTGCCGATCTTGGACGTGCGCTTCCCGGACGGCACCGAGCGACCCTACTGGAACACCTTCTACCAGAAGGTCAGCTACCGGCCCATCGCCCCGGACGAGCTCATCGCGGCCGGCGTCGACGAGTCCGCGGCGCCCGCGGTGGCGATGATGGTCAACGGCGCCATCGAGAACGGCGTCGCCCCGGACGACATCGACCTGGACGGCTACAACAACCATCGCACCGCCGCGCTGGCGCTGCTGGACAGCAAGCGCGACTACCTGGGGCAGATGGATCTCAACGCCCGCTCCGAGCTGGTCTGGCGCTTCTACGACGAGACCCTGGGCAAGCTCGCGGGCTACGGCGCCAAGATCATCCGCCTCGATGCCTTCGCCTATCTGCACAAGGCGCCGGGCAAAGCCAACTTCTTCAACGAGCCCGGCACTTGGGAGTATCTGGACCGGCTGCGGGGCATCGCCCGCCGGCATGGCCTCATCGTCTTCCCGGAGGTGCACGCGGAATACGGCAAAGGGCTGCACGCGGCGGTCGCCGGGCACGGCTACCCGATCTACGATTTCTTCTTCCCGGGGCTCGTGCTCGACGCCATCCAGCACGCCGACGCCGCGCCGCTGAAGCGCTGGATCGGCGAGATCCAGGCCCGCGGGCTGTCGACCATCAACATGCTCGGTTGCCACGACGGCATCCCGGTGCTGGACCTGCGCGGCGGCGTGGTGGACGGTGTCGAGCAACCGGGGCTGCTGGACGACGCGCGCATCGACGCCGTCATGGAGACCATCATCAACCACGGCGGCCGGGTCAAGAACCTCTACGACACCGACGGCAAGAAGATCGCGTACTACCAGGTCAACGCCACCTTCTTCAGTGCGCTGGGCGAGGACGAGCAGAAGCTGCTGCTCGCCCGCGCCATTCAGCTCTTCATGCCGGGCATCCCGCAGGTCTGGTATCTGGATCTCTTCGCCGGCAAGAACGACTACGCGGCGGCGGACGCCGGCAGCACCGCCGGCCACAAGGAGATCAACCGCACCAACCTGCCGCTGGCCGAGGTGCGCGACGGGCTCGCCCGGCCCGTGGTGCAGCGGCAACTGGAGCTGATCCGGCTGCGCAACAGGTTACCGGCCTTCCGCGGCGCGCTCAGCGTCGAAGACACCGCCGACCATGTGCTCGCGCTCACCTGGCGCCACGGCGCCGACAGCGCGCGGCTCTGCGCGGACCTCACCGATTGCAGCTTCGAGATCGTCGCCCGGCATGCGGACGGCAGCCAGCAGCGGCTTGCCTTCGGCTCACACGCGTCCGTATGAGACCCGCAGCTTGCGGAAAACCCGCCGCGTGGGTGGGTGACACCGCAGAGCGGTGTCACGAGGTTAGACGAAGAAGCCTTTGATGATGAGCGCGACGAGGCCGCCGATGGCGACGCCCATCATCCACTTGAGCACGGCGATCTCTGTTCGGATGGGGCTCAGCTCGCGCTGCAACGCTTGGTCGAGATAGGCGCGCGTGACGAGGTCTTCTTGCGCATCGGCGATGACGCGCACGACGGCCTCCGCCTGCTCCTGCACGAAGCCGGCGGACTTGAGCTTATCGACCAACTCCAAGGTGTCGAAGGTGACTGTTGCCATGTCAGTGCTCCGGAACGGCTTAAGGGAGTCGAAAGGTCTTGACTCGGCATGATACTCCCGGCGACGGCCGCGGATGCAGCGTGCAGCGCCGCAGACCTGAGCCCGGCGCCTCGGCCCTCGGCCCTCCCCCCTTCCTCACCCCGGCATCGTCGGGAAGCCCGCGCGCGGGCCCATCTCGAAGCGGTCGCGGGCATAGAGCGGCGGCGATTGCATGTAGATGGCCACCAGCTCGGCGATGGACTCCAGCGCGTCCTGGTGGATGCGCTCGTAGCCGTGGCTGGCGTCGATGCCGAAGGTGACCAGCGCCGTGCGCACGTCGTTGCCGGCCTCCAGCGCGGCGGCGCTGTCGGAGCGGTAGTACTTGAAGACGTCGCGCTGGTGCGGGATCTGGAACTCCTGGCAGAGCTGGATCATGCGGTGGGTCAGGTGGTAATCGAAGGGGCCGCCCATGTCCGCCATGCAGATGGTCACGCCGAATTCGCTGGAGTTCTGCCCCGGCGCCGTGGTGCCGTTGTCGATGGTGAGCATCTCGGCGACGTCCTGGTGCAGCGCGGAGGACGCACCGGAGCCGACCTCCTCGGAGATCGTGAACAGCGGATGGCAGTCCACGGGCAGCTCGACATCGTGCTCCTTGACGGCCTTGGTGGCGGCGAGCAGCAGCGCCGCGCCGGCCTTGTCGTCCAGATGGCGAGAATTGATGAAGCCAGTCGCCGTCACCTCCGGCTGGCAGTCGATGGCAACGAAGTCGCCGACGTGCACGCCGAGCCGAAGCAGGTCTTCGAGGTTGAACACGCGCTCGTCGATGCGGAACTCCACGTAGTCCCAGCCAGACGGCTGGGTGTCGATCTCCGGCCCGAACGTATGGCCGGAGGCCTTGAGCGGCAGGATGGTGCCGCGGTGCTGGCCGTGGTCGGTGAAGAGCGTGCAGCGCGCGCCCTCGGCAAAGCGGGCGTTCCAGTGCCCCACCGGCACCAGTTGCAGGCGGCCGTTGGGCTTGAGCGCCTTGACCATCGCGCCCAGCGTGTCGATGTGCGCGACGATGGCCTTGTTCGGCCGGCGCGCCTGGCCCTTCAGCGTCGCGCGGATGGCGCCGCGGCGGGTCAGCTCGAAGGGCACGCCGAGGCGCTCCAGCTCCTCGCACACCAGATGCACGACACGATCCGTGTAGCCGGACGGGCTCGGCGTGAACAACAGCTTGAGCAGCACGTCGAGCAGGTAGTCGTGATCGATGGGGACAGCTTTCAAGCACGGGTCTCCGGGGTTAGGGCGATGGTCGAGAGCGGCGGGATCAAAGCCTTGAGGCGGTCTGCGGAAAGAGCAGGTCCACGAAGCGCTCCGCCGTCGGCTGCGGCTCGTGGTTGGCGAGCCCGGGGCGCTCGTTCGCCTCGATGATGACATAGTCACTGCCGCTCACGTCCGGTACCAGAAAGTCCAGCCCGGTTACCGGAATATCAAGCTCCCGCGCCGCCCGCTTGGCGGCGGCGGCCAGCGTCGGGCTCAGCTCGGCCGTGCAATCGTGGATGGTGCCGCCGGTGTGCAGGTTCGCGGTCTTGCGCACGATGACGGTCTCGCCCTCGCACGGCACCGCGTCCATCCTATAGCCCGCCTGCTGCACACAGCGCTCGGTTTCCTCGTCCATCGGGATGGCGCTCTCGCCGCCGGTGGCAGCGCGCCGGCGCCGGCTCTGGATCTGGATCAGCTCGTCTACGGTGTTGCGCCCGTTGCCCACCACGTGCGCCGGGCGGCGGATGGCGGCGGCGACGACGTCGAAGTCGATGACGACGATGCGCAAATCCTCCCCCGGGCAGAACTGTTCCAGGATCACCGCCTCGCAGATGCGCCGCGCGGCCTTGATGGCGCGCTCCAGCTCGGCCATGGAGCGAATGTCCACGCTGATGCCGGCGCCCTGCTCGCCGCGGGCGGGCTTCACGACGACCCGCTTGTGCTTGGTCAGAAAGGCCTCGGCCTGGTCCAGCGCCTCGAAGTGGCATTGCTCGGGCACCTTGAGGCCGGCACGGCGCAGCAGGCGCTGCGTCACGGCCTTGTCGTCGCAGCGGCTCATGGCGACGGCGGTGGTGAGCTCGGATAAAGATTCCCGGCAAACGATGCGCCGCCCGCCTAGGTTCAGCGCGAAGTAGCCCGCCTCCGCGTCGATGACCTCGATGCCGATGCCGCGCCGGCGCGCCTCATTGACGATGATGGTGGCATAGGGGTTGAGGTTGCCCTCCGGCTGCCGGCCGATGAACAGCGGCTCGTTGTAGGCGTTCTTGTTCTTCACGCAGAACACGGGTACCCGTTCGAAGCCGAGCTTCTCGTACAGCCGGATGGCGCCCTTATTGTCGTGCATGACCGACAGGTCCAGAAAGGCGCGGCCGCGGGCGTGGTAGAACTCGGCCACCTGGCGCACCAGCATCTCGCCGATGCCCGGATACGGTGCCTGGGCATCCACACACAGCGCCCAAAGGCTCGCGCCGCGCTCATAGTCGCCGAAGGCCTCGACGTGGTCGACGCCGCAGACGACACCCAGAATGGCGCCGTCCTGGAGGTCTTCGGCGACCCAGTAATGCAGCACGCGCGAGGCGCGCCGGCCGAAGATGAACTCCGGGTCCGGCGGCACCATACGCCGGGACGTGTAGAGCCGGTGCGCCGCCTCCGCGTCCATGTGGCTGGTGAGCAGCCGCACGACGAAGCCCTTGGGCCGGCGCTGGCTGCACTGGTAACGCTCGAACCAGAGCCGGAAGGTGTGCGAGGGGTCCAGGAACAGGTCCTGCGGCGCATAGGACAGCACCACGTGCGGGTCGCGCAGGTAGAGCGCGACGTCGCGGCGCCCGTCCTGCTCCTGCTGCAGGCAGCGGGCGAGGCGCTCGGCGTCGTTGAAGGTCTGGCCGAAGACGAGCCGCCCCCAGCCGCAGTCGACGACGGTCTCGGACCAGGTCTCGTCGTCGCTGCGCGCCTTGTTGTCCCAACTGCTCACCGACGGACCGCGCTTGCGCTCCAGCCGGTGGTGGATGCTCTCTCGAAGGCTCATGAAGCTGTCCTCTTGGAGATAGTACGCAGTACGGAGTACGCAGTACGGAGTACGCAGTACGGAGTACGCAGTACGGAGTACGCAGTACGGAGTACGCAGTACGGAGTACGCAGTACGGAGTACGCAGTACGGAGTACGCAGTACGGAGTACGGAGTACGGAGTACGGAGTACGGGGGCGATGCCGGCTCAATTCTCGTAACAAGTACGGAGTACGGAGTACGGGGCGACGCCAGCTCAATTCGCGTAGGACGACGCCGGCTCAATTCGCGCGGCACGCACTTATGCCATCTACACGTATTCCGTTCCTACCATGCCCAATTAAGAGGCGCGGACGACGGAAACAGCGCGGGCCACCCGTACTCCGTACTTCCCAATCAAGAGCCGCGGGCTAAGGGCGCAGCGCTGGCCACCCGTACTCCGTACTCCGTACTTCGTACTCCACAATCAAGAGCGCGGGCTAAGCCGACAGCGCGGCCCACCCGTACTCCGTACTACGTACTCCGTACTTCCTACTCCGTACTTCCTACTCAAACCCCCTGCTCAACCAACCACAACTCCAACAACGCCACCTGCCAAAGCTTGGAGCCCATGAGCGGCGTGATGTGCGCCTCCGGGTCCGCCAGCAGCGCCTGCACGTAGTCAGGCTGGAACAGCTCGCGCTCGCGTGCGCGCCGGGAGGTCACGGCGTCGCGCATCATGTCCAGCACCTCGCCGCGGGGATACTTGAGCGCGGGCACCGGGAAGTAGCCCTTGGGCCGGTCGATGACGGCCGTCGGGATGATGCGTCGGCCGACGGCCTTCAGCACGCACTTGCCGTCGTCGCAGAGCTTGTGCTCGGCGGGAATGCGCGCCGCGAGCTCTACCAACTCGTGGTCCAGGAAGGGCACGCGCGCCTCCAGCCCCCAAGCCATGGTCATGTTGTCCACGCGCTTAACCGGGTCGTCCACGAGCATGATGAGCTGATCGATGCGCAGCGCCTTGTCCACGGCGGCGTCGGCGCCGGGCATCGCGAAGTGCTCCCGGATGAAGTCGCGGCTGTAGTCGTGGCCGTGCAGGCGCGGGTGCACCGCGCGCAGGTACTCGGCGTGGTCGCGGTCGCAGAAGACCCGCGCGTAGTCGGCCACCGCGTCGCTGCTCTGCTGCATGGGCGGATACCAGTGGTAGCCGCCGAAGACCTCGTCCGCGCCCTGCCCGCTCTGCACCACCTTGACGTGCTTCGCGACCTCCTGCGAGAGCAGATAGAAGCCGATGACATCGTGGCTGACCATGGGCTCGGCCATGGCGCGGATGCAGCCCGGCAGGTTTGGCAGCAGCGTCGCCGCGGAGTCGACGTGGATCTTGTGATGCCGGGTGCCGTAGTGCTCGGCGATGATGTCGGAGTACTGGAACTCGTCTCCCGCCTCGTCGCCCACGCTCTCGAACCCCACTGAAAACGTGCTCAGGCCGCGCTGCCCGCCCTCGGCGAGCAGGCCGACGATGAGGCTGGAGTCGAGCCCGCCGGACAACAGCACGCCGACATCGACGTCCGCCACCAGCCGGCGCTCCACGGCCGTGCGCAGCGACGCCAGCACCCGCTCCTGCCAGTCAGCGAAGCTGAGCCCCTGCTCCTCCGGCAACGTCTCGAAGGTCGGCGCCCAATAGGCGTGCTCGCGGGTGGTGCCGTCGGCGTCGATGACGCGGATGGTGGCCGGCGGCAGCTTGCGCACGCCCTTGATGATCGTGTACGGCGCCGGCACGACGGCATGGAAGTGCATGTAGTGATGCAGCGCGACGGGGTCCAAGTCCGTGTCGATGCCGCCGCCCGCGAGCAGCGCCGGTAGGGACGACGCGAAGCGCACGGCCCCCGGCAGCTCCGCGAAATAGAGCGGCTTAATGCCGAGCCGGTCACGCACCAGCGTGAGCCGTCCCGTATCGCGCTCGGCCACGGCGAACGCGAACATGCCGTGGAAGCGATGCACGCAGTCCGGCCCCCAGGCATGGAAGGCCTTTAGCACCACCTCAGTGTCGCCGTGGCTGAAGAAGCGGTAGCCCTGCGCAATCAGGTCCTCGCGGAGCTGACGGTAGTTGTAGATGCAGCCATTGAACGCCACCGTGAGCCCGAGGTCGCTGTCGACCATCGGCTGGCTCGCGTGGGTGCTGAGATCGATGATGCTGAGTCGGCGATGGCCGAGCGCGATGGGACCCTGCTGGAACAGACCGCTCGCATCGGGCCCGCGGGGCTCCATCACGGCGTTGACGGCGGCCAGCGCGGCCAAATCGATGGGACGATCGTCGAAGCGGATCTCGCCGCAGAAACCACACACGTCGGGATACTCCTCTCGGGGGTGGAAGATGCTGCGGCGAACGGCCCCGGCTCGCGCACGCCGGCGGAGGTCGACCCGGGACAGCAGGCCATGCGGCCCGGGCCGGCAAGAGGCCGTCGCTGATCCCGGTCGTACAAACAAGATTGCGCCCGACCGAGGTTGGCACGGCGGCATGGCAGGACCGCTCGGGGGCTCGATCAGGGGCGCCGGACGCTCACGTGCCGCACCTTGCACGCCCCAAATCAGCCGCCATGGTAACGAAACCCCTCAGCACTTGCCAGGAAGCCCCAGCGTGCTTCCCTGACATTCCGTACCCCATCCCGGGTTTTGGCGATTGGGGCGCCACCAAGACAGCCCAAAGCGTTTGACGGCATTTCCATTGGACGACTGCGCCCCTATCTACGCGACCGGTTGGACAAACATTGGACGGCACCGCGAGGGTGCGCGCCCCCGTACGAGACAGGTAGACAACGATGGCACCGAAAACGAACGTCGCGCGCATCGCGACCGACGGCCACTATGCCGGCAGCTTCGACTCCGAGTCCGAGCAGGAGGTCTACGACGAGACCAAAGAGCACCTCGTGCGCCAGATGCTGCATGAGATCGGCGAAGACCCCGAGCGCGAGGGACTGCGCCGCACGCCGCTGCGCGTCGCCAAGGCCATGGACTTTCTGACCAGCGGCTATCAGATGTCCGCCGAGGAGATCATCAAGAAGGCCGTCTTCGAGGAAAACGTCAAGGAGATGGTCATCGTCCGCGACATCGAGTTCTACAGCATGTGCGAGCACCACATGCTGCCCTTCTTCGGCCACGCCCACGTCGGCTATCTGCCGAACGGCAAGGTGGTGGGCTTGAGCAAGATCGCGCGCGTGGTGGACGTCTTCGCCCGCCGCCTGCAGGTGCAGGAGCGCCTCACCAATCAGGTGGCCGACGCGCTGATGGAGCACTTGGGCGCCCACGGCGTCGCCGTCGTCATCGAGGCGAGCCACACCTGCATGATGATGCGCGGCGTGCAGAAGCAGAACAGCACCACCGTCTCCAGCGCCATGCGCGGCACCTTCGAGGACGACCCGCGCACCCGCGCCGAGTTCATGGGGTTTCTGCACAAGTAGCCCCGCGGCGGCGCCGCCGCCGCACCGCCGTCGGGCCGGCAGCCGCTGCGCTATCCATTGAGGGCATCGAGCGTGCGGCAACGGCTATAATCCGGCGAGAACGGCAACCGCTGCGCAATCCGCTGACAAGAGGCTGACGATGACTGCCGCCGCGCACCTGCCCCATCTTTGGACTCGGCTGGAGTACGAGCGCCTCGTCGAGTCCGGTGGCTTCCACCCGGAGTCTCGGGTCGAGCTGGTGGACGGAGAGATTCTGGACATGGCGCCACAGGAAAGCCGGCACGCAACCGGCATCCGACTCACCGAAGACGCTATGCGCATCGCCTTCGGCGAGGGTTTCGAGGTGCGCGCCCAACTGCCCCTCGCCATCGACGGTTACTCCGAGCCCGAGCCCGACATCGCCGTCGTCACCGGCAGCCCCCGCGACTACCGCGACGCGCACCCGGCAACGGCCGCGCTCATCGTCGAGGTCGCCGACAGCTCCCTTGCGTTCGACCGCACCCGCAAGCTTGCCCTGTACGCCCGCAACGGCATCCCGGAATACTGGATTCTCAACCTCGTCGACGGTGCGCTGGAGGTCCACCGCGACCCCGCCGGCGAGACCTACGCCAGCCGCTCCGTGCTCGCCGCGTCCGAGCACATCGCCCCGCTGCACGCCCCCGGCGACCGGGCCGTCGCCGTCGCCGACCTGCTGCCCTAACAGCCGGCCACTGCGCGCCCTCGGCCGCCTGACCGAGGCGGTGGAGCCGATGCGGGCGGGCCTGGCGAACAGATCCGGCAGCAGGACTGGAAACAGGCGCAGCCAGCGCCAGCAACCTCAGCGAGTTGAAAGCTGCACCGGGCTCGGGCTGTGCGGCTCGGCCCGGACGGCGCAGCCAGCGCCAGCAACCTCAGCGAGTTGGAGGTCACGCTGGGCCGGCTTTACCATGAAAGTCGTGCGCAACGCGCTCCTTAGTCTCCCTCTGGGAGAGGGCCGGGGTGAGGGAAACGGCCATGGCGAGCAGCGCCTTTCATCCTCCGGGGTGGCGCGGGTCGCCATGGCCGTTAGCGGCCGTCGCAGGCGCCCGCACCGCGGTGGCCCATGCGGACGAGAGTGGCGATGCGTTCCAGCGCATGGCGCCCGAGCACCCGCTGCTCTACTCGCTGCGGAGATTCCGCTATTGCGACTGGCCACTGGCCCCGGCCGAGCGCGCCGCCTGGCGAACCCTCCTCGGTGGAGCCGGCTTCCAGCCGGCCCCTGAGTGCGCCGGTCTTTTCGGGTACGCCGGCTTCAGCCGGCCCGCCCCTGGGTACGCCGGCTTCAGCCGGCCCGCCCCTGGGTACGCCGGCTTCAGCCGGCCCGCCCCTGGGTACGCCGGCTTCAGCCGGCTCTTCCCCCGGGTAAGCCGGCTCTTCCCCCGGGTACGCCGGCTTCAGCCGGCCCCCCCCAAACCCAATCTCCACTCCGCCAACACAAAACACGAAGACACACCGCCCGATGCCGACCACATCCCCCACCGGCTGGTACTCCCGTGGCTATCACCCGCATCTGAATACGCCGGGCCTGGTGCAATCCGTCACCACGCATCTCGGCGACTCCATGCCCCGCGCCACCCTGCTGCGGCTGATGGCCGAGACCGAGCACGACGACGTCGCCCGCCGCCGGCGTCTGGAGGACCTGCTGGACGCCGGTCACGGCGCCTGCTGGCTGCGCCGCGCCGACATCGGCGCGCTGGTCGAGGACGCGCTGCTGGCCGGCGACGGCGAGCACTACCGGCTGTTGGCCTGGGTGGTGATGCCGAACCACCTGCACGTGGTCATCGAGACCCTGCCGGCTGTCGCGCTGGCGGATGTCGTGCGGTCCTGGAAGGGGCCGACGGCACGGGCCGCGAATCTGCTGATTGGGCGCAGCGGGGCGTTCTGGGAGCGGGATTACTACGACCGCTACATTCGCGACGATGGACATTTGGCCGCAGTGGTGCGGTATGTCGAACGCAATCCGGTAAAGGCGGGGTTGGTGGCGCGGGCGGAGGATTGGCCGTTCGGGAGTGCGCGGCGGCGGGGTGTGGGCTGAGGTCCGCGGACCCAGCGGCCGGCTGAAGCCAAGCCGGCTGAAGCCGGCGTACCCAGAGGCCGGCTGAAGCCGGCGTACCCAGAGGCCGGCTGAAGCCGGCGTACCCAGAGGCCGGCTGAAGCCGGCGTACCCAGAGGCCGGCTGAAGCCGGCGTACCCGGGGGCCGGCTGAAGCCGGCGTACCCGGGGGCAGAGCAGCGCTACAGCCCCAGCCGCCCCTGCCCCTCCGGCACCTGCTCCTCGCAGAGCCGCTGGCGCAGCCGCGTGAGCCGCCCGGCGCCGGTGCGGTGCACCGCCATGTTGAGCGCCCGGGGCTCGGCGATGAGTACCACCAGGCGCTTGCCGCGGGTCACGGCGGTGTAGAGCAGGTTGCGCTGCAGCAGCGTGAAGTGCTGCATCGCGAGCGGGATGACCACCGCGGGGTACTCGGAGCCCTGGGCCTTGTGCACCGTGGTGGCGTAGGCGAGCGCGATCTCATCCAGCTCGCCCTGCTCGTACTCCAGCCGGCGACCGTCGAAGTCGAGCTGCAGCAGCCCCTCTTCGGTATCGATGGCGGCAACGCGGCCGATGTCGCCGTTGAAGACCTCCTTGTCGTAGTTGTTCACGAGCTGGATCACCTTGTCCCCCGGCGCGTAGGTCCAGCCGAAGCGCTGAATGCGCGGCTGGGCGCTCGGGTTCAGCAGCGCTTGCAGCGCCACGTTGAGCGCCCGCGCGCCGAGGCCGCCGCGGTTCATCGGGGTCAGCACCTGGATGTCGCGGATCGGGTCCAGCCCGAAGCGCGCCGGGATGCGCTCCGACACCGCCCGCAGCAGGCGCTCCTGCACCTGCTCCGGGGTCTCGCAGCGGATGAGATAGAAGTCGCTGTCGGCCGCGTCCGCGGGCACCTCGGGGCGCTGGCCCTGATTGATCCGGTGCGCATTGACCACGATGCGCGACGCCGCCGCCTGCCGAAACACCTCCGTCAGCCGCACCGTGGCGATCTGGCCGGAGCCGATCAGATCCGCGAGCACCGCGCCCGGCCCGACCGACGGCAGTTGGTCCACATCACCGACCAAGAGCACCGCGGCCGCCGTCGGCACCGCGCGCAGGAGCTGGTTCAGCAGCGCCGTATCCACCATGGACACCTCGTCGCAGACCACCAAATCCGTCGGGAGCGGGCTGTACTGGTCGCGCTTGAAGGCCATCGCCTGCGGGTCGAATTCCAGCAGCCGGTGGATGGTCTTGGCCTCCCGCCCGGTCAGCTCCGCCAGGCGCTTGGCGGCACGCCCGGTGGGCGCGCACAGCCGCACATCCACTCCCTTGGCCAGCAGGATGCGCAGGATGGCCTTGACCACCGTGGTCTTACCGACGCCGGGGCCGCCGGTCACGATGGTGAGCTTGCCGTTGATGGCGGTGGCGATGGCCGCGCGCTGCGACGCCGACAGCGCGAGCCCGGTCTGGCCCTCCACCCAACCGAGCGCCTTGTCCGCGTCGATACAGCCCCAGGGAGTTGGGTCCCGGGTCAGGCGCGCGACGCCGCGGGCGATGCCCACCTCGGCGCGCTGCAAGCTCGCGAGCAGCACCGCCGGGCGCTCATCGATGGTCTCGGCGACCAGGTTCTCCGCGGCGATCTCGGCTGCAATGGCCTGCGTGACGATGGGCGGCGGGATGCCGAGCAGCGTCGCCGCCTTCGCCGTTAGCAGGTCCAGAAAGGCCGCGCAGTGGCCCTCACCGGCGATCTCCTGCAGCACGTGACGCACGCCGGCGCCGGCACGCATGGGTGAGTCCAGCGGGATGCCGAGCCGCTGCGCGATCTGGTCCGCGGTCTTGAAGCCGATGCCGTGGATGTCCAGCGCGAGCCGGTACGGGTTCTCGCGCACCCGCTCGACGGCCTCGTCCCCGTAGGTCTTGTAGATGCGCACCGCCCGCGCGGTGCCGACGCCGTGCGACTGCAGAAAGACCATGATCCCGCGGATCACCTTCTGCTCCGCCCAGGCGTCGGTGACTCGCCGCTGGCGCTTCGGGCCGATGCCGGGCAGCGTCAAGAGCTGCTCCGGGTTGTCCTCGATGACATCGAACACCCGCTCGCCGAAGGCGCGCACCAGAGTCCGCGCGAAATGCGGCCCAATGCCCTTGACCATGCCGGAGCCGAGATAGCGCTCGATGCCGTCCAGCGTGCTCGGCGGGATCACCGTGAGCTGCCGCGCCTTGAACTGGAGCCCGTGCTTGCGATCGTTCACCCACCAGCCGTCCGCCTCCACGTACTCCCCGGCCGTCACGCTCGCCGCCTGCCCGGTCAGCGTCACCAGGTCGCGCGCGCCGCGCACCTTGAGCCGGAGCACGCAAAAGCCGCTCTCCGGGCTGTGGAAGGTGACGCGCTCCACGGCGCCCGCGAGGCGCTCCAGCGGCGTGGCGCCGGGCTCATGGCCGGCAGCATCGGGGGCAGGCGCGGGCATCGTGGCGCGTACCGACTCAAATCAGCGTCTTGGCTTGGATTGCGCAGCATAGCGCCTTGTCCGCCGCCGCGACGCCACCTTGGCCGCCCAAGCGCGTCGGCGCTCGATCGGCGCCAGTTTCGGCACCAGGTTCGGCGCCAGTCCCGAGCGTTGACCATCCCCACGCTACGGGCTATTCTTCGCGGCTTCGGGCGCGTAGCTCAGTGGGAGAGCACTGTCTTCACACGGCAGGGGTCGCTGGTTCGAACCCAGCCGCGCCCACCAGTCTAATCAAGCACTTAAAAGCCGGCATCGGGCCGGCTTTTTTGTGCGGGCCCATCCGGGGCCCATATCGGGCCCGAGCCACGCTGCCGCATGGACAGGCGTCACGACGCCGGGTGACCCTTGTCGGACCCCCGCCGATAGATGTCCACCTTGGTTTCCAGACACGGCCGCAGGCTGAAATCGGTCGCGCCGATCACGTGTCGGCCGTCCGGCTTCTGGTAGAAGTCCAGCCCGCGGCCGATCTTGATGCACCAGCCGTTATCCAGGCGGATCTCGCGGTCGTGCAGATGCTCGTTGATGCGCACGTCCAGCACCACGTCCAGCTCCAGCAGGCTCTGCTTCAGAGCTTCCATTGCCTCGTGCAGGGCCTTCACATCGGTGTGCTCGTCATAGCTCGTCGTCAGCGTGATTCGGCGCAGCCCGGGCTGCTTCACCGCCGCTTCGCAGAAGCGCACGAAGTTCCCGATCTGGTGGCGCGCGCGGATGTACGGGTCTTCGATCTCGACCGCGTTGGCGCCGGCAAGATACGGCCCCAAAATGGACTCGTAGGTGTAGCCGGTGGCGCCGTAGTAGATGGTGAAGTGCTGTTCCTGCAGCGGCCCCCGGGTGGGAGTAGATGCCTCGCCGCTCTGCGGCGGCACGGCGTCCTCGGGGTTGGGAGCGGGTGCATGGGCGGCTGCGACCGCGTCCGCCGGCGGGACTGCCGGCGCAGACTCGGATGCCGGCTCCGCGTCCGCCGATGCTTCGTGCAAACGCCGCCGCATCGGCTCCAGCGTCGCGGGCGCATTGCGGGTCTCAGGGCAGTACACCTTGACCTCGTTCCCGCCGGCGTCGAAATAGGTCAGATCGATGCGCGCAAACTCGTCATCCGGCTTGCGCTTGTTCATCTGCTCCTTGATGCGCCGGCGGCCTTCCACGGCGTAGGCGACATACTCGTCGAGCTCCTGCTCGCTCGGCGGCGCCACCGGGTGGAGGATCTTCAGCAAGGCGCTGACGGTCTTCTTGATGCCCTTCTCATCGCGGCCCTCGACGTTGCCGCCGAGCCGGATGCGCTGGCTGACCTCCTCGTAACGGTTGGTGTGCTTGAGCTGGTAGTGGAAGGCCTCCGCGAGATAATCGGTGATCAGGCCGTAGCGGTTGGTGAGATAGGCGCTGGCCGTCTTCGGCATCTCCCAGCCCGGCAGATAGCACGCGAAGCGGTCCATCACCGCCAAGTCGAACTGCGGCGGCAGCGGCAGAAACAGGTCGTACTCCGTGGAGTTGACAATCTGCTGTATCGACTGGTCGATGTTGCCGACAAAGGCCATGCTGGCATCGGCGATGACCTCGACGCCGCGCGAAAAGCGGCCATTGGCCATATAGTCCTTCAAGATCTGGATGGTGTCCGGATCCTTGACCTTGATGCCGCCCACCTCGTCGAAGGCCACCGTATCCCAGAAGCCCACCAGGCCGATCTTGCTGCGGGCGTTGTTGTAGAACAGCACCGCCTTGGTGGCCTGGCCGCCGCTGATCAGGGTCGAATAGGGTGAGAACTCGCTGAAGAAGTAGGACTTGCCGGTGCCGCGCGGGCCAAGCTCGATGAAATTGAAGTTGGCCTCCACCAGCGGCGCCAGGCGCGCGATGAAATGCAGCTTGCGCCGCCGGTCGAGCCGCGTCGGCTCCAAGCCGACGGAGCGCAGGACAACATCCAGCCACTCGTCCCGAGTGAACGCGGCGCGACCCTCGCCATAGCGCTCGAAGTTGAAACGGCTGAGCTGAATCGGGCTCAGGTCCTCCACGTAGAAGGCATAGTTGTCGGCGTCCACGTCGTTGTGGGCGACCACCACCTCCGCCCAGATGCCGCCTTCCAGCAGCCGCTCGTTGTCGCGATAGAACCGCTCGCCGATGGCGATGCGCTGGGAGGCGAAGTTCTCCAGCGCCGCCCAGTGGCGCTTCTCCTTCTCGATGTAGCGCACGTGCACCTTGTCGATGAAGCGGTGCTTGCCCCGGGTGGCGACGCGGGACTGCGCGGCGTTGGCTTCATCCGGGCGGACGTAGTTCTCTTGCAGCGTCGCCAGCACGGCCTCCATGCCGGCGGCGATCTCCGCGGGCTCGTCGCTGGCGCAGTAGCGCGCGAGCAGGAACTCCAGCACGAAGGTGGGCACATTGGTGCCCTTCTTGATGCGGTGCAGCAGATCCTTGCGAACGACCTTGCCCGCGAAGACCTCGTTCAGCTTGCGGTCCAGCGCATCCTGCGCCTCCGCGGCTTCGGTCGGCTTGCTCATGCAGCGTTACACCGAGTAATCGGTCTCCAGCGCCAGCTCGTCGTAGGTTTCGAGCGTCGTCGGGTTCAGCGCCTTCAGCCGGAACCCGCCCTCGAACTCCAACTGCATGCGGATGGTCACCTGTTGGCTCTGCCCCGGCTGCAAGACCAGGGTACCCGTGGCCGGATTCACCGGTCCACCGGCCTTGGCCTCGCCCACCACGTTGCCCTGCCCGTCGTGCGCCTCCAGCAGGATCTCGAAATCCGCCACGGCCGCGAACAGGTCTTTCGCCTCCACCAGCACCTCCACCACCGGCAACCGCGTCGTAATGCGCTTGGCACCGCGCCTGTAGCGGAGCTTCACGGCCGCTTGCGCCGGCGGCGGTGCCACGGGCGTGAGCTTGAGGGTCAGCACCGGCACCAATGCCTCCTGCAAGGAGGCGCCGCCGTGGAAGTACAACAGCCCCGCCCGATACGGCGCCAGGCTGCGCGGCACCGCGAGCTGCGGAAAGTCCCCGCGGATGCCCGCCTTATCCGCGCTGAGCAGCACGTGGCTCGCGTCGCCCCGGCCGGCGCCGAGCAGGCAGCGCTCATGCACGCTGACCCAGTCCCCCGGCGGCTTGGCGCAGACATCGCCAGGCCCGGCCTGCGCATTCAGGAAAAAGCCATGATCGGCCGCGATCACCGCCTCATGAAAGCCCGCCTGCCGCAGCCGATGCAGCGCAACGCGGATGCGCTTCAGCGTGTCGTGGATGAGCTTCAGCGTGTTCTCGGCGTCGCTCTCCAGGTGATGGTCGATCTCGACGCTGCGCAGCACCAGCAGGTCGATGTGCGCCGGCAGCTTCGCCTTGCCGCGCGCGAATTCCGTCAACTTCACCGCCTCGAAGCGGTCGCCGAAGCGCTTGCGCAGCACGTCCAGGCGCTGCGCCAGGTTTCCGACGGGCGTGTCGCCGAGCATCGGCACGGGGGCGTTATCGACGCGGGCGAGGCGCAGCCGCGACCCGGCGCCCGGCAACAGGCTCGCCATGCCGACCGACGTGATGGTCGGTAGCTGCGCCGCGGCCGCCAGCAGCTCCACCGGCTCGTCCTCCGCAAGCTGCCGTTGCAGCGCGACACCCAGCTCATAGCGCAGCGCATCCACCAGAAACAGCGCCACCCGCCGCCCGCTTTGGCCGAGCGCCGGCGCGACGCAGCGATCGAACACATCGGCGTTCGCCAGGCGGCCGGCCGGCGGCCAGCCCTCGGTTTCCAGATGCTTGGTGAAGACCGACTGCAGTTGCTCGGCGAGCTTGCGGTAACGCCGGCGCGCCTGCTCGATCAGGGCATCCATGCTGCCGTCCAGGTCCAGCACATCGCCCGCCGCCTGCTCCAGCTCCCGCTGGCAGCGATCCACCTCGCGCAGCCGCGTGACATAGAAGTCGATGAGCGCCGCCATGGAGCGGGTGTGCGCCGGCAGCTCGCGCTCGCAGTCGTCGCAGGTCTCCGTGAGCTGCAGCGCCGCGGCCACCAGCCCCCAGTGCGCCTGCTGCTCGCCCCGCCCGGCCCAGACGGAGCCCGCCTGACGCTGGACGATGGCGCGCACCCGGTCCGGCTCGTCCGCCGCCAGCGCGGCCACGGCTTGGCGCAGGAAGGTCCGCTCCTCAAACTCGAAGGTGTCGCGCACCCCCGGGTCCGGCATATCGGCGCAGAGCGCGCGGAGATTCAGACCTTCCGGGCCCTCGACCACCTCGGCGCGGTCCATGTAGAGCTGGCGCGTGCGCTCGTTGCCGCGCAGGCGCGCACACAGATCCTCCACCAACGGCCGGGCCGCCGCCGGCGCCCTGGGCACCTCCGCCAGCGCCGCCGGCAGGCCATGCGGGTCGGCCTCCGCAGCCGCCGACGCACCGGGCAGATCGAGCACAAACTCGCTGAACAGCAGGAAGCGCCACAACTCCGCGGCAATCGTGGACCAGTGCTTGGCGCGGGTCTTGAGCTTGAGCCCGAGCGCGGACAGGAACAGCTCCTTGGCCTCCGCCACCCAGGTATCGTCCTGCTTGAGTGCCGCCTCCTGGGCATCGTTCGGCGCCAGCAGGGCCATCAGCACGTCACGGCTCGACTCGACCTCAAGCAGCCCGCGCAGCCGCGGCCAGCCGACGCCGCCGCCCACGGCATCGACGATCGCGAAGCCGGGCTCGGGATCATCCGCGAAGACCCGCCTGAGCGCGGTCTTGTGATCCGGCTTGGCCTTGAGGCAAAGATCCAGATAGCTGTCGCCGTCGCCGTCCGGAAACACCGCGCCGGCGGCCTCGTAGATGGAAAACGGGTCGCGCTGCCGCGCCTCGTCCGTCGCCGGCCGCGCCGCCGGCACGTACACCAGGAGCCCCTGCACCGGGTTGCCCGGCCGGCCGAGCCGCACGCAGCAGGCCATGGCGGCTTCCCGCGCCAAGATGCTGCCCGCGCCGGCGTCCACCACCTGCACGGCATCGCTCGCGAGCCCGAGGCAGACCTCGCGCCAGCGCCGCGCCGGGTCGTAGACCACCAGCACGTGATGGCGCTCCAGGCGCGGGCGCAGGACCTCCTGCTGGACGAAATTGGCGATGGACATCGCTTCTGCCCCAGCTCAACCGCGCAGGCGAATCGACTGCACGGATAATTCGCGAACGCGCAACATCGGTTTGTCCCAGCGCTCGCCGGTCACCAGCTCGTCCGCACCACCCACCAGTGCCGACGCAACATGCACCGCATCCATGGCTGCCAAACCGTAACGCGAGGCCAGCTCACGAGCCCGCTCGATGATGGCCGGCGACCAGGAGATGTGCTCATGCGCAAGCGCGAAGACGCCTTCATAGAAGGCGACTTCAGCATCACGTCGATGAAAGCGCGCCTTCGGCACCGTCTCCAGCCAAAGGGCATCGCCGACGAGCAGCCGCCGCGCGGGAGCGCGCAACACGGCCATGGCGGCAGCGCTGATGGCGTTGTCGGCGTGGAACGCGGCAATGAGGACATTTGCGTCGATGTACGTTAAGACCTCAGTCATCCGCGAGGTCGCCCCGCCGCTCTCTTACCTCGGCATCGATCCCGTCCCAGTCCAGCAGCGGCATGCCCGCGGCGATGGCCTGTTCGCGCAACGCAAGCAGCTCGCGCCAGCGCGCTGCGCGGTCCGGCGTCTCGACGCCGCCCGCAGCCGCCGGAGCCGACTCCTTGGGCCGTTGCGGATCGATGACGATCTCGATGCGATGCCGGCCGGGCGCAACGCTCGCGGGTAGCTTCACGACGAGGTCGCGGCTGCTGTCGATGTCATAGTCGATCGTCAGTGTTTGCATCGAAGGCTCATCGGGTTGCCTGAACCAGCTCCGGAACCTAGCCAAGTGGCGCGACCAACGCAAGCCGCGCAGCCAAGGCCGGCACCCTAACGCGCAGCAGGCTCGTCCAGCGCCTCCACCCCATGCGCAATGGCCAGCGAGCGGTCGCTGCGGCACTTTGCGCGCACGCGCTCGGGCCAGTAGTGCATGGCGAGCCGCGCCCAGTCGTCGTCGCCGCGCTGGAGCTGCTGCCAGGTATCCTTCAGCACGCGCTGCCAGGGGCCGTGGCGGAACAGGGGCCAGAGCGGCGCGGCGCTGATCTGCACGCCGTCGTCGTGATGCGGCTTCCAGCCGGGGGCGATGTCGAGCAGGGCCGCTCGCAGGTCCATCAGCTCCGCCTCCAGGTCAGTCAGGCGCGCCAGCTCGCGCTCGTCGGCGCCGCCGCGGGCGGTGTCGGCGCGCAGCGTGCGCAGCGTCTCGCCGGTGCGCTTCAGTTTGGGCTCGATAAAATCGTTCACGGCCCGGTACAGGGTCTGGTCCGTCAGCGTGGGCCAGTAGAGCCAGAGCGTGTAACTGCCGGAGGCGGTGGCCAGCGGCCAGTAGATGGGCGCCTTGCGCCGGCTCCTGGAATAACGGCGCAGGTGCTCCTTGAAGGCGTCGCGGCGCAGCCACCGGCGCACGTCCGTGGCGAGCGACAGCGGGGCGTCCACCCGCGCGAGCACGGACTCGATCAGGGCCGGCAGGTCGTGGTGATGGCCCCGGTCGTCCACCAGGATGCCGGCGTGGGCGTGGAAGGGCTCGGCGCCCGGTTCCGATGGGTCCGGTGCCGATGGGTCCGGCAGCATGCCGGGGCTTAGCGCCGGCAACGGGTCGAAGGGCTCGGGTTCCGGCGGCGGCGCCCGCTCGCCGGTCGCGAGGCGCCAGTCGAAGCGGCCGAAGGCGACACCCATCGCCCAGCTCAGCAGGTCCGCCTCCGCTGCCGCGGGGTCGGTGGCGGCGCCGGCGTCCGCGTCGTCCTCGTCGTCCGGGTCGCTCGCGGCGGCGTCACCGGCAGCCGTGTCCACGCCCGCCACGCCAGCCTGGTCCGCCGAACCAAAACCGTAGAGGCCGAACGCGATGATGTCGATCTGCGCTTGAATGCGCTCCAGCTCCGCGGCGATGGCGGGCGGGTCGAAGTCCCCGAGCCGCGGGCGCAGCGCCGCCGGCAGCAGGAAGGCATGGGAGGTCTCGTTGACCGTGTCCAGCGTGCGCTTCAGCGACCAGCCGCGGCGGGCGAGCGCGGCGAGGCGGCGGGTGTCGTCGGGCGACAGGTCGGGGACCGGGGTGCGCTGGATGACGCCGACTTCGTAAGAACGGGCTGCAGCGTCGGCGGCTGCAAGCTGGAGCTCTACAAGTTGCCGGAAGGGTGCCGAGACGGTGATCGCCAGCAGCGCGAGCAGCGATTGAGGGTCGTCGTCTGCGACGAACGCGGCCGGCCCCTTATCCGCGAAGATGCAGCCCGCGGGCAGCACCCGCATGCCGAGCCCGCTCGATGTGCGACGCGGCCAGGTGAGGCCGGGGCGGAAATAGTACTCACGATTGCGAATAAGACCTCCTTTGACATCGCGGTTCTGTTGGTAAAAGGCGACGCTCTGTGCTCCGTCGTTGAGCCAATCCACGGCCAAATACACATCTGAGTAGTAGGCCGCAAACGCCCCGCCCTTTGCGAACGGTCGATAACGCCCACTTGCAATGGGCTCCCAAGACAGACGGAGAAATCTCGTATCTTCGCCAGATTTCATCCCTCCGGCCGCAGACCGTCGCGCGTTCTCCAGACAAGGAAAACAGGAGAAGGCCCGCCGGCCGGTATCAGTAATCCAATACGCGAAGGGCGCCCCCGGCACCTGCCCAAACTCCGCCGGATCCAACGCGAACACCCGCCCGTCCGCGTCACCGGCACGCACCGCGCCCACCGCCTCCGCCAGCGCCACGGCCTTGTCCTCCGCCTCCAACAGCCGCAGAAACAGCGTCATGGCACCACGCCTTTCATGCCCTGCTCGCCCAAGCCGGCGCGCTCGCGGGCCGCCGCACTGCGCCAGAACCGCACCAGCAGGTAATCGTCGGTGGCCTCGAACTCCGGGTCCACGCCGTTCTCGCGCCGCAGCAGCGGCACCACCTTGCCGCGCACGCCCATGCCACGGGCGTCCACGTAGCCAAAGTCCCGCAGCACGTCCACGATGCGGGGGTTGCGCGGCGAGCGCTGGCCGGCCAGCATCTTGTCCACGGTCATGCCGTTCGGCAGCGCACCGGGGCTCTTCACCTCCAGGCGGTCGGCGTAGGCGACGACCTCCACATCCCCGGCACGGGTCCAGTCCCGATGCGCCAGGGCGTTGATGAGCACTTCGCGCAGCGCAGCGGGGGGATAGTGCCAACGGCGCTCGCGACGCAGTCCGTCGGCGAGATCGCCTTGCTCCGTTGACACGAAGGGGCGCATGCGCTCGAGCATGGTCTCCGCGAGACCGCCCCGCTCCAAACTCACGGCGCCGCCCTTGCTGCGCCATTGGGCCACCAGGGGCTCGTCCAGCACGGCGTCGTCGCTGGCCGCGTAGTCCATGGCGCTGCCCGGGAAGGCCATCCAGCGCACGCCGGCTTGCGACAGCAGGCGCCGCGGCCGGCGGGCGAACAGCACGACGCCGGCGATGGTGCAGACGGGCGGGCCGCCGTCGCGCGCGGCCATGAAACCGAGCCCGAGCAGACGGCGGGTCCAGCCGTCGGCGGCGTCCGGCACGTCCGGGTCTTGCAGCACGCGCTCCAGGTAGTCGCGCAGCCGGTCGAGGTCGAGATCGTCGAGGCTGGAGCCGGAGACCGGAAGCCCCTCGGGATGCAGCATGCCGCCCAGCGCGAAGAGCCGTGCCTGCTGCTCGCGAGTCGCCTTGCGGGTGGTGCTGCCGACGCGGATGAAGACCTCCTCGCGGTCCTGCCAGCGCACGACGTAGGGCTTGGCGGTGCCCGCGGTGAGTGTGACGACGGCGACACGCCGGCCGTCATCGATGGGGATGGTCTCGTAGAAGGGCAGGATCATCGGGTGCACGTAGCGCCCGAGCACCGTGTCCATGACCCATTCCTCGAGACCCTCACGCCGAATGCCGCTGATGCTGCCGTCGTCCTCGACCCCGAGCAGGATCACGCCGCCGTGCAGATTCGCCAGCGCGACAACCTCCCGGGCGAGCTGTTCCGGGCGCACGTCGTCGCGCTTGAATTCGACGCCGGAGCTCTCGCCCTGCTTGATCAGCTCGAGAAGCTCAGCCTTGGTCATTGCGGTCGGTCACTGTTGCTGTTCCGGTGCTGCGGTTGGGCTGCTTTACCACGCCAAGATGCCCGCTTAGGGAAACGCCGAAGTACTCGGCGTTTCCCGCGGGGCAGGATGCCCCGCCATTTTCAGCGGCCTTAACCTACTGAAAATGAAGGGCTCGCGGGATCACGTCCTGCGAACCCGTGCCGATTTTGGCCATGGACGGCCAATAATCGGCGTCTCTTAGTCTCCCCAGATGATACGGCCCGCGGCACCGAGCCCCCAAGGACTCGGACTCGCGTTTGCGCAGGACATAGGCCGCCGCCATCGCATCGTCCATGACGCCACGGGCGAGACCGGCTTCCAGATTCGGCCAGGGATTGTCATCGGCCCAGCGCTCGGTGACGAACCAGTAGGGATTCGTCGCGGTTTCGCGGTGTCGGGCGTGAAGGATCACCCGCAGGCGCCGGCCCTTCGCGTAAGGGGCGAGCCCTTCCAGGGGGGCGCGCTCATTCCGAGCCCTGCTGTCCGACTGCCGCAGACGGCCCCGCCCATACTCCCCGAGGTCCAGCTCGCAGTAGTCGCCGATGACACTCACGATCAGTGCGTCCACCGGTTGCAATGGGGGTTTGGTCAGGTTCTGGCTCATGTTCGCCGGCTATTGTGCTCGCGCGTCATCGCGCTTCCTTAACACATAGGCCGCCGCCTCCACCATCGCATCGTCCATCACACCGTGGCCGAGGTCGGCCATGACCTCGGGCGCGGCGATGCCGAGCACGATCTCCTCGCGCCAGCGGCGGTAGCTGGACAGGAAAAAGCCCGTGCGCGAGGTGATGGCGCCGAGTCTGCCGCCGGGGCGGAGCAGCTCCAGGCCGCGCTCGACGAAAATGGCGAGCAGGTCGTGCTTGCTGCGGGGGTAGGCGCGGCCGAGCTGGGCCTTGACGTTGACGCTGAGCGCGCCGAAGGGCGGGTTCATGACCACGATGTCGAAGCGCTCGCGGGTGAGGTCCAGCAGCCTGAGCCCGGCCAGCGCATCTTGGGCGAAGAGCCGGCCGCGATAGCTGGTGCCGAGCGCGTGGAGCCAGCGCTCCAAGGCGGCGCGCAGGCGCTGCTCGGCCTTGTCCCATTGGGCCATGTCGGCGGCCGCGAACATCGGGCCGTGCTGGCCGTAGATTTCTTGCACCAGCGCCGGCAGCGCCTGCTCCAGGCGCTGCAGCACGCCGAGCTCCGGCAGGTGCTCCAGGAGCTTGAGGGTGGCGTCGAAGAGGTCGGCGTCCAGGTCCATGAGGCCGGCGGCGAAGGCTTGGCGCTGCTCCGGCGCCGCCGGCGGTGCCACGGCGGCGACGACATGGCCGCGGTGGATGAGCGGGCGGTCGGCGGCGGGCACGCCGGCCGCGTGCCAGGCGCGCTGGGCGCGCAGCCAGAGCGCGAGGGCGGCGATCTGCGCGGCGCGGGGATCGATGTCCACGCCGTGGAGGTTGTGCTCGATGATCAGGCGGGGGATGTCGCACTCGAAGCGCTCGCGGGCCTCGTCGCGGCTGAGCGGGGCCCGGGTTGCGTAGTCGAAGCAGCCGGCCAGGTCCAGGAACATCGCGCCGGTGTCGGGGCTGAACCAGCGCTCGCGCAACGCGGCGGCGTAGTCGAAGTCCGCCAACGGCACGCTGAGGCTGAGTGTGTCCGGATTGGTCGCACGCAGCGCGTCGGCCTCACTGCGGTGGTAGATGAGCGGGCGGCCGGCGATGGCGTCCGGGCCGTAGCGGGCCAGGACCACGACGGCCTCGGCGACGGGCAGGTCTGCGGCGAGCTTGAAGCTGCGCACCGTCGGCTGCCGGCGCAGTTGCACGGACTCGGGCACCGGCACGTGCTCCGCCGTGTCGGACCAGCCATAGGCGCGCGCCAGCGCGTCGCCGATGCCGGGCAGGTCCCAGGCCTCGCGGTAGATGATCTCGAATAGGTCGAAGGCGTAGAGCCCGAAGTGCATGGAGCCGCAAGCGGGGTCCAGCAGCCGGATGTCGCGCGGGTCGCGGACGGACCCGTCCGGTGCGGGCAGGTCTTCGTCCGGGCGCAGTGCCAGCAGCCGGCAGCGCTCGCGCAGCGCCGTGCGGCCGCCGGTCTGCTCCAGCCAGAGGCGGCCGAGGCTGTTGTCCACGAGGAATTCGACCACGTAGCGCGGCGTGAAGAATTGGTTGCGCACGGCCAGCTCGCGACTGTTGCGGGGGCCGGAGCGGCCGGAGTCGCGCATCTCGCGGCGCTCTTCCGGCGCATTGAAGTACTGGTAGATCCAGCCGATGGTCTCGTCCTCGGCCCAGAGGGGCTCGATCTCCGTGTCGTTGATCAGCGTGAGCAGCTTGAGCAGCGTCGCCTCGCCCGGCAGCAGTCGGCCCTGCGGGGCGTCGGGGTCGAAGAGCACGCCCAGGTCCAGCGCCAGCTCGTCGAACAGGCTCAGCAGAAACACGCGGAAGGCATCGCCGGTCTCGCCGAGCGCATGGCCGGCGAGGCGCTGGTAGAGCTGGAAGCCTTGGGACTGGAAGCCGACGGCGTCGTTGCAGTGACCGACGCTTTCGCGCAGCAGCCCGCGCGTTTCGAGCATGCGCAGTGCCGCGAGGCGGTTCAGCGCGGTGAAGGCCTGCTCGCGGGCGATGCGCTGCAGCACCTGTTGCCGCGCGTTGCCGTTGCCGCCGGCATGGTTGGCGAGGTAGTGCGCGAGGATTTCCCGCAGCAGCCGGGCGGTGGCGAGGCGGGCATCATCGAGATGGCCCAGGCGGTCGAGGTCCGTGACCGTGCCGGACGCGGGGTCCAAACCGTAGTCCTGCTGCAAGCGGCGGGTGAAATCGGCCGTGAGCAGGGTTCTGGCCGCGGCGACGAAGGCCTGCAGCCGGTTGCGTGTCGGTTGGTCGAAGGGCATGGGGCTCAGTCGTGCGGCGCGTCGTCGCCGAGCGCGAACCGGATGTCCAGGGCGTCGTCCTGCGGGAGGCCGTGCAGGATGTCCTGGAGCCGGGCGATGAGCCGCTGCAGCTCGTCCCGGCTGGTGACCTTGAGCGGGAGCTGGACCGTGCCGTTGGGCGAGCCGGCGGCGGCGCTGTCGCTGTCACCGCCAGGCTGAGCAGGCGCCCGCTCCCGCTCGGCGCGCCGCCGGCTGCCGTCGGCGCGAATGCGCGTCTTCAAATCGTCGAGCGTTGCGTTGATATCGAAGTCGCTGTTGCGCAGCCGGCCGAGGCCGTCCAGGTCCGGTTCCGCGGTCACCGCCAGCGCCGCCACCTGCCGGAGCGCGTTGTCCTGCTCTGCGCGCGTCAGCTCCGTCCACTCCGGCAGGCGTGCCAGCTCGCCTTCGGCCGTCCGAAGCTTCTCGGTCTGGGCCGCGGCCATGTCCTGTACGGCGGTGGCCACCCGCGCCTGGAGCCCGCTCAGCACGGTGGCGAGATCGGCCGCATGGGCATGGAAGTCCGGGCGGCCGAGGCGGTCGGTGAGCAGCTCCAGGTCATCGGCGCTGTCCTCGCGCAGCCGGCCGGGGATGCCCGAGCTCGGCTGGGCGGCAATGACGTCGCGGTGGCGGTTCAGGTCCGCGACGGTGGCGGCCAGCCCCTGCTCCAGGGCCAGGTGCGCCGCGCGCGCCCATTGCAGGGCCTCGAACAGCTCCGAATCCGGCGCGCCGAGGAGCTGCGGGGCATCCGAGGCATCGGTGAACAACAGGTCGGCAATCTGCTGGTTGAGGGCGCGCACCCGGTCGGCGCCCGGCAGGGCCAGGCCGGTGAGCCGCTCTGCCAGGGGGGCGATGCGGTGCTGGAGCTGCGGCAGGTGCTTGGCGGCGGCCTTGCAGACGTCGGGCTCCAGCGGCACGACGAGGTCGCCCACCAGCTCGGTCAGCCGCTCGGCGGCGCGCACCAGCACCTCGTTGGCGATCCGGTCGCAGCGCAGCGCCACGCCCACGGCCTTGAAGCTGGCGTTGGTCTTGAGCGCGTCGACGGCCTGCTGGCCGTTGGCGGTGATCTCGCGGCCGGCGACCTTGAGCTTGATCTCGCCGGCGACGAGCAAGGCGGCAAGGAGGTAGCGGGTGGTGTCCGGCGACCAGCCGAAGGGGGCGGCGGCAAAGTGGTCCAGCAGCCGCTTGCCCTCCACGGTGCCGGTGCGGTCGATGTGGTCGCGGATGCTGACCATGGCCTTGTGGTCGGTGCGGATGCTCGGGCCGCCGCTGCCCACCTGCACCAGGCCGAGCGGATCGAGCTGACTGGTGATGCCCATCAGGTTGCCCGTGCGCAGGAAGCGCTCCGCCACCGCGGTGTCCACCCGCTCCGGGGCCTCGGGATAGCGATCGAACACCTGCCCGGCCGCACTGGCGAGCTGCTGTTTGGCGGCGGCAAGCAGCTCCGGCGCCAGGCTGTCCACTGCGGTGGCCTGGCCGCGGAACAGCAGCGAGCCCTTGGTCAGGCTGTCCTGAAGGCCCCGTTGCAGCTCGCTCAGCAGCCGGGCGGCGCGGTCGGCCTGGCTTGCGCAGTAGTCCTTGACCTCCTGATCGGGGTCGTTGCGGTGCAGCTCGACGATGCTCCGGCTGCGGTAGACCTCGGCAATGAGGCGGTCATGCGCATCGGTGCCGCGGCCGAGCAGAAAGATGCTGCGCTCCGCGGTCTTGTGCCGCGATTCATCCAGCAGGCGGGTGCGGGCGGTGGCGTAGTCCGCGGCGGGCACCAGCTCGGCGATGATCTGAATCGGCTCCCGCTCGCCGGCCAGGCCCGCGGTTTGCGCGCCGGCCTGAACCTTGAGTCCGGCGGTGACCGCAAGCGAGTCGTGCAGTCGTGCCGAGGGCAGCGGGCTGAACAGGTTGCGCAGGGCCTCGTGCAGGATGCCCCGCAGTTGCGGCGACCGCAGCGGCAGCTCGGCGCGCTGCTGCTCGATGTCGTTGAGCTTCTCGCTGAAGAAGCTCAAGCCCCCGTCCTGCTCGCCGAGCGGCACCCGCGGGTGGCCGAGCAGGTCGTCGATGGCCGCCGCGACGGCGTCTGCGCGGCTCGGCGCCGCAATCTCGGGGTGCATCAGGCTCGCGACGTTGTGCCGGGTCACGGGCAGGTTGCCGAGCACCTGCAGCACGGCGACGGTCTTGGCGATGCCCTGGTGCAGCGAGGAGTCCGGATACTGGATACGCACCTTGCCGATACCCTGGTACACGGACGGCACCGCGCGCTCGACGTCCTTGTGCAGCGCGTCGAACAAGGTCACGCAGGTAGCGAGCCGGCCGACCGGGCAGTCCGCCAGCGGGGGCTCCGCATCGGTGCCTTCGATGAGGATGTCCTGGATGACGCGGATGGCGGAGCGCAGGCCGATACCGCCGGTGGACTTGGCAAGCGCCCCGAGCAGGTGCAGCAGGATGTCGAAATGCGCGGGCAGGAAGGGATAAAGGTCGGTGAAGGTGCGGCGGTCGAAGTCCGCATCGTAGAACTTGGCGTCCTCGAGCCTGGTGTTGTGCCGCAGGGCCTGGCCGTGCGCGTCGAACAGGGCGCCCAAGGTCTCGGCGGCTCGGGCCGATTTGCCGAGCAGACGGCGGCAGCAGATCTCCTTGATGTCGCCGGACTCGAGATTCACGCGGATCGGGAAGCGGTCCTTGACCTTGAACAGCTCCGGGCTGTTGAGGGCTGCGCTCGGGTTGTCGTCGGTGAGGGTCTGCTGGGCGGTGCCGATCAGCCAGGCGCGGCCGGCGGCGAGGTTCTTGAGGTTCTCCGCCAGTCCTTGCAGGTCGAGGATCTTGTTCTGGTTGCTGCCGACATACTGGCCCACCTCGTCGATGACGAACAGCACGTAGTCCTTGCCGGTGTACTCGCGGACGATGTCCAGGATCTCCGCAACCCGGTCCTTCATCAGATAGATACTGTCGTGGCTTGCGGCGCTGAACGCATGCGGGCTGCGGAACAGCTCCGGGTAGAGCCGGTGGGCGAGGTCGGGCAGCAGGCTGTCCACCACCAGCTCGTCGTTCTGGTAGTTGCACCAGGGCTCGCCGGTTTCCTGCTGGAACAGAGTGACGAATTCGTCCAAGCGCCCGTCCTTGCGCAGCTTGCGCTCGAAGGCGGCGACTTTGAGATTGCGGGAATAGCCGGCGAACTGCAGAACCTTGTAGTAGAGGACCGTAGAGACGACCTCCAAGGTCGCTCCGGCGACCTGCTCCGTGGCGAGATCCAGCAGGACGACCGCGGCGGGAAAGCGCTTGCTGACGGTAATCAGCAGCGCCTTGGTGTCCGGCCGGAGCAGCCGGTCGCGCAGATACTCGAGAAAGCGCTTGCCGTCGATCTCGATGCCGTCATCGAAGGCGAGGCCGAGATATTTCGTGAAGGAGCTCTTGCCGGAGCCGTAGAAGCCGGACACCCAGACGCCGATCTCGGTGACGCCGCCGGCCTCCATGGCCGCCTGCATCTTGCGCAGCAGGGCCTCAAGCTGCTCGTCGATGCTCTCGGTGACGATGTACTCGGCCACCTCCGCCCGCAGCCTGTCCTCCTGCGCGGCACCGTAGCTGATGACCTTCTCGATGGTCCGGTAGATGTCCTTGCTCGGGTCGAACAGCTCGCGAATGTGCATGGGCTCTCCTGGCCATCCGGGACAGTGCCGCCGGAAGCATCGGTAAAGGCCCTATGTTAGCCCCCGACATGCACGGAACGATAGTTGCCGTCCTCCGGGTAGAACCCGAGGAACTTGAGCCGGGACTTGCCGGTGCGCACGCCGGGGTACAGAAAGACCGTCGGCACCTGGAACTTGCCCTGGAGGTCGCCTTCGATGGCGCCGATCCGCAGGTACGGGTGCAGCGCTTCGAGATCGGTAACGAACAGGATCGCCCGATCCTGTGCCTGCAGCCGCTCCAGCGCCTGGCCGAGACGCGCCTTCAGTCGGCCGGTCTTGACCAGCGCGTTCTCCAGCGCGCTGTTGGCCTTCTGCCAGTTGAGGGGGTCTTTCTGCTCGGCCTGGAGCCAGACCTGACGCAATGGCGCCTCGGCGTGAATCGCGGCAATCTCCTCGGCGATGGAAAATTGCTCGACGGTCCAGCCCTCGTTCTCGAGCTTGGCCGTCCAGGCCGGGAGCTGCCGCTTGACCTCGATGATCCGGCTCGGGTGGAACACCAGGTAGAAGATGGGCTCGAAGCTCGCGTGCGAGAGCTCGCGCCCCTGCCAGATGCGGTGCATCAGCTCCGCGAAGTCAGCCTTCAGCGAGGACATCCAGGAACGCCTCCATGGTGCGGCAGCGCCAGCCGATGTGGGTGACCTCGCCCGCCGACTGGAGAATGAACCAGTTGTGCAGCGAGAGACGCTGCAATGCCTCGAGCGTGCCGCGGCGATCGAGTCCGAAAAGCTGCCAGTCGGCGTGGGCCACGAGCGCCTCGTCGCCGCTGCCGGCAACGTGCAGCTCGTGCGCAAGATAGGCCGCCACCCGCTGCGCGATGGCGAACGGCAGGATCTCGCGCCCGACGCGGGAGCCCTTGCCGAGCAGACCGAAGTCCGCGCAACAGCCGAGCAGATAATGGGCCACGCGCCGCACGGTGCCGTCGGCCCAGCGCACCCGCGTCTTGCCGTCATCCAGCGCGCGCTGGATGAACCCGATCACGTGCTCGCGGGCCAGCAGCCGGGCACCCTCGGCCCGAGCCGGCCAATACAGCTCGCGCACGCAGTCCGCGAGGATCGGATTTGCGCGGCAGGTGTATAGGAACATGAGCTGTGCAAGCTCGTCCGCGGGCAAGGTCGCGCAGATCCGCTTGAGATGCCCGGCGGAGACAGCGCCGGGGGCCAGGAATCTGGGTGCGAAGCCCTCGGCGACGATGTTGCGCAGACGTCGCGCCGAGACGTTGGGAAAGCTGCCGGACGCGAGTGCCACCCGATACAGGTCGCCGGCGGTCATGCCCGGCTGCCACAGCGCAAGCAGCGCCCGGGATTCCGACAACAAGCCGAGCCCCGCCTGCAGCCGGGTCGTATAGGGCGCGGCCTGCATCAGGCCACGTCCAGGAAGTATGGATACACGGCGACACCGTCGACAAAACCGGCGCAATAGCAGGCCGCCGTCTTGGGCAGCCAGTCGCAGCCGGCGAGCTCGGCCGCGGTGCCGATCCGAACCGGCCCCCCGACGACGCTCGCGGGCTCCAGCGTCATGGCCCGCAGCCGACCGAGCGCGGTCTCCACGGAGGCCAGATCGCGATCCCAGCCCGGCTCGGGCAGCAGATCCCGAACCGCATCGGCCACGCCCTGCTCAACGGCTTCGGGCAGGCGAAACAGGTGCAGGGCCCGGCCGATACCGAGCCTTTCGTCATGCGCTCGGCGTGCCGCCTCCACCACGCCCCGATAAGCCGCCATCGCGAAGGTACGCGGGAACACCGGGCGCAGGAACGCCTGACTGCTCGGCGACAGAAACGCACTCGGCCACCAGCCCTGCTGGTCGCGCTCCCCAAGGTAACCGATCAAGACCCGCAGCCGTGCGATGTCGAGCATCCGCCCGGCGTCCGTCGGCGGGCGCGGTTGTGCTGCGCTCAGGTGGCTCATCGTGCAGCGAGCTTGTGCTTCAGCAACATGCGCGTCAAGGCATACCCCTCCGGCTTCAAGATAGCCCCTGCACAAGCATGAGCAAGCAGAGGCTTGACACACCAAACACCGTCAAACATTCGTGCACCGACCGAGCAGAACGCATCACTGGCGAGGCGTTCGTCGCGAAGCTGGACCGTGCACTCCAGCCGCAGGCCAGTGCCCTCGGCGAGCAGATCGGCAACCCCCAGCGCGTATGCCGCCGCCATCGCGTCTCCTCCCGGCGCCCGGGCTACCAGCCGAACCGCAGCAGCGGCGGCTCGCCATCCAGCACCTCAATCAGCTTACGGCCGGTCAGGTAGGCATCCGGCGTCGAGCGGCCGGTGATGAAGGGATAATCGACGATGACGCTGGTGGGATGGCCGAAGTTGCCGATGAAGGCCCCGTCCGGCCCGGTCGCGTCGCGCAGGATGTACTCCAGCGGATAGGGCGGCGGGCCCATGTTGAAGTCCAGAAACTCTCCGCGCGCCCGCATGAAGCCGGTGCCGTCCTTGTAGTCGTATTCCAGGCAATGGCCGGTGACCCGCTTGCCGCGGATGATCGGCAGCCGGTCTTCGAGGTTGCGCGCGAAGGCGAGGCAGGCGACGCCGTAGCATTCTGCCGCGATTGGCTTGCCGGCGCGGTAGAAGCCCAGGATCAGGTCATGCACGCGCTGATTGTTGACCAGGTCGACGATGGGCCCGCTGCCGCCGACGATAATCAGCGCGTCGAAGTCCGCGAGCTTGGCATTAGCAGCGTCGAGGTGCAGGTGATACAGCTCCATCCGGCGCACGAATTGCGGGTCGGCCCAGTACGGCCGTTCCGGGTACCAGTCCGCCAGGCTCAACGGTGACTCCAGCCGCTGCCCCTGCGCCGTGGCCGGGTCATCCAGCGCGGCGACCTTCGCCGCCATCTCCGCCGAGGTCACCGAGCGCCCGAGCGGCGGGTCGATGTATTCCGGCAGCATCGACACGGTGATGGCATTCGGGCGCTTGCCGGTGGGGGTGCAGAAGACGGTTTCGTAGCCGGCCGCATCGAATTCCTCCAGCGGCCCCACCAGCTCCTCGCCCCAGTAGCCCCATTCGGAGATCAGCATCAGGATGCGGCGCGGTTTGGGATGGGCCACCACCGGCGCGGTGGACGGCCGTGCCGATGGTGTCGTCGCCACGGAGAGCACCGGCGGCACCTGCCCGGCCTCGATGGCCAGGATCCGGTCGCGGATGGCGTCCACCAGCTCCGCGCTGTGGTCCGCGCTGTCGTTGGTGACCATGTCGCCGTCCACCACGACGCCGTTGATCGGCGGCACGTAGATGCCGCCGGCGTTCTGCACATCGCCGAGCATGACGCGGTTGCAGGTCACGCGCCGGCCTGCCAGCACCTCCGGGACGGGCGACAGGATCCACAGCGCATGACACGGAAAGCCCTTGACGATGCGCGGGTTCAGCATCGCCCGGCAGAAGAACTGCACCGCCGGCGAGCGGCGCCCGCTGTTGCCGTGTATCACGGGCTTGCCGTCGGCGTCCTGCTCCACATCAGTGTCGGCCAGCCAGCGCAGCCGCACGCTGGTGTAGTTAGCCGCCATGATCACCGCGGCATAGTCATCCGGATCGACCTCGGTGAAGTCCTTATCCACCGTCAGCGTCTCCGGCGTCTCGCCCGCCTCCTGCACATCGCTGATGAAGGTCAGCTCCGCATTGCCCCAGAGCCGGGACAGCAGCTCCACCTCTGCCCCGTATTGCGCAAACCGCTCTCGGTAGGTCGCGATCTCCTTCGGCACGAATTCCGACTCGATGACGATGGCGATCTTCTTGCCTTGCAGAGGCCTTTCGGTCATGACGATTCCCTCATTCGATGCGCCGATCCGATCGCAACCGGTCGGTAGTGATTCAGCATAGGCGGTCAATCGCGGCGGAGCTGAGGACGCAGGTGCTTCGCAATGATGCCGATGGCGCGCCCGTAGTCCGGCGTCGCGCGAATGAGCGCGTCGTCCGCCTGGCTCAGCGTGGGCCGACGCATGGTCGCTGTCCGGGCTTCCAGCGTGCGGGTGGCGGTTGCGGTGAAGGTGCGAACGCCGCGCGTGGCGATGGCTTCGAGAGGGGCCTCATCGTCCGCCGACCAGGTGTTCATGGCCTTGGCCGAGTCCTCTTGAGCCATGGGATCTTCGGCTTCGGCGGCAGCGAGCACCTGATAGTCCGGCTGCTCCGCCAGCTCCTGCGCCATGCCGCCGAGCCCGCCCAGCGGATAGCAGGGGATGCCCCGGGCGCGGGCCAGCTCCAGCTCCTCCGCCGTGCCAGGCTTGTTGGCGCTGTCGGCCCAGCGCTTGCCGCCGATGATGACCATGGCGTCCATCTCCTGGACGAGGCGCTCGCGCATGGCGGTGAGGCTGGCGTTGCGCACCGCCGGGTCTTCGGCGCCGTGGCCCTCGTGCCCCGGCGGGATGACGGGGTCGACGAGGATCAGGTCGACTACGCCCTGGTAGCGCGGGTCCTTGAGCTGGCGGGCGAGGGCGCCATCGGCGAACAGGCCCGAGAGGACGAAGGTGACGACGGGCTCGCCGCGCTCCTCGGCATAGGGGGCGGCTTGCGCCAGGATGCGCGGGGTGAAGCTCGGGTGCGAGCCGTGCACGAGGGTGCCGCCGCCGCTGAAGACGGTGTCGGCCAGGGTGCTGACGGCGTTCAGGATCTCCCAGTCCAGGGCACGGCCGGCCCATTCAGTTTGGTCCGGGATGGCCCCGGAGAGTCCGACGCGCACGCCGGTCAGATCGGGGTCGAGCTGTTCGGATAGGGTGGTGTCGCTCATGGCTTGACTCTCATCGGGCGCCTTACTGGTACTTGCTCAGAAACGCGGCGAGCCTTGACGTGTGCAGCAGGCGCAGAATCGGATCGCGATAGGCCTCATGATCGCGGGCAAGTCGCTTCAGCGTCGGGTCCGGCACCGGCTGCTCGTCGTAGATGAAGAGCCGGTGATTGAACGCATGGCGGCTTGGATCGCCGCCCTCCGGCCGATAGCGCCGAAGCGCCTGCACGGACCACAGATGGGTCGGCGGCAGCGAGGAGCAGTGCGATAGGAAGCGGTTGAAGGTCCATTCGTTCTCCTGTTTGGCACCGGCATACAAAAAGCGTTGCGCGTCCAGCGCCTGCCAGTCGAAACCGAAGTCCCGAAAGGTCTGCTCCACCTTGGAGGCAAGATCCATCTGGCTGCGCAGCAGGCTGCTCAGGGCATGCTCGACACCCGCCAGCAGGTCCGCGAGCCGGGCGTCGGTCAGTGGCTCGACGACGCCGGCGGCGTCGGTGTCCGCCTCGATCCTGACATTGCGCAGCTCCTTGGCGCCGTACACGCTTGGCTCGGCCGCGGAGCCGGTGGCGCCGGTCGGCCGCAACACGACGGAGACGATGGGCACGAACCCGGCGATGGCCGCATCGATCTCGCGGGCAACCCATTCGGACTCGCCGGCCCGAGGCGTGTCGAGCAGCAGCAGCAAGTTGGCCTGGGCGATGGTGCGCTCGATCTCGTCCTGTACGACATCGCCCCCGTCCAGACGCTCCTCGTCCCGCCAGGCGTCGTAGCCGTGCTTCTGAAGATAGTCGGTAATCTGGATCGCCACAGCCTGGCCATCCGCCTGCCGATGGGAGACGAAGACCTTGCGGTCGTCGCCGCGCAGCCACAAGGCCAGCAGCGCACCGACGCGACGGGCCAGCCGGGCGCCGGCTGCGTTGTAGGGCTCCGGGCAATGCAGCGCGAAGACCGCCTCCATCGGCGCCGGCGGCCGGCGGTGGCCGTCGAGCGTAGACACCGGCAGCACCCGGCTCGCCCGTTTTTCCCGCCGAGCGTTGTCGATCTCGCGCTGAATCGGCCCGTGCAACGCCGCCGGCAGCGGGGCGGCGCCAAACAGCACGATGAGCAGGTCATCCCAAGCCGGCCGCGCGCCGTCGCCGATGAACGGCAGCTCGGGCAGCACGGCGCCGTCACTCGCGACCGTGGCCAACTGCGGCCAGGACGCGAACAGCGCGGCTTGGGTCTCGGCGGCGGCATAGGCCGCGTCCGGGGTGGCGTAGATGCCGATCATGCGCGATACCTCGCTGCAGAGCGCCCAAATGGCACAGTCAAACCAAGGCTGAGATCGTTACGAATCACAGCGCCCCTCCCGGCTATGTCCGGGCTTCATCCGCCTCCAAGGGCGCCGAGGGCTCGTTGCGGCAGCCCGGCGCCTCGCCCGGCAGATGGGGCTTGCTCGGCTCATCGAGCGCCATCTGCCGAAACGCCTCCTCGGTCACCTCCAGCCGCACGACGACCTTCTTGCCGAGATCCCCGGGGCGCAGCGGCACCCGCAGGGTCTCGTGATCCGTCTTCGAGATCCGGCGGTTGACGCCGTTGATGCTCACGTCGCGGATGCGCAAAACCCCAGGTGCGAGCGCATCCGGCGCCACGTTCAGCGCCGCCAGCCCGCTGTCTGCATCCGGGCGAAAATGCAGGGCAAAGACCGTGTGCTGGCGGTCTTCCCGCGGCAAATAGGCCATCTGGTAGACGTGTGCCAGCAGCCCGAGCTCGAAGGCATGATAGCCGGACTTGGAATGGTCGCCGATGTTGCCGTACTTGCCCTCGATGAGCGGCTGGCCGTTGTCGTTGACGCGGAAGAACACGCCGGCGCGCTCGCGGTCCAGAAAGAACAGGTTCCAGAACGCCGACAGCTCCTGCGCCTGTTTGCGAAAGTCCGTGTTCTCAGGGTCATGTCCGAGCAGGATCAGATAAGCGAGGATGCCTTGCTCCTGCTGCCAGAAGTCCTTCGTGCTCCACCAGCCGAACTGGATCGGCAGGCCATCGTCGGGCGGCACGCGCTCCAGCGCATCGAAAACGCCGCTGCGGATCTGGTCGATGCCGAGCACGCCCATGTCCTCGGCCAGGGTCTTGGCCCGCGCGTAGCAGTCCGCGGCAATCTGCTCGTTGTCGGCGCCGCCCCGGGCCTGGTACCAATTGCCGACCCGGGTCAGGTTCCATGCGATCTTCAGGTTGTGCCCGACGACCCCGCGATTTTGCTGCCAATCCCAGTTCTCCACGGGCTTCCAGTCCTTGTCGAACCGTTCTTGAACGAGCGGGGAGTGCGTCCGCGGAAAGTGCTCGCGGATCAGGCGCGCCGTGTCGCCGAGGATCAGCACGCAGTGCCCGAGCAGCTCTTCGAGATCGCGCCGGCGCTCCGCAGCATCGCCTTTGCCGTCCTCATAGGGCAGCGGATCGAGCGCCAAGACCATGTTCATCAGGTAGGCGGGGATGTGATCCCCGATGGAATTCCAGTTCTTCGCCTCGCGGTTGTCGCGCGGCCCCAGCATGCCGCCGCGGTTCAAACTGTTGTCGCGCGGGGTGAAGGTCACCGGGTCAATGTGCGAGAAGAAGCCGTCGAAGCGGGGCTTGCCGTCCGCTTCCGGCCAATGGCCCCAGAGGGTCAGCATGGCGCAGATGGTGCGGCGGATGTCCTGCAGCACCTCCCAGTCACCGGTGATGCGGAAATACATCGCCAGGCCCGCGAGGGCGTAGATCTGCTCGTACAGCGGAATGCCGCCGGCGTCGTCGCCGGCCTCGGCGTCGAGCATGCGCCGATTCAGATAGCGCTGCCGCTTGATCGCGGAATACCACAGGCAGAAGCGGCCGTCGGCGGAATAGCTGCGAAAGGCCTGCTGCTGAAATTGAACGCCAGCTTTCGCGGCCTGGAAATAGCGCTCGTCACCGGTCACCAGAAAGGCGCTGGCGAGACCGTAGATCAGGCGCGACAGCGTCGCCATCTCCTGCGTATCGTCGTCGGTGGGCAGGCCCAGGATGTTGAGGTTGGTGCGATAGAGCGCCGCGAAATCATCGAGCTGGTAGGTACGCTTGTCGCCGAACAGATCATCCAGCCACTTGTTGGCCATGACCACCAGTTGGTCGATCCACCAGCGGGTGTGCTCGAAGTGCAGATGATCGCGACTGGAGTGCAGCAGGTGGATGACAAGACCGTCGTAGCGCTCTTTGTCGGGCTCGTCGTCGCCTTCGTTGCCGCCATGAGTGTGCAACGTGCCCTGAACGGCAACCATGTCGCCCACGAATAGGGCGTTGTTGAGGTTGGGCTGCTCAAAGTTGCCATCGGCATCTTGCTTGGAGCGCCGTTCGCGGGTCCGATCGAGATCGTCCAGATTCCTGAGCGATGCCATCCAACTCGCTTGCTGACAATGCACGGTGAAGTCGCCGCCGCGGGTCTCGACGACGAACCGCCCCTTCGGAAAGCCCTCGTGCGCCGGCAGGATCTCTTTCACCCGGCCGAGGATGGTCAGGGACTGGCTGAAGTGCTTGCGCTTGACTCGTTCCACTGCTTACTCCTGCTGAATTTGGCCTGCCGTTGATCTCTCGTGACACCGCTCCCGCGGTGTCACGCGTCTTCCGTCCCCCGCAACAACGCGCCGGCCGTCGCCGACGTCGCCCCCGCCATAGGCCTAAGGCATCGCTGGTCTTTCTCGTGACACCGCTCCCGCGGTGTCACGCCTCTCTTGGCGCTCTGCGCCGATGCGGCCGAGGTTCGACGACCTCGACATCGGCGTCAGTCATGCGCGCCTCCAGTTCGGATGCCTTCTTCCACGGCGTCTTGCCGCACAATCGCCGCGGATGGCAGAGCCATCAAGCCCGGGTGCCGAGGCAGAGCCTCGGCACCAGCCACATCACACAGGCAGCCCGGATTCCGCCGCGCCAAGCGCATCAACCGCGCCGCAGCAAGACCAGGCTGCTCGCCGGCAGCAGGGCCGTAATCGATCCGTCCTCCGCAACAACGCGCCGGCCGTCGCCGACGCCGCCCCCGCCATAGGCCAAGGCATCGCTGTTCAACAGCACCTGCCATTGCCCGCCCTGGATGGCAGGATGGCGAATCTCATAGCCAGCGAGAAACGGGCGATTGCCGAGCGTCGCAATCACGAGCCAGTCCTCGCCGTCGCCCCAGCGCCGAAAGGCGATGACGCGGTTGGCATTGTGCACGTGCAGGACCTCGATGTCCCGCCCGCAGAGCGCGGGGCTCCGGCGCCGCAACGCAATGGCATCCCGGTAGAAGGCGTACATGCCGGCGCCGGCGCCCTCGCGCAGCCCATGCAGGTCCGGCTTGAAGTCCAGCACCCGGTCGTACAGGAAGGGGGCGTCGGCGCCGACCTCCTCGCCGAACAGGAACATCGGCGTGCCGGCGGAGAAGAGCGTGATGCCGAAGACGCAGCGGCAGCGCGCCTCGGCCCAGCGCCGGGTCTCCCCCGTCAGCGGCGCGCCGTTGATAGCGACGACGATGTTGCGGGCGGTGCCGGCGCCGTTGCCGGCCTCGTCATGGGACTCGCAATAGACGACCTTGCCGCTGCCGCTGGCGGCGAGCGCCCCGGCGAAGCGGTCCATCGGCAGCGGGCGGTCGTCGCCGAAGCCGGCCTGCTTCAACAGCTTGGCGGCATCTTCATGGCCGTCGCCATCGCCCACCAGGTGGTGGTAGAAGTCCGCGTACCAGGCGGCGTCGAAGCCGAGCCCGCCCTGGTCGGCGGGCAGGGTCACGGCGTCCCAATCGGAGTGATCCTCCGCCATCAGCATCACGTCCGGGCGCACCAGCCGCAGCGTGCGGGTCCATTCGCGCAGCAGCTTGGCGCCGAGTTGGTTGGCCGCGGGCACGGGGCGGCCGTCGGCATGCAGCACGTTGTAGGCATGAATCGACGTGGTCTGGTCCACGCGAAAGCCGTCGATGTGGAACTCTTCCAACAGGGACAGGGCCATGCTGGCGAAGAGCTTGCGCACCATGGGCTCGCCATAGCGTGGCGCCCAGCCGGTGGACAGGTTGTCCAGATAGCCGCCGGTGCCCTGCCTCGCGGGCGCGACGGCCGCGTCGAAGGCGGGATAGTCGCCCGGCGCGCCCTCGTACCAGTAGTAGGGATTGCGCGCATGGTCGTTGGTGTCGTAGAGCCACTGCGCGCGCTCGCCGTCGTGCACATAGTGGTTGTAGACGACGTCCATGATCACGGCGATGCCGCGCCGGTGGCATGCGCGGATAAAGAACTTGAGCTTGTCCCGCCCGCCGCCGCCGTATTCGATGGCGAAGTAATGCGACGTCGCATAGCCCCAGTTCTCGTGCCCGCCGCCGAACTCCGCCATGGGCAGCAGCTCGACGGCGTTGGCGCCGACCCCTTCGATATGATCCAGCAGCGCGATGGCGTCCGCGATGGTGCCCGGGCCGGGCCGCCCGAACCCCAGCGCGCCCAGGTGCAGCTCGTAGATCACCAGATCCTCGATGCGCCGCGGCACCGGGCGGGCCGGGTCGAATTCGTCGGCCCAGAAGTCCGCGGCGTCGAGCCATTCCCGCTCCGGGTAGACCGGCTCCTCGAACAGCGCCGTGACCCGGTCCGGGTCGATGACGGCGGAGCAGCCGCGCACGCCGTCCAGGTCCAGCAGCCGCCCGCGCCAGGGGCCGTCGGGCTTGGTCGCCCCGGCGCCGATCTGGCAGCGGGCATAGAGATCCGTCCGGTAGGCCACCTGCCCGTCGTCCTTGGTGATGCGGAACAGATACGGCAGGTGGTCGAAGGCCGCGAAGGACGCGAGCGCCGGATCAGCGGGGTCGGTCTCCCACACCCCGCCCGCGCCGCGGCTCATCGCGAAGGGGCCAAGGTCCGGATGCGCGCCGTCGCCGTCGTCGTGCACATAGCCGCCGCGGATCTCGGCGGGCGGGATGGAGCGCTGCGCCGGCGGCAGACCCTCCAGCGGCCTGCGTTCGGCATCGCCGTCGCGCCAGGTGCGGCCGATGACCACCTCCACCGCCCGCGCGTTCGGCGCCCAGACCGCGAAGCGAATGCTGGGGACATCCGACCCGGGTGAAAAGCGCTTGTTCGCGCCGAGCCAGCCGGCGTGGGTGAGGTGGTAGACGGCCTCGATGGGCTCGCCAGGGTCGGGCAGATCGGCGGGCAGGGTCAGCAGGCAGACCTGCTCGGTGGCGGCGGGGTCGTCCGGCTGCGTGACAATGCCCCATTGATCAGCGCCGCCCGGCCCATCCAGCCGCACGCCCCAGCGGAAGGGCCGACCGGCGGGGTCCGGAACCAGGTCCAGCTCCGCCGCGAAGGCCGGGCGGCCGTCGTCGGCGATGATGGGCGCCATCGGCCGCTCGGACCAGGCGCCGTCGGTCCAGCGCCCGTCTGCGTCCCAACTGCCCAGCAGCCGGGCATTGTCGAGCAACGCCTGGGCGATGCCGGTGCGATAGACGAATCTGACCAGTGCCATTGCCGAGTTCCTTGCCGGTGGATTTGATCGGATCCGTCGCGACCGATAGGGTCAGTCGGGCAGCCAGTCCCGCGCCAGGATGTTCTCGAGTGACCAGGGGCAGTCCTCGGGGAAGCCGTCCAGCCCGGTCTCATCGATCGCCTTCGCCACCGCATCGCCCCAGATGCGCGTCCCCCAGTTGGCGTCGGCGAGCATCCGCTTCAGGCTTGGTGCGCTGGCCAGATGCGCGGCGAGCGCCCGGCGCTGCACCCGGATGGTCGCCTGCCAACTAGCCCCGCGTCGCTCGGGCTGGTACTGCCACCTCAGCAGGTGAGCGAGCAGCAGGGACACGCGGCTCGCCAGCGCGCGTTGCTCGCCCTTGCCCACGTCCTCGATCTCGTCGGCCAGGTGCTCAATGTCCAGTTGCCCGAAGCGGCCCGCGCGCAAAAGCGCCGCCTGCTCCTCGGCCCAGGCGATCACGTCATGCTCATATCGGCTCATGGTCGCTCGCTGCCTTGTCGGCGGGGATGTACCACTGACCCGGCAGCATGTCGGGGCAGCGCGCGGGCGTCAAGCGGCGGGGCGCGCCCGGGTCAGCCCTGATGGGCGTTTGGGGCTCGGCCAGGCACCGTCGATCCAGCGCCCCGTCGGCGTCGCCACTCCTAAAGCAGCCGGGCCTGATCGACCGGCGCCCGGGCGATGCCGGTGCGATAGACAGCACCTATGCAGGGTCAGACCGCTGTAGTCGAAGCGCTGCCTCGATATCGGTCGCGGCAAAGTCGCGACCGACGAAGAGCAGGGGGCAACCCTGTTCGCGGGCGACTTCCAGAAGAATCGCCATCAGGGCTGATGTGTCGACCGCAATCATTCGGGCAGGCCATCATCGCCGTAGAGGCAATCCTGGCTGCGCGCGGCGCCGGGACCAGCCGAAGCGACGGCGGATGCGCGCAGAGACTCCAACAGTTGCCGCCGGGCGCTGCTGTCCGGCCTGGCCCGCACGGGAACCAGACGCACCGCGGCCTGACCGCGGCGGGTCAGCACCACCTCGTCTCCGGCCTCGGCGCGGCGCACCAGTTCCTCAAGTTGCCGCCTGGCCTCGGTGACTGAAATCTGCATCGACACCTCCAACGGGCTTGTGACATCGGTGCCTCTTGGAATTCGAGATTAGACCACGCACCGGGGCCGGCGGGGCCGATCCTGCCGCGACACCCGGCAGACGCACGGGCACGCCGCGGCTCGCCCGGCGAGGGCATACTGTCGCCGTCGCTCCAGGGCTGAGCGCCGGTGCCCCGCTTCGCGGCCGTGCCGCCGGGGCCGCGCACGACCGCCGGTTAAGCACGAGCAGCAGGCCCAGGAGCGCCATAGCCTGGGTTGAGCTTGCGAAACCCGGCACCGCGGCACCAGGTCTTCCGCTGGGTTTCGTCCCGCAACCCAGCCTAAACTGCGGGGCCATGGCGCACGCACACCAGAACCAGGGCGACGACAACATGGACTGCGACGGGTACCAGATCGCGCTGGAGCGTATCGCGGCGGAGCGGGAGGCGCGGACGGGGAGGCTTGACCTTGGCGGACTCGGGTTGAGCCGGTTGCCCGAAGAGTTGTTTGAGCTGGAGTGGTTAGAACACCTAGTGCTGCGGGGTGGACTCAAATCGCGGCACGACGGAGTTGACAACCGGATTGAGGGTCGACTTGCGGAGATCAGGCGGCTGCGGCGATTGAGCACGCTCGACTGCTCTGCAACCGACCTCGCGGACTTGTCCCCTCTCGCCGAACTCAAGACGCTGACCGAGCTCAACTTCGGGGGCACTCGCGTCTCGGACTTATCTCCCCTCAAAGAGCTCAGGGCGCTGACCGGGCTCAATTGCTCGACGACCAACGTCTCGGACCTGTCCCCGGTCGCCGGGCTAAAGGCGCTGACCTGGCTTAACTGCTCTTCTAGCCGGCTCTTCGATCTGTCTCCGCTCGCCGAACTCACAGCGCTGACCTGGCTCGATCTCGGGAACACCGAGGTCTCGAACCTTTCCCCCCTCGCTGCACTCACCGCGCTGACATACCTGCGCTTCAGACATACGCGGGTCAGGGATCTTCAGCCCTTGGCGAAGCTATCGAGATTGGAGACTCTCAATTGTGGGGGGACGGAGGTGTTGAGCCTCGATCCCCTCGCCGCATTGATTTCATTGACCATGTTGGAATGCTCGTTTACGAAAGTCAGCGATCTTCGTCCGCTTGCCGCCCTGCCCCGGCTGAGGCGGCTTTTTTGCGACTGCGTGCGAATCGCGCAACTTCCCTCGGCACTGGTCGCGTCCCCAGCGCTGGAAGTCCTTGAGATAACCGATGGGTCCTTGCTGTCAGATATCCCCCCAGAGGTATTTTCGCGTTTCTCGAAAGACGGCGACGACAACTGCCTCCCCCGCCTCCGCGCCCACCTCGCCGATGTCGCCGCCGGCGCCGAGCCCCTGCGGGACGTCAAGGTCATCGTCCTCGGCAACGGCCGCATCGGCAAGACGCAGCTCTGCCGGCGGCTGCGGGGCCTCCCCTTCGAGGAAGCCGCTGACTCCACCCACGGCATCGGCGTCAGCACCGCGGAGTTGCCGATGCCGGACCGCCCGCCGGCGCTGCTGAACCTGTGGGACTTCGGCGGGCAGGACATCTACCACGGAACCCATGCGCTCTTCATGCGCACGCGGGCCATCTTCGTCGTGCTCTGGACGCCGGACAGCGAGCAGGGCGTGCACAAGCACGGCGACTTGGAGTTTGAGAACCAACCCCTCGGCTATTGGCTCGACTACGTGCGCCACCTGGGCGGTGCGCAGAGCCCGCTCCTGATCGTCCAGAACCAGTGCGACGGCGGCCTCGGCCGGCGCCCGAGCCCGCCCGACTCGCCGGCCCTGCACGCGCTGGCGGCGGACGGGCGCTGCTTTCAGCCACTCGGCTACAGCGCCAAGGACCAGACCGGCCGCGACGCGCTGCTGGAGGCGCTTCGGCTCGCCGTGACGGCGCTGCGCGGGCTCCAGGGCCAGCCGATGATGGGCAGCAACCGCCTCCGGGTGCGCGACCAACTGCGCGCCTGGCGCGACGCCGACGCGGCGCTGCCCGGCACCGCCGAGCGCCGCCACCGGCTCGTGCCCTTCGCGGACTTCGCGGCCCTGTGCGAGCAGCAGGGCGTGCACGACCCGCCCGGCTACGCCGAGGTGCTGCACCGCGCCGGCGAGGTCTGGTACCAGCCCGGCCACTTCGGCGACCGGATGATCCTGGACCAGTCCTGGGCCCTACGGGAGATTTACGCGCTCTTCACGCGGGAGGACGGCGTCCACGCCATCCTGCGCGGCCCCGGCCTCGCCGGCCGCTTCACCCGGCCGCTGCTGGACCGGCTGCTGTGGGGCCGGCCCACCGCGCACCGCGAGCCGCTCACCGCGGCCGACCAGCGCGTGCTGCTGGGGCTGATGGAGCAGAGCGGCATCTGCTTCGCTCATCGCCGGGGCTCCGGCGATGCCGACGCGACCGAGTACGTCGCCCCGGACCTGCTGCCGACCCGGGACACCGTGGCGCGCGGCATCGCCAACCGCTGGGATGCCCAAACCGGCCAGTTGGCGGAGGCGGCCTTCGTCTTCCCCTTCCTGACCCCGGCCATCACCCGCACCGTGCTCTCCAAGCTCGGCGACCTCGCCGGCGAGGACGCGGACTACTGGCGCTATGGCCTGTCCCTGTACGACGCCCGCACCGACTCGGCCGCGGAGATCGACGAGCAGCCGGACGCCGAGGGCCACGGCGGCCGGCTCGCCCTGCGCACGAAGGGCGAGCAGGCCGGCGCGCTGCTGGAGAATCTGATCGAGCGCATCGGCGAGCTGAACGAGCACCACGGCTGGGCCGGTCGGCTGGAGCGCGCCGCGCCCGGGGCGCCCGACACGCGCCCGGACCCCGCCCGATCGGCCCTGGAGCCTCCGGCGCACGCACGACGCCCCCAGCGCCACGGCCCCGACGGCCCCCCACCGCTGCATCTCACCGCACCGCCGCCGAGCCCGCCGGCGCAGCCCGAGGTCTATGTCTCCTACAACTGGCGGCGCGAGGCAGCATCCCCGCTGGTGCAGCGCCTCTGCGACGCACTGCTCGCGCGCGACGGCATCCGCGTGATCCGCGAGCGCGACGAGATGAACTGGGGCGACAGCATCCGCCGCTTCATGCAGCAGCTCGCCGCCGGCCGCTGCGTGCTCGTGATCCTGAGCGCGGAGTATCTGCGCTCCCCCTTCTGCATGACCGAGCTGCACGGCATCTGGCGCGCCGCCGGCGAGCGGGATGAAGCATTCCGCCGCCGCATCGTGCCGCTGGTGCAGGATGACCTCAGCCTGCGGAGCCTCCCGGACCGCGTCGCGCACCTGGAGCACTGGCGCCACGAATGCCAGCGCCTCGAAGCCCTGCTCAGCAATTACTCGATGACCGACGCCTTGCGCCTGCTCGGCCAGGACGGCGTCGCCGAATGGCAGGCCATTACCGGCTTCCACCAGGACATCGTCAAGATGCTCACCGTCGCCAACGACATGCTCATCCCCCGTCAGCCGGAGTTGCTGGCCCAGGACGACTTCGCGGCCGTGCGGGCGCTGATTCGGGAGCGGATTGCGTGAGCCGCCGTCGCAAGCCGAGGCCGATGAGATCTGGCCCGCGACCACTCGCAGCCGCGACTGGCCTGCGCACCATCGCGGCCATGCACCCTGCATTGCCGACAGGCCGGGGACAGCCCAAATGAACAGCCTGCTCCTCCCCGCCGCCGTTGTAGTCGTGGTGCTGCTGCCGATGCTCCTGTTGCTCGTCGCGGTACTGACCTGGAAAGCGCTGAACCGCCGCCGCAAGCGCCGCTCCCCGCTCACGTCGGAGCTGCTGCGCCCGCCGGCGTACGGGCTGACCGAGCGGATTGAAGAGCTGCGCTGGGACCTCGGCAGCCTGCTGTTTGCAATCGGGTTCCTGCCCCTCATGCTGCTCGCCATTTACTTGTTGCAAGAGACCCTCGGCAAGCCCCCCGGCTGGACCACGACCCTCGTGATCTATGGCGCAACCTTGCTCCTGACGCTCGGGTATTGCATCGTCCGCGGCATCCGCCTCGCGCAGCAGATCACGGCCTATCGCGACGGCCGCGACGGCGAGTGGGCCACCGCGCAATTGCTGGAGCCCGTCATCGCCGGCGGCGGCCGCGTGCTGCACGACATCCAGGCGCCGGGCTTCAACATCGACCACGTCGTGATCGCCCCCGGTGGCGTTTTCGCGATCGAGACCAAGCACCGGCTCAAGCCCACCACCGGGCGCGCGCTGGATAACGCCCGGGTCAGCTTCGACGGCAAGGCCCTGCACTTTCCGGACTGGACCGACACCAAGACCGCGGAGCAGGCCGCCGCCCAGGCGCGTTGGCTGTCGGAGCGGCTGACCAAGTCGACGGGAATCACCGTGAAGGCGCGCCCGGTCATTGCCCTGCCCGGCTGGTACGTTGCGGTCACCAGCCCGAGCGAGGTCTGGACTATGAACCCCAAGAACAGCGGCTTCATGCTGAAGCCCGGCCGCGACCGCGCACCGCTCGACAAGGCCGACATACAGCGCATCGCCTTCCAGGTTGAGCAACTATGCCGGCTGCCGGGGCCGGACGGCAACGCCGATGCCAAAGGCCCGGCCAAGCGGTGACCGGCGACAGCAGCACCAGCCCCGCCGCGCCAGGCAAGCCCCGCCTGCTCGTCTTGTCGATCAACGGATCCTGCACCGGAACGCATCCCCGGCCGCTCCCGCGCCCCTCGCGCTGGTGCCGAGGCTCTGCCTCGGCACCGCATTCGCCGGCTCTGCCGGCAGTACCCGCCCCGGACGGCAAGATAGCGCTGGCCGCGCGGGCAATGTGGGGCGCGCGCATCTCTGTTCGCTGCCTCACGACAGCGTTATGGTCCAGCTTACCTGCCTCGGAGCCGCCCGCACGTTCGAGCGAGCATGAAATTTCCGATCCACGTTGCTGAACAGCGCGCATGTTTCCTGCGCGATCCACAACCAGGAGAGGCGCCCATGAGCACAAAGTCGGAGCCGATTCGCAGAGAAGACCAGATCCCCGAGAGCTCCAACAACGTGTTGATCCCGGTCACCGAGCGCCTGTATCAGGCAAGCCAACGGCTCGGCCAGCAGGACTGGGACCCGCATGCGCCGGCGCTGACGCTTCAGCAGGCCTTGAACGCGGCGCGACGCGCGAGCCAGGGCTGAGCGGGAGACCGGCAAGCCCCGCCGCAGCCGCCCCGGCACGACCCGCGGTCGCGGACAGAGCGCCCGCCCCCAAGGTCCGGCCCTCTTTATTCTTTGCGCGACTGGTCAACACGCACGCCACTCTCGCGGCCAATGATCCTCAACATGCGCTACTTGGGCCTCTTCGCCAGGTTCAAGCCGCGAGCGAGTCTGTCGAGCCGTCTGGCTTGCCACCGGGCGACTGATCGGCACGTCCGCGCGCGGCTTCCGTGGGGCCTGTGGAGACACGCCGAGCAGCAAGCGCCGCCTGTTTGCCGTCAACTTCACCGGCGCCAGCGTGGTCTCGGCGCAATGGCCAGCAGAGCGCGCGACGCCGATGTTCGCCAGCGTGTCGTGCCACTGGTTAAGGACGACACCAGCCTTCGCTGTGCCCCACCAACCGGAGCTGCTCGCCGTAAACAACTTCGCCGCCATGCGGGAAATGAGTCAGGAGCGGCACAGGTCATGCTGTCCCGCCCCGCGCGTACCTCCTGGTGCTCGCCGCGTCCCGCTGTCGCCTTTTCCTACACCGGCCATCGGTCGATTCTGACCACTCGCACTCTGCGTCCTTGGTATCCTTCCCGTTCCGACGACACGCGAGGCCTCGCAGCCCATGGACCCCGAAGCCGGCGCCAGCTCCCCCGACGACAGACTGCGGCACATCGCGCAGGCGATCGAAGCTTTGGCTAGGGGCTTCGAGGACAAGCTGAAGTACGATTCGTTCAAGGAACAGCAGATCGAGCGGCTGCACGCCGAGCTTCAGGAGCACAAGCGAGATCTCATCGGCGCCGCCTTGCGCCCGATCTTCACCAGACTGATCCGCATCAGCTCCGACGCCCTCAAGCTGGCAGACGAGCTGCCCGACCGTCGCCCCGCACCGACGCCCGAGCAAGTCTCGGCGACCCTCCGGAGTTTGGCGGAAGACATCGAGCTGCTGCTGCTCGACAGCGGCGTCTCGCGTCTCGACGCTGCCGCACCGGGCGTGCCGTTCGATCCCATGCGGCAGTTTGCGGCCGTCGTAGAGCACTGCGACGATCCGGCCGCCGACGGCAGGATCGCCGCACGTCTCCGCGCCGGTTTCGAATACGGAAGAATCTTGCTGCGAAAAGAGCATGTCAGCGTCTATCGGCTGCGCGAGCAGCCCGACGCGTTTCAGTCGTCAGTTTCCGACACGCAAGCCTCCGCGCCGCCCACGCCTGCTGTGCACGCACAGGATTCCACGGCGAGTCAGCAGCCACCCGGCAGCCGCGACGGCCCTGCCCCGGAAGCTTCCGCGGCGGACTACGAAGAGCCCGACCGGCCGGCACCGGAAAGCGGAACAGTGACGCCAGCCGAGCGGTAGCGATGACGATCGGCGCAGCTTTAGTGCATTCGTCGGGTCTCGCCGATGAGCGACAGACCACGAGGCCATTTCGCGGCCGCGGCGTCGGCACACCGGCGCGAACCACACGCTTTGTGCCTCCCCACCGGTTCAGCAATCAATACAGCAGGCAGCAGCGCCATGAAAAAGGTCTTCGGTATCGATTTGGGAACCACCTACTCCTGTATCTCCTGGGTGGACGAGCACGGCAAGCCCGTGGTCATCCCCAATGCTGAGGGCGAGTCGACCACGCCCTCCGTGGTCTTCTTTGAGAGCGAAGACAGCATCGTGGTGGGGCAGCACGCAAAGGATGTTGCGCATCTCTACCCCGATCGCGTCGTCGAGTCAGTGAAGCGCGCGATGGGTGACGCGGAGTGGGAGTTTGAGGTCTTCAAGCAGTGCTATAAGCCCCAGGAGATCTCCGCGAAGATCCTGCAGAAGCTTGCGAACGACGCGGCAGGCGAAACCGGAGAGACGGTCGAAGATGTCGTAATCACCTGCCCCGCGTATTTCGGCACCAATGAGAAGGAAGCCACCAGACAGGCCGGCGCCATCGCGGGGCTCAACGTCCGCTATGTCATCCCGGAGCCCACGGCAGCGGCGATCGCGTACGGCATTGATCTCGACCGGCCGCAAAGCGTCTTGGTGTACGATCTCGGCGGCGGGACTTTCGACGTTACTTTGATCGATGTGCGCGAGGGTCGCATCGAGGTCATCGCAACGGGCGGAGAGAGGGAGCTCGGCGGCAAGGATTGGGACAGCGATATCGTCAGCTACCTGGCCCAGGAGTTCGAGACGCAAACGGGCATAGCCGCCGATCGCGTCGTCAGCGATCCAGAGACTTACCAAGAGCTGCTGCTCGACGCAGAACGCTGCAAAAAGACACTGACCTCACGCGAAAGCCATCAGCAGCGTGTACAGTTCGAGTCGGAGCGCGCCACCGTCGAGCTGACACGCGAGCGTTTCAATGAGATTACCGCCGGACGCCTGGAGCAGACAATCTCGCTGACGCGGGACCTCCTGAAACGCGCCGCGAGCAAAGGCTTCGACCGCATCGATACACTGCTGCTGGTCGGGGGCTCGACCTATATGCCGCAGGTCAAGGAGCGCGTCGAGCGGGAGCTCGCCGGCACCGAGGTCAAGCGCCTCGATCCGAATCAGATCGTCGCCAAGGGTGCCGCGCTGTTCGGCTATCGCTGCCAACTGAACGATGAAATCGAGATCCGCATCAGCGAGCTGTCGGGCTCGCAGGGTGCAGACGAAAGCACCGAGGGCGCCTCCGCAGCCATGCGGGAACAGGCGAAACAGCAGGTGGCCGAGGCGCACGGCCTCGCCCTGCCGGGCCTGAAGCGCTTGGTCGACACCGAGGTCATCAATGTCAGCTCGAAGAGCTTCGGACTCAAGGTCATCGACGCCAGCGGCCGCGTCGGTGTCACGAACTTGGTCTATGTCGACGATCAGGTGCCGAGGAGCATTACCCGCGCCTTTCAGACCCACGAAGAAGCGCAAACCGCCGCAAGCCTGGAGGTTTTCGAGAATCTGGATCAACGCAAGGACGCCGAGGTGCTGCTCGACCCCGAGGCGCAATGCGTGCTGCTCGGCGAGGCCCAGTTGGAGTTCGTGCACGCACTGCCGCAGGGATCTCCGATCGAGGTGACGTTCGAGCTCACGTCCGACGGATTGCTGAAGGTGCACGGCCGGGACCCCACGACGCACCGGGAGGTGCGTGCCGAATTCACGACCAAGAGCATTCTTTCGGAGGAAGCGGTCGCGGCGGCCAGAAGCCGCGCCCTCGCGATGAAGGTCAGCTGAGGCGCGACATGAGCAAACCCATCGGTATAGACCTCGGAACCACGAACTCGGTCGTTGCGGTTGCCGAGCGTCATGACCAAGTCCGCGTCATCGCCGACGCCGCGGGAGACTCGACGACGCCGTCGGTCATCTGCTTTCTACCCGAGCGTATCGTCATCGGTGCCGAGGCCAAGGCGTTGCAAGCGGTTGGGCAAGGGGAGACCGCCGCTTTCTTCAAGCGGCACATGGGCGATGCCAACTTCCTCTTCTCTGCACAAGGGCGCGATTGGACCCCGGTCGATCTCTCCGCCCTGCTGCTCGCGCGGTTGCGGGAGCAGGCAGAGCGTGCGCTCGGCGCGCGGGTCGCCAAGGCGGTTGTCACCGTGCCCGCCTATTTCCGCAACCCGCACCGCGAGGCGACGCGCAGGGCCGCGGAGCAGGCCGGATTGGAGCTGCTGCAGCTCGTCAATGAGCCGACGGCTGCGGCAATCGCTTACGGGCTGCGCCAAGGTGCCGCGGATTCCGGCAAGACGCTCCTGGTTTATGATCTTGGCGGCGGGACCTTTGATCTGACCCTGCTGCGGATCGATGCGGATGAGATTCGCGTCCTGAATTCGGTCGGCGATCACGAGCTCGGCGGCAAGGATTGGGATGATCGGCTGGTCGAATGGGCCGCCAAGCGCTTCGAGGACGAGTTTGGCCGTGATCCCTTTGAGGATGCAGCCACTCGCGCAGATCTCTTCGTCGAGGCGGAGCAGGCGAAGAAACGCCTGACTCAGGCGCAGCGTGCAATCATCGGCATCGCGCATGGCGGACATCGCGGTCGCTACGCAATCGAGCGCGCCGAATTCGAGTCGATTTCAGCCGACCTCACGGAGCGCACGACCTGGTTGACGGAGACCCTGCTCGACGACATGGATATCCGCGCGGAGTGCCTCGACGGCATCCTGCTCGTCGGCGGATCGACCCGCATGCCCATGGTGCACGACTTCATCCGGCGCAAGCTCGGGCAGGAGCCGATGACGGGCGTGAACGTCGACGAGGCCGTCGCGCGCGGTGCAGCACTGCTTGCCGCACAGCACCGACCCAATACGGCGCAATTCAGTATCGGCGGGCGCCGGGCAGTGGACGTGACGAACCACAGCTTGGGGATGATCGCGGAGAACCAGGATCGGACCGCCTACATCAACAGCATCATCCTGCCGAAGAACCGCGACATACCGAGCACGGAGCGCCGGCCGTTCCGCTTTCGCCTCGGCCGCGGCAACCGCCTCGAGATCTTCATGACCCAGGGCGAGAGTGTCCGCCCCGATGAGCCGACCTTTCTCGGTCTCTACAGCGCCGAGATTCCCCTCGCCGGACAGCGCGGCGAGGCCATCGTCGACATCGACTATGCCTACGACCTGAGCGGCACCGTCAAGGTGTCCGCACAACTGCGCGGCGGCCCGCAACTCGCGATGAAGGTCGAGCCGCTGCCGGACGATGTGCCGGAGCGCTTCCTGCTGCCGCCACCGAGCGAGCCGCAGCCGCAGCACATCAGCGTCTTTCTCACGTTCGACCTGTCCGGCTCCATGGCCGGGGAGCCTCTGGCCGAAGCCCAGCGAGCCGCCCATGAGTTTGTCCGCAATCTCGATCTGACCCATGCGTCGGTGGGCATCATGGTCGTCGCGGATCGCGTGGACACCGTTTGCCCGCTCTGCCAGGACGCGCGCAAGCTGGGTCACGCCATCGATCGGCTGGAGATCGGGTCAGTGGGCTACGGTAATGGGGCGCATCCATTCGACCAAGCGCTCAATACCATGTCCGCGGTCTCCGGCACCAAGTACCAGCTTGTATTGGCCGATGGCGTCTGGTCCAACCAAGGCTTGGCGATCGATCGCGCGAAGCGCTGCCACAAGGCCGGCATCGACATCATCGCCATCGGCTTCGGCGGCGTCGATCAAGGCTTCCTCGACGCCATCGCCTCCACCGACCAGGGCAGCATCTTCACGAGCCTTGAAGGGCTGACGGAGGCCTTTTCGACCATTGCGCAGGAATTGACCGAAGGCGGGACGGCCTTTTCGCTGGCAAGCCGCAAGTAGAGAAGGGAGCCGGGGCCATGCGCGAGAACTACTACATCGCCCTCGGCTTGGACCCGGAAGTCCTGGACCCCTTGGCCATCGAGCGGCGCATCAAGGAAAAGCAGCGCGAGTGGTCGGCGCTGCGGCTGTCCGGCCCGCCCAAGCTCAAGCGTGCGGCTGCGGCGCATTTGGAGCACCTGAGCGATCTGCGCCGGGTAATGCTGAATCCGGACACGGTGCTGGAGGAAGCGCGCGCCGCCAAGCGGTTGTTCGAGCGCGAGCGTCAAGCGCAGTTGACGCAGCTCGACGAGCAGATTGCGTTGTTGGCCGCGCACGGCGGGTACACCGACGACGACCTGAAGCACCTGGCCAACAACTTCCGCGGCGTCGTCGGACAGCCCGAGATTGAGCAGCGCATCAAGGCGGCGGGGCTCGCGCGATCGGCACCGGAAACCCCGAAGGTCCGGCCACGGCTCGATGCGGTCGTTGCCCGCAACATCCGCGAGAACTTGGCTGTGCTCGGGCACCAAAGCCTGTACGAGCTGCTCGGTTTGGAGCCGCACAATTCCCCTGCCGCGCTGATCGAAAAGACCGATGCGCTCTATGGCGAGCTGCGCCGCAGCGGCAAGACGGATGTGCAGGCCAGCGCCCGCAGCGAATTGCTCGGCCACTGCAAGCGCCTGTTTGCCGATGGCGCGGAGAAGGCGAAGTACGACCAAACACTGTCCGAGCAAATCCTGGAAGGCATGAAACCCAACCTGGAGCTGGCCGGACGCAATCGCTACCTGTCCCTCGACGTTCAGAGCCGACTGACCAGCCAGGCGGTCGCCCGGGGTGCGACGCCGGAGCTGGCCCGGTCCTTCGTGCTGGACTATGCCGCTAATCGCGGCTGGGCCATCGAAGGCGCCACCAAGGGACCAGCCAAGGCTGCCAGCTTGCGCCTGTGCGGCTATTGCGGCGCCATCGCCGATGCCGCACACCGCGACGCCCACTGCCGGCAATGCGGCGAGCCCCTCGATGAGACCTGCCCGCGCTGCGGCGCGGCGGTACCTACCACGACCTTCAAGTGCCCGAGCTGCGGCTGCGATACCGGCGACGGGCCGCTGGTGCGCGCGCTGATGACGGAAGCCAAGGCGGCGGCGGCCGACGGCAAGCTTCAGGAAGCCCGCCGGACTTATGACCGCGTGCTCGCCATCTGGCCCGATTGGCAGCCCGCCCGCCGCGAGTGCGACGCGCTGCGGGAGAGCATCGCGGCGATCGAGGGCGAGGTCCGGGCAATCGACAAGCTGCTGGCAACGAGACAGCTCGATGCCGCCCGGCGACGACTGGCAGAAGCCGCGCCGCGCTTCGGACAAGACGCCTTCCGCGACGTTCAATCGCGGCTCACGATGTCGCTGGGTGCGGTCTCAGCCTGCCTGACGAAGGCGAGACGGCTGGAGGCATCCGGCGACCGAGCCGGCGCCATAGCCGCCTTCGAGGAGGCACTGACCCTGCAACGGGACTGCACGGACGCCGAGCAGGCGCTGGCGAGATTCCCGCCGGCGGCGCCACGGGAGCTGAGTGTGAAGCCCCAGGGTTCGGGCTTCGCGCTCCGCTGGGCACCCGTCGAGGCCGGGCTGCTGTACCTGGTGGTACGCAAGGCCGACGGCTTTCCCAACGCACCCGATGACGGCGTGCGGTTGCAAGAAACCCGTGACCACCAATACAGCGATGCCACCGCACCCACGGGAACGGCTTGGTACTACGCCGTCTACGCCCTGCGCGGGACCATTGCGTCTGCTGCCGCCGCGAGCACCGGTCCGCATCTGCGCATGTCCGAGGTGGCGGATCTCGCCTTGGTTCCCGGGGATGGCTGCGTAACCCTCTCGTGGCGGCGGCCGTCCGGCTCCATAGGGGCACGGGTCGAGCGATGGGCCGGCGAGGCAGCCGCGCCGTCCCAATCCATTGAGCTGATCCCTGCCGGAGACAGCTGCGTCGACAGCGGCCTCGTCAATGGCGTGCGACACACCTATCGCGTCAGTGCGCTGTTTGCCGACCCCGCGCATGCCGGGCGCAACCAGACGACCGCGGGAACAACCCGCAGCGCCGTACCGGCAGCCCCGCCGAAGCCCGTGCGCGATCTCCGCTACGAGCGCCAAGGAGCGGACATTCGCGTCCGCTGGACGCCCCCCACGGCTGGCGAGATGCGGCTCCTGCAATCACCGCACCCCCCGTCGGCACGGGAAGGCGACACGCTCGACCCGGCCGGGACGGAGCGGCTGGGAACACTTGTGCCCATTCAAGCGCGGGATCACTGCGTCTTCAGGCCCGCCGGCAGCATCACTTATCTGCTCCCGCTGGTCATAGCCGGCGACCTCGCGGTGGTCGGACGCTCGATCGAGATCGCGTTGCTCGACGGTATCGACGCCCTGCGTACCCGTCGCACAGGTTTCACCATCGTGCTGACCTGGACGTGGCCGAGCACCGTCGACGAGGTACTGATGCTGTATCGCTACGACCGCTTTCCGATCTCGCCCGAGGACGGCGATGCGACGGCTACCCGGTGCTCGAGGGCAGCGTACGAACGCAAGGGATGCTGGGAGCTGCATGCGGTCGAAGAGCGGCCGCACTACTTCTCGGTTTACGCGGCGGCTACACCAAAAGGCCCCTACTCGGCGCCGGCTCAATGCATCGAGCGGATGGGCCAAGAGCGGATCGTCCGCTACAAGCTGGTCAGGCGGCGCTACCTGCCGCTCCTGCCCTGGGTCAGGGAGGTCGGCATTCAGTTGCGGGCGGATACCGACCTGCGCCTCAGCAACCTGTTGCTGGTCGGCAAGCCGCGGGCGCTGCCGTTGTCCCCCGGCGACGGCATGACCCTGGCCACCATCGCGCAGCTGGAATTGATCAAGGGCAGCGGGTGGATACCGATCGACCGGTCACGTCTGGATGCAGACACTCACCTGAAGCTGTTCTTCCGCGACGAGGCTGCCGCGGCCGAGGTGCGGCTCCTGCCCGGGGCCGCCTCCGAGATGCGCGTCGGATGAGCCCGCCGGTCATGACAACGAGCAGTGCACGGCAGTGCCTCGACATCGTCGGTCGGCCGTGCGGCGATCCGCAGTCCTCGCGCGCCCGTTGCGACACATTGCCATCGCAGTGCGACAGCATCACGCAGGCCAGGAGTAGTACCCGGTGATACGCCCAATCAAGCAGTTGATGAAACGCACGCGCGGCTCGATCAGGAGCGCGGTGTCCACCGAGGTCTGCCCATTCTGCTTCGAGACGTTCAAGCTCAATGCCACGCCGTTTCGCTGTGCAAGCCCGCCGCAGCTCTGCTCGCCCCAACCCGATCCGGTACTGATCAAACGGTGGGAGGACAAGGTTCTTACGGGCAGGGTGCTGCCTGCGCCGGGTAAGCGGTTTGTCCTGTTTCAACAATGTCCCAACTGCAGCGAGAAGAGCCACAAAAGGCTCTGCCCGCATTGCCACCAGGAGCTCCCGCATACCTTTGCGGAGCACCGCAACTACATCATCGCTTTGATCGGGGCCAAGACATCCGGCAAGAGCCATTACTTGCCGGTTCTCATCGAGCAGCTCAAGCGACACGTGGGCCCACGTATGGACATGCTGCTGCAACCGATGAACGATGCCACGATCAGCCGCTACCGCAACGATTTCTTCGACCCGTTGTTCAATCAGCACAAACTTATTGAAGGAACCTTTTCAGCCCTGCAGGTGCGTGCAAACCAGTTGCCGATGACCTTCTCGTTGACCTTCACCGGCAAGGGTCTGCTCGGCGGCGACCGCATCAAGCGGTCCATCAGCCTGGCCTTCTTCGACACCGCGGGCGAAGACCTAAAGGCAGAAGACACGATGAACGTTGTGAACAAGTACATCTATCGTTCCGACGGCATCATACTGTTGATCGATCCGCTGCAGCTCGGCCCGGTGCGGGATCGCCTCCCGGCGAGCATGGGCCTACCTCTCGTCGACGCCGAGACCAGCGACATCGTCACGCGCGTAACCACGCTCATTCGCCGGGGGCGCGGCCTCGATAACGACGCCAAGATCCCTACACCCCTCGCTGTTGCATTGTCGAAGGTCGATGCGGTCGAGGTGCTGCTCGACCCGCAATCGCCGCTGAAGGCGGCGCCGAGCCCGAGCACCCGCTTCGACCGCCGGGACTTTGTGGCCGTCGACGGTGAAGTTCGCAGCCTGATCGCCGAGTGGGACTCGGAATACCTGCTGCAACAGGTCCGTACGCACTTCAAGCGCTCCGGCTTCTTCGCGCTGACCGCTTTGGGCGGTCATCCTGATGCGGCACGCAACGTGAAGAACATCGTTCCCCGCCGGGTCGTGGACCCGTTTCTGTGGTTGCTGGCCCAGCACGGACTGATCAAGACGTCACGCTAGGAGACTCTCCATGCCTGTCCAACAGGTGCACTACACCTCATGCCAGCACGGAACGACCGGCTATGCCGGGTTCCAGGTACGCGCGGCTTCGCACGGCATCGATCCCGCCGACCTGCAAGCCGTGGTCAGGCGCAGCGGCTACCGCCGGCCGCTGAACTGGCCGCCGGACGCGGAGCTTCCGCTTGCCTATCGCTTCTATCTGCTCCCCTCGGGCCGCCTGGCCGTGAATGCAACCCGCTATACTGGAGTGGACTATTCCAACCGCGAAGGGAACATGTTCGCCCACACGCTATTGCTCCCGGCGGACGAGCTCTCGGCTTACCCGACGGACTACTTCACCTGGGACGGGTGGAAAAAGGCGCTGCTGCCGGAAGAAGATCAGGCAGGCCCGGAACCCTTGCCATTGCTGGAGGCCGGGCAACTTAGCCTGAGGCCCACCTTTGCGCCGCAGCACCTTGCCGAATTCCTGCGCCAGCGCGATGACCGCGAATCCAGGCTCTGCGCCATGGTTCAAGCCTGCTTTTTGAGCAAGCGCACCGGACGATCCTTGGTGATCCGCACTGCAACGGAAGACGCGGTTTGGTGGTTGGCCACGCTGCATCGTTGCTTTCCGCGTGGTCTCGCAAGCGGGCTCGATGTCTCCAGCTACGAATACGCCCGCATGGGATTGCCTGCCGTGGCCGCCACCGTCGCCGGAACCGAGCTTGATTGCGACGCGACCCAGCGGCAATACCAATTCTACTGCTTCGATGAGGTCAACAACTGCGACAGCCAGCTATCAGAGCCGGACGACGCCGACGAACAATGGCTGTATAGGTCTTCAAAGCGCTATGCCGAACGCGCCGTCGCGGCGCTCCGACGTGGATCAGGCGATCTCCCGGCACTGCTGACATTCCTCGAAGGGTTCGATCTCCAAGCCATTGACGCAGACTTGGCACGAGCCGCCGATCTGTACGCACTATTGACTGACGTGGGCGCAGCCCCGGACCCAACGGGCGCCGCGGATCTGCTCCAGTTTGCTTTGGACACGGCGCCGACGCGAATTTGGGGGGATCTGTTCCCGCGCATAGCCCCACTGCTTCAAGAGCTACGCCTGTCGCATCCCATGTTGTGGTTCCGGCTGCTTGCCAAGCATGTGACGGCAACCGCGGGCGCGGACCCGGCCTATGAGCGAAGCCTCCTCGATGGCTGGGTGGAGCTCTTGAAGCGAGACCTGCGGGCCGACGACGGGCGCCGTGTTGCCGAGGAGGCGCATTCCATCCTTCGCGAGACGCTTGCGGACGCCGATCTCAAGACGGCCCGGCTCGTACTCGGGCATGCAGAGACGCTCGCGGATGTTGCGCGCCAGGGCGACGCAGCCGCGGACCGCGCATTGACAACGCTGATCCACGCCGCTGATACCCTGAATATCAGGCCAGCACTGGAGCAGCCGGACATCGTCGGCTGGATCGCAAGCGTCGCTGAGCACAGTCCATCCCTGATTGCGCGGTTACTGCCGCGCCTGCTGTCGGCCGCCGACACTGCCGATGTCTTTCTGTCGGTCTGCGGCATCGTCGGCCTCACGGATTCGCCGGTAGACCCGCAGCTCGCCGCCGCGGCCGCGGGTGCTTTCCTTGAAGCCGAGCCCGGGTTCCCAACCGGGGCGCTGAGTCAGGCTCGCCCAAAGCTTGCGCTGGACGTAATCCTGCGGGAGTGGTCGCTGCGCATGGACTCGGCGACGGACCCGGTTCAGGCGTTCATGGACCACCATAGCCAAGTCATCGACCGGCTTCCGCAAGCCGACAGGGCCCGGGTCATGCCCTGGATGCGCGAGCACTTGCAGCCCCACGTGGCTCGCGGCGCGGCGGCCCTGAGGCTCGGCCGACACTTCTTCGCGCGCCGGGAGCTCGCGGAGCTGGCGCCCGAATTGCTGAAGCCCTGCCTCGCGGCCTTGAGCAATACGCTGCCGTTGGACCCAACGGCCCCCAGGGATGAAGAACTTGAAGCCGAGGTGCTGCGCGTCGCAGAGACCTCTGGCCTAGCGCTCGACACCGGCGTACTGCAACTGCGCGAGCTATTGGCGCGCGCCGCGAACCGTAACGACCCCTTTCCGCTGGACGATCTCGCCAAGCACAGGGGTCTCATCGCCAACCTGAGCAACGAAGAGTACGCGCTCTTCATCGAGCGAATGCTCGACACCCTGTCCGCCGACAGACTCGATGACTCGCGCCCGCATCACCGGCTCTTGCTGGCCTTGTACAGGCCGCAATCAAAGCTGCTGAGCAAGGCCTACCCGGCCTGGATGCAGCGCCATCTCCCAGAAGCCGATCCCGGCGACCTGGGCCGGTATATCGCCGACTGGCTCTCCCTCGGTGATGCGCTCGCAGAGAATCCCGCGTACGAGACCGTATACCGAGCGATAGAGCGCAACCTGATCGTAGTCCTGAAGCGGTACTCCGACGCGGACTACAAGCTTGCCTATGCCAAGTTCAAAGGCACCGCCGCGAGCGACAGAGCGATGAAGTCCTTCTCCCGCCTCAGCGCAAGTCGGGACGGAATGGGATCGAGCCTGGCGCGCGAGTTCCGGCGGCTTATGCAACGGAAACCCTGAGCGCCTTATTTGCCCTCGTGGCAACTTGATTCAGCTGGTCAAGCGGAGGTTGATTGATGGCACCGAACGAGATGCGCGTCGATGTGCACGAATCCGTCGATCAGGTTCTGATCGCCGGTCGCGATATCCATCAAACGCATCAAACATTCTTCGACCGTGCACCGGACTTCGTCACGCCATCACTGGATCGCTACCGGCCATCCGTCTATATCGGTCCGCGCATCGTGGGAAAGCTGCTGAGGAGCCTACAGGCAGAGCGTCTCATCCTGCTCACCGGTGAGCCGGAGGTCGACAAGGCCGAGCTCGCTCGCTATCTGACGTGGACGCTGATCAACAAGGTGGCACACGGTAAGACCCTGGCGGTAAAGGAGTGGCTGCGCGGATCGGAGTCGCGAAGCCTGGTCAGCGCGATCAGGAACGAAGCGGACCCGACCGTTTTCCTGCTGATCGATCTACAACCGCAGGACGCGAATTGGGACCTGGATCGGCTGTTCCAGGTGGCTGACGGCAAGCACTTCATCATCGCGACCATGGACGGGAGTCTGCGCAAATGGGATCTCCCGGCGCACGCGGAAAGCGCATGGGCACGGCAACTGTCCGCGGAGGATGTGTACGATCAGGAGTTCCTCTCCCGGCTGCTGCGCGAGGAGGTCATCCGCCGACGAGCCGAGATGCCGGCGCCGTTCGACAGCGTGTCGGGGCAGGACGATCCACTGGTCGGCGGCTCCTCGATTCGCGACATCGCCGCTCGGCTGCGCAGCCCGGGGCAAGTCGCCACCTTCGTCAATACGCTCCGCGCGGAGACTGGACCGTTAGATGCGGCCCGCGTCGACGCGCTGCTCGAGATCGCTGCGGACCCGGCCCGAACCATTGATCAGGCCTTTCGGTCGCTCGACAGCGGCGGGCAGCCGCTAGCGGCAATCGGCTTCTCCTTTTTCGAGGGGCTGCTCGACGACCAAGCCTTTCGCGCCGTAGAGAGGTTGTATCAAGAGGCGTGGAAAGAGCGAAATCCAACTCTCACGGTGCCCGACTACTGTGACTTGGCGGCACTTGAAGGCAATCTGTTCGAGTTCGTCTCCATCGAGCGCAATAGCAGGTTGGTGCAGGGCCGGGTTGCCGAGCAGCGTTCCTTGCTCATGCAGGCCGCTTGGTATTCCCGTCGCCGTCAGATCCTGGCCGCGATGCCAGTGCTGGTGAAAATGGTATCGGAGTCAGTATCCGACGACGGCGCGACCACGGACCGCGAGCTGCTCGGGGATCAAGACCGCCGCAGGCGACTTCGCGATGCCGTCGCGGATTCCTTGTCGGACGTCGGACTCGTCTCTCCGGAGGCCGTGGAGAACGAGCTCTTGAAACTCGCCGCCCATCCTAGCGCCGGGGCGCGCGCGGTGGCCGCACGCGCCATGGCGCGTTGGCGGCAGTACGACAAGCACGATCAGCTGTTCGCCCGGTTGGAGGCTTGGCAGCAAGACGCCTATGCCCGCCGCTTCATTCGCGCCTTGTTCCAGCAGCAACAGCGGCAAACCAGCAACCCGGAGGATTATCTGCGAGCCACCATTGCGCTGACGGTGGGATACGCAGGCCGCTATGACCCTGCGAATCGACTGGCGAAGAACCTGCTCGATCGCGTGGAGGAGTTTGCGGATGACTCGGCCCCAGTCGTGCGGGAGGCCTTTGGGTCATGGACGCTGCCGCTGCTGGTACCCCTCCACGCACAGCTGCTGAAGGATACCCTCAAGGGAATGACCCGCCATCTTGAATTGACCGGAGCGATCGCACGCAGCCTCGCCATCGCCTACCGCGCCGATCCCGTGGGCAGCTTGGCGATTCTCGACGAGTGGTTCACCGAGGCCTCAGCCATGAAGCCGACACGAACCCGTTTCCAGGCACCTGGCGATCGCGAGAAGCTCCTGCTCACGGTGGTGTTCGCGTATGGGCTCCTTGACCCGGAGTCCGGCGACCAAGCCGACATTGACGATCGTCTGGAGGAGGTGCTTCGAGCCGAGAAGCATCCGGTGGTTCGCGTGGGATTGGTGGCCGCGCTCGCAGCAATCGGAGGACGGGACTTCGACCGGTTCTCCGCAACGTTGCGCCGCGTGGTCGACAACGTTCGCGAAGACGAGTTGGGCTTCATCCGCGGCGCGCTCCGCGAAATGTTCAAGACGGAGCGCCGCGCCCTGGAAGGCGGCGACGCCTGGCTTCAGCATGACGGTATTCGATACCCCATCTGGGTAGACAGCCTGCGCCCGCTGACCAACATCGAGCGCACCCTGCTCGGCTGGCTGACGGACGCCGATGCCACCGCGCTTACGCAGCAACTTGCACTGCAGAGTTGGGTGATGTTCGAGAGCCTGCTGCACGATGCGGAGAAGCAGCGCATCCAGGAGATCAAGGATGCGCGTGAAAAGGAAAAGGAGGCGGCTGGCGACGAGGAACCGGATCTGGCGAGCACCCCGCTCAAGGTCCGCACCCGCTTTTCCTTCGTCCCGTTCCTGGTAACGCTGAACCGCCTCCAGTACAAGCGCGTCATCAAGGCACTGTACGCGGTCGCCGCAGGCTACGGCAGCAGCAACAAGAGCCTGATGGCGGTGCTGGATCGTTGGAGCGACCCGACCGACAAAGAGATTGCAGACCCTGATATCGAGCGCATCGCGCTGCTGCTGAAGCGAGCCCTTGACGCGAATGCTTGGGTTGTCTTTTGGCTGATCCTGGCCGCTGGTGCCACCCTTTCTGGCATTCTCTGGCTTACGTAGAGGAAAACTTCCATGAGCGGGTCCGATCCCAAGACTAACGTACATCAGACAATCAATTTCCACGGCCCTGTCAGGGATGCATTTACGTCCGCAGGAGACATGATGGTGACACCGGACAATGAGCAAAGACAAGCACCTAGACATCAGGAGCGTTCTCCATACCGCACGCACATTAGTGAAGCCGATAGATCCGAACAAGCAAGACAAGCAGGCGCTACCCGATTCCAGGTATTTCTTTCGTACTGCACTTCCGACGCCCCACAGGCACGCTATGTATACAAGCGCTTGTGTGCGGCTGGTATCTGTCCCTGGTTCGATGAAAGGGATCTCCACCCTGGCCAATCCTGGCACGATGCTCTGGAGCAGCAGGTCTCTGCGATTCCCTGCGTCGCGGTCTTGATCGGCCGGGAAGGCCTCGGTCCCTGGCAGCGCGAGGAATACAAAGCTTTTTGGCATCAAGCCAGCCTCCACGGCAAGGGGCTCATTCCCGTCATCCTGGATACGGCCGCCGGAGACCCTGTTTTGCCGCCATTGCTTCAGGACCGCATCCGCGTGGACTTGCGCGGCGACTGGAGCAGGGGCTTCGAACAGCTTGTCGAGGCCATCCGCAGCTTCTCGTCCCGCACGGCTGACGGTCCAGTTTGATGTTCCGCTTGCGGAACGAACGGCGCATGAGATGAGAAACGGGGCTTGCGGGATGCCGGCGACAGGGCCGGCCACCGGGACATCGGCACAGCTTAGGGGTATCAGGGCATGCCCAGACCAATGACAGAGTCGGCTTATCGCAGCTATTTCTTCGGCAAGGGCTTCGCAGACCTCGGCGCGACGATCGCCGGGGCCTTCGCGAACAATCGACGCGATGCCAGTGACCTTTGGACGCGCGGCAGAGATGCCTGGGTACTCGGCGACAACCTGATCGAGAAGCTGCCGTCGGCATGGTGGGTGGGTGCCTCGCTGTCGGTGCGCGTCTTCGGCACACTGACGACGCTCGGGCTTACGGTCGTCCACGTCCTGATTTTGAGTCTGTTCTTTGGACTGATCTACCTGGCCTTCACCGCGGTGCTCGCATTCGAGCGCATCCTGATGCTGGTTCGCGGCTTTGTCTCGGTGTGCCCACATTGCCATACCCGGCTGCCGCTGCCCGTCTATCGTTGTGACTCCTGCACAAGGACCCATTCGCGGCTCATCCCTTCGTCCTTCGGCATCCTGTTCCATCGCTGTAAATGCGGCGCGAAGCTGCCTTGTACGGTCTTCACCAATCGCGGCAGGTTGCAGTCGCAGTGCCCGACGTGCGGCAATATGCTCTCGCGAGAGCACACGGAGACACGCAAGCAGTTTCTGCCGATCATCGGTGGCCCGCAGGTGGGCAAGTCCGCCTACCTGTTCGCGCTGACACGGGAGCTGCGGGACTCGGTGGCCCCGCGCCTTGGCATGCACGGCAGTTTCGTATCGCCGGACCAGGAGCGGGCCTACAATGCGGTCATCGCGGGCATCGACCACGGGGTTCCGCCCGAGAAAACCGTGCAAACCCTACCCCGCGCCTTCGATCTGCTGTTTCGCGGGCCTGGCCGCCCGGACCTGACCTTGTATCTCTACGACCCCGCCGGTGAGGCGTTTCAGCGCAGCGACGAGCTGATTCCGCACCGCTTTCTCGATTACCCGTCCGGCATCCTGTTCCTGGTCGATCCATTCTCGATACCGGAGGTTCGGTCCCGCTACGCGGAGCAACTGAAGAGCAATCTCAACATCAGCCCCAGCCGCTTTCCGCCCGACGAGCTCCTGACCCGGTTGATCAATGTTCTGGAAGGGCAGTTTGGACTGTCGCCCACTGCCAAGATCAAGGTTCCGGTGGCCGTGGTCCTCACCAAGATCGATGCCTTTCGGCTGGAGGATGAGATTGGCGAGGAGGCGCTGCGCGCGGGCGGCGCGACCACCGCAGATAAGACCGAGCAGGCTCGTCGAAACCGGCTTATCACCCAGCGCTTGCGGGAATGGGACGAAGGCGGCTTTGTTCACCGCATCGAGACGCGGTTCGCCACGGTCAATTTCTATACTGCATCAGCCCTCGGGCGCACGCCGGATGAGGCGCGGCACGACCCCTTTGCGCCGAAGCGGATCATGGAGCCTGTGCTCTGGCTGCTCGGTCGGTCGAATGCGCTGTGGGCCGGCAAGCCGCCCCGCCCTCGGGCTGAGTGGTTCGTGCGGGTTCTATCGACGCCTGCTGGATTGACGGCCGGCGTCGCAGCCCTGGCTGCTGCGGCCAGCATCGGTGTCGGCGCAATCATGCTGCGAGGTGGCTCACTCGGCGCTCAAGCCCCGGCCGATCACCGCGCAGAGACGGTTGTCTACGGTAGGTTCGGGGCGGGGCAGGCCCGGTCGGAGAGCGCAGCCCAGCCCCGCGCTGCCGTTCCTCCGCAACCAGCGCCGCCCCGTCCTAAGGCAGCGTCGTCAGGTCCGGCGCAGGACACTCCAGCACCAAGCCGACCTCGGCCCGCAGTTCCGCCCACCCTGATGGAACGCCCGCAGCCCGCATCCCCGACGCCGCCCGCCCCTAGCTTGCCGAGACAGCCCCTGCCAACGGCAGAAGAATGCTGCCGGCTTTTCGTCAAGACCGATCCGGCGGACGCGCAGGTGCGGATTATGAACATAGCGCCCAAGTACTATCCAGGGATTCGGCCTGGCAAGGACGTGGTCGACATCTTGGTGGAGCACAAGGATTTTGTGCCAAAGCGGATGGAAGTAGTAATGACCGACCCGCGGCAAGATGTGTGGATTCGCCTGGAACCGAAGTTTCAGTACCTGACCGTCGAGCCAACGCCGAGCCATGCACGAGTCAGGGTCATGAACGTCGTGCCACCATATGAGGATCAGATGCGCCTACCGGCGTTCCGGCATTACGACGTCTTGGTGTCCGCGCCCGGATACCAAGATTTGCGGCGCGATATTTTTCTAGACGAGTACGACAAGCGTGTTCAGGTGGTTCTGCAATCACGCTGATGTAGGCCCGCGGCATCGCGGCCTACTTCGTAACCCAAATTCTGTTCAGGGAGCGCTCTGTCATGCCCCACGTCATTGGCGCTATCGTTGTCATCATCATTATCTGGTACGTTGTCGTCTGCCTGATCCCGGTGCTCATCCAGCGGATTGGAGCAGTCCTGCTATGGCTGCTGCAAGCCATCATTTTGCCGGCGCTGGTGTTTCTCCCCACTGTTGCCGTCGTGATGCTGACCATAGCGTTTCTAGGCGCGAGCTGGATTGCCGTGAAGAACTATTTTCTGGCGATTCACGCGAACATCGTGCCCGAGCCCAAGAACAGCGCGCTCGGCACGGGCATTCGCGGCGGCTTGATTGGTGCCCTGACGTTGTTCATGGCGCTTTTCTACGCAGCACAACTTGGCGGATTCGGGAGCTTGGCCTATTTCGGCGGTCTGGCTGCCATTAACGCGATCACGGGGTACTTCGACTCGATCGAGTTTCCGGGCTTCGAGATTCATTATCCCTGCGGCTGAGAAGCCCTTCCGACGCTCCGACGCTGCGGGGGGCTGCTCGTCCGCCGCGTGCCCGGCTTCGGTCCTCCGGCGGTGGCCAGGCCGACCGCGCGGCTGCTTGGCCCCCATTCGGCTATCCTCGGCCCATCGGCCGCTTGCCTCGGGAGATGTCAGCCATGTCCGAGCACGTTCTCTGGAATATCCTCGTGTCGGAGCAGACCGACCGCGATGTCCGCGCCATCCTCTACGAGCATGGATTGCCGCCGCAGGCGCTTGCGGCCTTCGTCGAGGATGCCGTGCGCTGGCGTGTACTGGACCGCACCGTCCAGACGCTCAAGGATCGCAACGGGGAGATGGATCCGTCCGAGCTGGAAGCGCTCCTCGACGAGGAGGCAAGGGCCGTCCGTCGCGGCGCCGCCACGGAATGAATACGATCGGCCACACCGGCCGCCCGACTGCCTGCGCATTGGTTGCCGGGTGTTCGGCATGCGCCTGGTGCTCGACTCCAACGTCCTGCTCTCCGCGCTCATGGTGCGCGGGACACGGCCCGATTTTGTGTACGCAGCTTGGAAGGCGGGCAGGTTCCAACTGCATGGCGCGACACGCATCCTGACTGCCCGCGCCATGGTCCAACTGTTGGACCGGGGCAGATCCCGTCGCTAGGGGCGTCGGTTCGGAGGGCGAAGGCGGCGCGGGATCGCGGAAGGCTCGCGCCGCTGCGGGCCAAAGTGGCGCAGCGCGACCTCGGCGATCCTGAGCGCAAGCTCGGCGATGGCCAGCGGCACGGCGGCGAGGCCCACGACGCGATACGCCATCCCGCGATGCGCTCGCGCCAGCCGCCGGGCGGAGCGCAGCAGCCCGCGCAGGGTGGCGGCGAGCTCGGCGGCGGGCAAGCGCTCGGGGTCCATCGCGTCCGGGGCGAGCAGGTAGGGGGGCTTGGTCTGGTCGTCGGCGAAGCCGTCGGGGGCGGGCGGGTGCGCGCGGAAGCCTTCCATCAGGGCGCGCTCGGCGGCATCGAGGGCGCTCGGCAGCGGCACGGCGGCGTCGGCTTGTTGCAGCCAGGTCAGGTAATCGTCGCGGGCCGCGGCCGCCAGCAGCTCGCGCTGGAACAGGTGCGCCCGCGCGCTGAGCCGCCCGACCAGAAAGTCGTTGATGCGCCAGCGCCGGCTGAGAAAGCCGCCGAAGCTCGCGAAGTTGCCGCCGGCCAGGGGCTTCAGGTGCCGGCAGTGGGCGGTCGGGGCATAGATGTCGAAAGGGGTGATGCGATAGGTCGTGAGCTGCGGCGTGAAGGCGTTGCCGCTCATGGCCTCGATGGCCTGCATCGCGCGGGCGTAGTCGAGGAATCGGGCGATGGGGTCTTGTTCCTCAGGGCTCGGCGCTTGGCCGGGCTTGTCTTGGGCGGGCGTGGGTGCGGCGGGGTCCGCGCGCAGCAGGCGGCGCAGCAGGGCGTCGCGGGCGGCCTCGAGCCCGTCCTTGGCCGCGACGAGGCGGGTCAGCAGCTCGGTGATCGCGGCGATGCACTCGGCATCCAGCCCGGCGCAGCCGCCGCCGCAGAGGTTGTGGCGCAGCAGGCGGTGGCGGACCTCGGCGCAATCACGGTCCAGCGCGGCCAGGGCAGCCTCCGCGGCGTCGTAGGCGCGCCAGTGCCCGGCCAGCGCCGGCGCCTGCTCCCGCGGCGGCTCGCCGTGCAGGAAGCGGCGCTCGCCCAGGCGCGCGCGCAGCGGGAAGCGCTCCAGCGTCACGAAGTCTGACCAAAGGGTGCGGACTCGATCGTGCGTCGGCGCGGCGCCGAGGGCGGGCTCGACCTGATCCCAAAGCGCCAGCGCGGCCTCCGGCAGCCCCGGGCGCAGCCGTCGCTGGATGCCGACGAGCGCGCGGCGGAGCTCGGCGTTGTCCAGGATCTCCCGCGGGGTCGGCATCAGCGCGGCGGTGAGCCGCTGCTGGTGGCGCAGCCGCACCAGGTCAAGATAGACGCTGTCGGTGCGCGCCACCGGCCCGACCTGGCTGAATACCCACCAGGGGTCGGTGCGCGGCTCGCCGGCCGCTTCCTGCGGGCGGTTGGCGCCGAAGTCGGGCTCCTCCCACTGCGTGCCCGGGTCCACCAGGATCAGGTGCCGGTCGGCTACCGGGCGCTCGGCGATGGCGTCCAGCGCGACCGTGATGGGCTGGTTGTCGAGGATGCCGCCGTCGGCGTAGACGAACCGCTCCGTGCTGCCGTCGGCGAGCAGGCTGCTCGGCCGCACCACCGGCGGAAAGGCCACCGGATAGCCGGCGCTGGCCTGGAAGGCGTCGATGATGGCGGCGTGCCGGGCGGGGTCGCGGAGATCCGCGGCGCTCACGCGCTCGTGCTCGCCGTGGCGGAGCGTCGGGAAGGTGCAGACCTGCCGCGGGGCGCCGTCGCGCGCCGGCTGCGGGATGCTGACCGGCTCCTTCAGGCCCGTCATGTTGGTGAGGCTGAGCCAGCACGCGAGGTCCGCCTGCAGCGGCGCGTGCCGGTCGCCGGCGGCGCGGCGCAGCAGCTCGGCGAGCACTTGCCGGTTCACGCGGTCCGTCAGCAGCGCATCGGCGCGCTCGCCGGGCGCCGGAAAGAGCCGCTGCAGGTCCGCCTGCACCAGCCAGATCTCGAGCATCTGCGCCAGCACGCCGTCGATGTCCCCGCCCGCCACGCCCGCCGCGAGCTGCAGCGCCGCGGCACCGCCGGACGACGTGCCGGCGATCACGTCCACGGCCAGCCGCGGCACGCCCGCAGGCGCCCCGGCGGCGTGCGAGAACTGCACCAGCCGCATCAGCTCGTAGACCACGCCCGCCTGGAACACGGCGAGCGAAGCGCCGCCGTAGAAGATCGGGGTGAGGGTCTTGGTGTTGGGCATGGCTGTGCGCCGCCTCGCTGTTGTTTCACGGCCGCCGACGGGCGCGATGCTCGCGGAGGCGCGGCGCGGCTGCAAGCGCACTGGGCAGCCGTGCGGCGGCAGGTGCCGGCTCCCCGTGGAAGCGCGCGCTACAATTCGGCTGAAATCGCCCGCCGCAGAAGCAGATCACGGATGCCCGCCCTCAAGCTCTTCATCAGCCACAGCTCCCGCCTCGACGATGTCGCGCATCGGCACCCCGACGACGACGCGAACTGGCGGCTGCTGCGGGAGGTCTGCGCGCGGCTGCGGGCGCTTCCCGAGGTGCCGATCCGGCTGCTGATGGATCGCGACGACGACGGCGGCCTGCTGCCGAGCGACGACTGGACGCGGCAACTGAACCTGTGGCTCGCCGAGTGCCATGCCGCGGTGATGCTGGTGACCAGGCGGGCACTGGAGCGCTCGGACTGGGTCGCGAAGGAGGCGGCGATCCTGGGCTGGCGTTGGGCGCTGGACCCGGAGTTTCGGCTGCTGCTGATCCCGATCGAGGACGAGTGCACTTGCGCGGATCTCAAGTCCAGCTTCTTCGGGGCGCTGGACCTGGATCGGGTACAGAGCGAGACACTGCCGCGCGACGCGGGCCGGATCGCCGAGCGCATCCGCGATGGTCTCGGCGACATCGAGGCCCTGGCCGCCCGCGCCACGCCGCTGTACCTGCTGCAAGGCATGGTCGCGAAGCTCCTGGCGCAGGCAGGCACGCAGGACGCGCTGGAGGCCGCCGCGGACGCGCTCGACTGCGCCGTGCAGACGCCGCGGGCCACGCGTGCCGAGGCCGTTGCGGCGGCGCTGGCGCGGCGGCTGCTGCTGGCGTCTGCCGATGAGCCGGCGCTTTGCTTCGGCGCCTTCTCGGAGATCCTGCGGCACCTGCACCTCGGCTTTCCGCGGGAGCAGGCCATGCAGATCTTCAAGCAGGTGCGCGCCCTCTGGGTGCATCCCGGCGCCGCCTCCTACCTGCCGCTCGGTCTCCAGGACCAACGCACCCTGGCCCTCTGCGGCCAGCTCCTGTTCTTGTCGGATCAGGATCTCGACACCGAGTCCTACACGCTGGAGCGCTATCTGCAACGCGCCTGGCGGGGCGAGCCGCCGATCTGCGTGCCGGTGTCGCGCTGGGAGTCGCTGGAGGATGTCAGGCGCGAGATTCGCCGCCAGGTCTTCAAAAAGCATCTGCCGCCGATGTTTCCACCGGAGGAGCAGGACGCCATGGTCAACAAGAGGCAGCGGGACATCCTGGTGGTGCTGACCACCGCCCCGGAAACCGGCGGCTGGCCGGACCGCCGGCTGCTGGATGAGCTCGCAACGCTGCCGGCAATCTATCGGCGCCTGGGTGTCGTGGTGGCCTGCGCGGATGCCGGCGAGCCGTCCCTCTACGGCCTGCGTCAGGCCGAGCCGCCGCTCGTGCCCGCCACCGAGCGCGCCGCCTACATGGCCGAGCGGATGGCCCACGCGGATCTCCAAGACTATTACCGAGGCTGCGACTGATGGACTACACGCCCAGAATCTTCAACCGGCCGGAGGGCGGCCTGCTCCCCGCCAGCCCGGCGCACGGCCTCGATCCCTACGTCTTCGACGACGGCATCACGCTCGCCGTCGACGTGGCCCTGGCGACCCGGCGACCGCTGCTGGTCTCGGGCGTGCCGGGCTGCGGCAAGACCCAGCTCGCCCATGCCATCGCCGCGGCCCAGGGCTGGCGCCTGCTCGTCGAGACCATCACGTCGCGCACCCGGCTGGAGACCTTGACCGCCGACGTGGACCAGTTGCGCCGGCTCAACGACGCCCAGGTGCGGCCCCCCGCGCCCGCGCCCGCCGCTGCCGGGGGCCTGCACCCCTGGCGCGCCCGGCGGGCGCTGGCCCGGCAGGGGCAGCACGGCCTGCGACCCGACGGCTGCTACCTGGAGCCCGGCATCTTCTGGTGGGCCTTCGACCCCGACAGCGCCGCCCGGCGCGGGCTGCGCGAGCTCGACGCCGATGCCTACCAGGTGCGCGAGCACGACCCGGCCCTGGCCCCGCCGGAGCCGGCCGACCCGCCCGGCACCGTCCTTTTGATCGACGAGATCGACAAGGCCGAGCCGGACCTGCCCAACGACCTGCTGCTGCCGCTGGACCGGCGCCGGTTCGCCCTGCCGGCCGGCTTCTTTGCGCATCGCGACGGCCGCGCGGTAAAGGTCATCGCCGCGCCCGCCCCGGAGCGGTCGCCGTTCCTGCTGGTCATCACCACCAACGGCGAGCGGGAGCTGCCGCAGGCCTTCGTGCGCCGGTGCGTCGTGCTGGACATCGAAGCCCCGAACGCGGCCCGGCTGACGCGGATCGCGCGCGCCCATCATCCCGACGCCGACCCGGCCCTGCTGGAGGCCGTCATCGCGGTGCTGCTCGCGTTGCGCAAAGAGGCCGACAGACAGCGCGTGCGCCAGCCCGGCGCCGCCGAGCTGCTCGACGCCGTGCACGCCTGCACGCAGCTCGGCATCCGCGTCGACGAAGACAAGGATTCGGTCTGGTCCTATCTGCAACGGGCGGTCCTGGCCAAGGACCCGGCCCTGCGCCGCGAGCAGCCATGAGCCCGGCCGACCCCGAGCAGGCCCCGCGCGTCCGGGATGAGCGTCGGCGCGAGATCCACTTGGGCGACCTGGCCCGGGCCTTGTCCCGGCTCGACTGCCGCGAGCCGCGGCAGGCCGCGGCCATCGCCGCCTGCCTGGGCTTTGGGCTCCGCCCGCCGAGCGCCGCCGACACGGCGGCGAGCCGGCAGCCGCACCTGGTCTCGGGCTCCGCGGTGGACGCCGCGGCGCCCTCCGAGCGGCGCGGCGCGCCCGCGGAGCCGCCCGCGCTCCCGCAGCCGCCGCGCCGCCCGCAGCTGCCCGAGGGCACGCGCGCCTGCACCCTCACGGAGCTGGCGGATCTGGCCCCACCGGACGCCGAACCGCCCGCCTGGCTGGCCGGGCCGGCCAACCCCTTCTCGCAGGCCCCGGAGCCCGTCGTCGCCCGCGCCCGGCTGCTGCCGGAGCCCGGCGCCCGCCACGTCCTCTCCGCCGCGCTCGCCACCCGCCGTCGCGGCGGCACCGCGGACCTGCCGCGGCTGCTCGCGGCCATCGTCCGGCGGCGCGTGCTGCCTGAGCTGCCGCGGCAGGCGGAGCCCACCGTCGCCGCCGGCTGCCAGCTCCTGCTCGACTACAGCGGGTCCATGGTGCCCTTCTGGCCGGACCTGCACGACCTGGACGAGCAGGTGCGCGACGTGCTGGGCCGGCATGCCGTGACCACCTTCGGCTTCGACGGCGACCCCCTGACGGCCGAGCACTGGGGCGCCGCCGGCGCGCCCGCGCCCTGGACGCCGGACGGCCGGCCGGTGCTGGCCGCGAGCGACCTCGGCCTGCAGAGCCCGAGCGCCGCCGCGCCCCGGGACGGGTGGGAGGCATTCGCGGCCGACTGCGCGCGCACCGGCAGCCCCCTGCTACTGCTGACCCCGCTGCCCCTCGACCACCGCGCGCGCCGCCTGCCGGCCAACGTCACGCTCATCCACTGGTCGCCGCGCACCACCGCCGGCCTGGTGCGCCGCCGCGGCGCCGACGCCAGGCCCCGATGACCTGGCGCGGCCCGAACGACCTGGAGCGCTTCGTGCTCCGCCAGCCCCTGGATGCGCGGGTGCTGGCCCTGGCGCGCGCGCTGGTGCTCGCCCCGCGCATCGAGCCGCTGCTGCTGCGCAACGCCCGGCTCGCATTCCTGCCCGCGGCCGGCGCCGAGCTGGAGGCGCGGCTCTGGCGGAGCCCGCTGGTGGCCGCCCGCAGCAGCGCCGAGATCGTGCTGCACCTCGGCATCGCCGCCGTGCTCGCCGGCGGACTCCAAGGCGTCGCCCGCGCTGCCGACGCCCGCCCGGCAGACGGCGACGACCTCGCGCTGCCGGATGACCCCGCCACGCCGCCCCTGCACCTCGACACCCTCTGGGCCTTCACCCGCGAGCAGACCCGCCACTGGCCCGCCGCCGACCGCCTGGAGCGCGACCTGCGCTACCACGCGCTGCGCGGCGACGACCAGGCCCTGGCGCAGGGCCTGGGCAGCCTGCTCGCCGAGATCGCCCGCGAAGGCGACGAGGCGCGGCGCATCAGCCTGTCCCGGCTCGCCAAGCGCACCCTGCCCGGCATCCGCCGGCGCCTCGGCCCCGCGGCCGAGGCGCAAGCCCGGCAGCTCGCCCGCTACGCCGCGCTGGCGCTGCAAGACGGCGGCGGCTGGTCCGACGCCGCCGGCGAGCCCGCCGCCCTGCCCCGCTGGCTCGCCGAGCGCCTGCCGCCCCCGCTGGCGCAGGCCGAGCTCGGCGTCACCGTGCGCGGCGGCGCCGACAACCCCGTGCTGCACCTGCTGGACCCGACGACGGCGGACACCCCGGTCATCACCCTGCCGAGCCCGCTGCCGGCCCGCCTGCACGTGCGCGCCGGCGGCGCCGAGGGCGCCTGGCACAGCATCACCCGCGGCACCTGCATCCCCCTAGACCCACCCGGCACCCTCATCGAGCTGACCACACTCACCGGCCGCCGCTGGCTGCTGCAAGCCGAGCTGCCGAGGGCCGAGGCCGCCGACCAGCTCGCCGCGGCAGCACCGCCCCCGCTGCGGCTGGTCCACGCCGCCGCCGACGAGGCCGCCGCCAAGGCCATCGCCGACTGGCTGCGCGGCCAAGGCATCCCCATCGAGCTGCTGGCGGAGACCGAGCCCGGCCGCATCGCCCCGCGCGCCGACCAGGCCCGCGCCGTGCGGCTCTGGACCAGCGCGGCGCGGGCGCTGTGGGCCGAGGCCGGCGCCGAGCCCCCGGCAGACGACACCGGCGGACTGCTGCTGCGTACCGAGGACGTTGCACCGCCCGGCTCCGGCAGCACGAGCGGACCGCTGCTTGACTGGCTGGACTGGCAGCGGCTCGCAGAGTCGCCCACCGCCCCGGACTTGGCCAAAGCCCTGGAACGCTGGTGGCGCGAGGGAGCGCTGCCGCCGCCGGCCGAAGCCGGCGAGTCGGAGATTCCGGCCGCCGGGGCCAAGGGAGCGCGAGGCCCGGAGGGCGATGCAGACGCGGACCCCGTCGGAGAGATCCAGCGATTGCTCGATGAAATCGCCGACCCCAAGACCGAACCGCCGCGCCGCCTTGAGATCGGCGACCGGCTCGACGCGCTGGGCGACCCGAGGCCGGGGGTTGGGACTGTCGAGTTCGAGGTGCCGATCGAGGCGCCCGCCGCCCGAGATGACGCAGGCAAGGCCCCCGGGATGCCCCCCGAGCCGCTGTACCCGCCTGAAATCCAAGCGCTGCTTGAGGAGATCATCGATCCCGCGACATCACCCAAGCGGCGACTGACGATAGGCGATAGATTGGATGAGTTGGGTGATCCACGGCCTGGAGTAGGAATACTCGCGGACGGGCTCCCCGATATTTCTTGGATCGAAATCCCCAGTGGACGCATGCGAGCCCCTTGGGGCGCAGAGGTCGACGTGCCGCGTTTCTGGATTAGTCGATACCCTGTGACAAACAAACAGTTCTGGTCTTTCGTCGAACACGGGGGTTACGAAGATGAACATTGGTGGGGGGAATGGGTCCCGCCGGAGCCCCCAAGCAGAGAGCCTGCGTTTTGGAACCGGCCAATGGTTTCTGTGCACTGGGAAGAATGCGTTGCTTTCTGCAACTGGTTTGGTGAGCAGATTGACGCCGCTACCGGTAGCGTGCGATTGCCAACTACGTTCGAATGGGAGTTTGCGGCCCGCGGAAAAACAGAGATTGCGTATCCATGGGGTGGCTCCTACTTGTGGGGGTATGCGAACGTTGAGGAGACTGGCGACCCTCAGCATGGTGCTCGGGCCACGTACTTGGAGGCAGTCACTGCGGTAGGTATGTATCCGCATGGACGCTCTATTTTCGGGGTTGAGGACATGTGTGGGACCGTATGGGAGTGGTGTTTAGATGAACTGATGGACCCCGAGACGAGAGAGAAAACATATGCATCGGCTCTGCGAGGTGGGTCTTGGCGCGTACCACCAAGGCTGGCAAGGATAGATTACCGGGATGACCACCTGCCCGGCCGAAGCATCGACAGGGGGTTTCGCTTGACATGTTCATTAGAGGCATATCAACTTTCAACACGTTTGAGCCGTCGGTCACCACCGAGCCGACTCAGATGGTGACCCATCAACGCAACCCAGGCCGTAGGCTGGGTTGAGGCGCGAAACCCAGCGTCCCCGAGCGCCGCACCAACCCGCACACCCGCTCGCACCGCTGAGTTTCGCAAGTTCAACCCAGCCTACGTCCGACGTCCTGCGCAAACATTGGACCTCCCGGCTGCCCCGGCTACACTGCCGGGACTTCCCCCGATGGCCGTCGAATACCGAGAAGCCCGCCACGAGGACGCGCAGTCTTGTCCAAGATCTTCATCTGCTACCGCCGCGAGGACAGCGCGCACGCCGCATTGGCCATCTACATGCGCTTGGAGCAGCACTTCGGGCGCGAGCATCTGTTCATGGACGTGGACGATATCCCCCTGGGCGTCGACTTTCGGGACTGGCTGGATCGGCAGATCCGCCAATGCGACCTGGTGCTCGTGGTGATGGGGCGGCATTGGCTCACGGCCGAGGACGCGAACGGGCAGCGCCGGCTCGATGCGCCGCGGGACTTCGTCCGCACCGAGATCGAGATCGCGCTCCGGCGCGGCATCCCGCTGATCCCGGTGCTGCTGGACGACGCCCAGATGCCGGACGAGGCCGCATTGCCCGCCAGCATCGCGCCGCTCGCGTACCGCAACGCGGCGACGGTGCACGCCGCCGGGCGCCACTTTCGCGGCCACATGGAGCACTTGATCCGCGGCATCGAGTGGCTGCTCGCGCAGCCGGTGGAGACTCCACACCAGACCGCAACCGAACAGCGGCGCAGAGTCCCTGACACACCAATCGTCTTGCGCAATGGCAACGACGCTGACGCGCTTGCCAAGCAAGGGTTGTCCGAGGCGCAGCGCCAAGCCATGGATCACCTGCACCGCGAGGGCCGACTGACGGCAGCGGACTACATGACGGTGGCCCAGGTGAGCCACGCCACCGCGGTGCGCTCTCTCCGCGACATGGTGAAGCGGGGCCTCCTTGAGCCTCGTGGGCAGGGACGACAGGTTTGCTTCGTCGCCGCTGCGAGAAGAGACAGCCCAGGCCCCATCGGTGATGACGCAAAGCAAGATCCACAGCCCGGGAGCCCGGATGAGGATGCAGCCCGGAGCAATTCCGGGCCACCGCAAGTCGACCTCGCCGAGCCCCCAGCCCAGCCCAAATCGTCCCCGGAGATCCGCGAACTGCTCGACGAAGTCAACGGCTCCGCCACCGAGCCGCCGAACCGCCGCGCCGTCGGCGACCGCCTCGCGGAACTGGGCGACCCCAGACCCGGCGTCGGCGTGCCCACGGAGGGCGTCGAGCGCGCCGTCGCCATCGCGATCCAGGACCGCAAGTACGGCTTTCGCATCGCGCTGGTGCCGGACCCGTCGCTGTTCACGAGCGCGCACTTCGTGCTAGCGGGCCAAGCGCAGTTGTCCTCCGAGCTGCTGCGCAACCGCTTCCCGGCCCAGGTCAAGATCGGCCCCATCGACATGATCCTGCATCTGGTCAAGCTCGCGCTGCCCGGTGTCGCGCTACACCCACTGCCGGTTGCGCCGCGCGAAATCCCTTATCGCGCGGGCTTCGTCTATTTCGAACTCGACCGCAGCGCCGAGCTGTGGCGGCAGACCGCCAGCGGCGGGGGCTTCGGGCTGCACGTGGGCGGCGACTTTCCGGGGCTCCAGTTGGAGCTCTGGGCCATTCGAGAGTAGGCCGTGACCTAGGAAGATACCTCCTTTCCGCAGCAGTCCGACCCTGCGCTGTCGGCAGAGCGCCGGAGCCGGTGCCTAGGCGGAGCCTCGGCACCAGTCGGAACATCTTTTCGTTTCCTGTTTCCTGCCTGCGAGTCCGCGGCTCCGCCGCGAAGCGGCGGAGCCAGGTATTATTTCCCGCCTCGCTCCCACGCTCCAGAGACTGTGAAAGTATTCGGATGTAGGGTGGAACAAGCGCAGCGGTTCCACCTGACCCAGCTTCAGCGCTGCCTGTAAGGCATTGACTTTCATTGGATTCGATACGCACAACGGTGGGTCCGCTTCGCTTGACCCACCCTACGACGAGGCCGTTTTGTGGCTCATAAGGGAATACTTTCACAATCTCTCCAGCGTGGGCGCACGGGCCGACGCTCCAGCGTCGCGTCCAATGCATCGCGCGTCCGGTGCGACGCGCCGCTGGAGGGGCTGCCAGACAGTCCCACGCCGGAGCCTGGGCGCGAGAGGGGCCTCGGGGAAGCAGTCGGAGCATTGTGTGCCGCTGCAGTGTTGCGGTATCGGAGAAGGCCGGGTTCGGGACGGGGCGCGGCGGCTGCGCGTCCTATGGATGCTGGGCATTGGGCGGGTCTGGCGCGCTGTGCCCGGGGCGGGACGCCCCGGCTCCATGGGTCCGGGGCGGGACGCCCCGGCTCCAAGCTGGTGCCGAGGCTCTACTAGGGCGCTGCGTCCGGGGCGACTGTCGGGCCCGCTCACGTCGGCTCGACCTACGACCCCGGCACGTCTTCCGCGTCGCTTGTGACGCCGAGCTGATCGAGATGCGCTTTGAGCTTGCGGATATCCTCCGGGCTCAGCCCGCGCAGGCGCTCTTCCGGCGGCAGCCCGCTCAAGCGCTCTTCCGGCGGCACCTCTCGCAGAAAGGCGCGCCGCTCTTCCGGCGATAGATCGCGAAGGCGCTCTGCCGGCGGCACCTCTCGCAGGAAGGCGCGCCGCTGCTCAGGGGTCAGGTGATCGAGGATGAAGCGGTGGCTGTCGCGGGCATAGTCATCCAGGGTGTAGGCCATGGTCGGCAGCTCCAGTCGGTAGCGAAAATAGAGCTCGTGCAGCAGGGCTGCGGTCTGCGGGGTACGGGCGCGATAATGCGCCACCCCGTGGCGAATCCGATCCATTTCGGCGCTGAACAGTTCCCACGGGGCGTTGCGCGGATGCTTGGCGATCGCACCGAGCACGATGAGCCGGATGCGGCGCGTACCCCAGTGGAGGTCGAAGACACCCGGCCACGGCGTCGCCGCGAGCTGTACGCCGGCCGCAAGCTTGGCCGGATGGCGGGTCGCGACCGCGTAGAGCTGGAAGCTCGCCGCCGCCGGCAGCGCTTGCTGCTTGGACGCAGACATCAGCAGCTTGCGATAGTTGACGTAGTGGCCGATCAGCTCCTCGACGGCCCAGCCGTCCAAGGCCTCGTGCTGCGACTTGTAGGTCAGCAGGTTGTGCGCGCGAAGCCCCTCCAGACCGTCGGGAAGCTCAAGCCCCGCGACGGCGTCGGTGCGCTCGCCGCCGGCGCCTTGCTCGATAATGACGACGTCGAGCAACTGGCTCCGCAGCGCCAGCTCCTTCTCCAGCTCCACCCGCCACGGCGTGCCGGCGAACAGATCCGTCAGCGTGACACCGAACAGGCGGTGCCATGGCCGCGGCGTGTCCTCGGGCATGCGGGTCTCCCCCCTCGGTGGCCTGACAACGGCGCCGCCGCGCCATTGCCGAACGCGGATCGGCTGGGCGCCGACGGCGTCGACGGTGCGACCGAGCATAGGGCATGCACCGCGCAGCGACAATGCGCGCTCGCGACCGGCGCTCACGACTCCACCCCTTCGCCGCTGGAGCGGCGTGATGGCCTCGGGCTCATCTTGTGCCAAGGCGGAGCTTCAGCACCAGTCGTGCCTGCCCTCATCTCTGCGCCGTTCCGGTTACCTCGGCGCACCGGGGCGCAGAGCGCCCACAGACGCGCGACACCGCTGGAGCGGTGTCGCGAGCCTGGACCCGCCGGCGTCGGTGCCGGGCCGGAGGCTCGGCACCAGTCGGAACCCGAGCTTGCTGTTTCCTGCCCGCGAGTCCTCGGCTCGGCCGCGAAGCGGCGAAGCCGCGCATTTTTTACCTCGTGCCGAGGCTCTGCCTCGGTACGCCTCTTCGCGGCTCTGCCGCCGCGGCGCCGTGCACTGGCGGCAGAGCCGCTGGGGCCGGTGCCGAGGCGGAGCCTCGGCACCAGTGGGAATTGGGAGGTCAGATTGCCGATGGGCAGGCCCCGCGGGCGGCAAGCGGCGAGCAGCTCGTCGCCGGGAAACACATCCCGCCTCGCTCCCACGCTCCAGCGTGGGAGTTCGGCTCGGCCGCGAAGCGGCGAAGCCGCGCATTTTTTACCTCGTGCCGAGGCTCTGCCTCGGTACGCCTCGTCGCGGCTCAGCCGCCACGGCGCCGTGCACTGGCGGCAGAGCCGCCGAGGCCGGTGCCGAGGCGGAGCCTCGGCACCAGTCGGAAGCGGTTTGTGTGGTGATCCCGGGCGCTGGGTTGCGTGCCGCAACCCAGCCTATGCCCTACGGGCTTCGCGTTATCGTGTACGATGCGAAAAAATGCGCGGGGCTCCGCCGCTGTGCGACGGAGCCAGGGACTCGCGGACAGGAAACAGCAAACAGCGCACAGCAGATCAGCGGTCAGCGTCGATGGGGACCGACGACAACAACCGAACCCCCCCGAGGTCGAAGCGATCGTCGGGAAGAAGCCAGGGGCGGAAGTCGGCGCGGGCGTCGCGCGGAGGATTGAGCCAGGAGCCGCCGCGCAACGCCCGCGCGGGGCCGCTGGTGTCGGCCGCGACGACGTCCAGGTTGTCGCCCCTGTTCAGGCACCACTCCCAGACCGTTCCGGCCAGGTCCTCGACGCCGTAGGGCGAGCCGCCGTGCGGGTACACGCCAACGGCGGTGGTCTGATCCAGAAACCAGGGGCCGGCCTTTGATTTGGCGATGTCGTGGCGATCCGTCTCATCAACGTTGGCAAAGCCAGACCGGTACTCCGCACCCCAGGGATACTCGAGCCCCTGCTCGCCCCGCGCCGCCTTCTCCCATTCCAACTCTGTCGGGAGGCGGACGCTGTCCTCAGGCAGCGCGAGCCGCGCCGTGAGCCAGCGGCAGAAGGCGACCGCCTCGTACCAGTCGAAGCTCCGCCCAAGGTGCCTCACCCGGGCAAATGGTCCGCACAGCGGAGCCTACCGCTGTCGAGCGACATCACGTCCTGTCGCCGAAAGGCGGCTTCGCGGTCGAGGTACCGCGCGTCGGCGAACCTCGAGAGCCAAGAGCCGAACAGCGGCAACAGCTCGTCGCTTGCGGCAGCAAAACTGCCGAGCAAGAGGCTGCGAAAGGTAGCGGCGGTCGGAGCGAGACTGCCCGGGTCCGGGCGCAGCCGCGGCGTGAACGATGCGCTCGCAGATCCAGTGCAGGTATTCTTTGCCGCTTCCAGCGCCTTTTCCTTTGCACGCGCGCGGCTGCCTTGGATGGGTGAAGATCAAAGTCGGCAAGGCGAGGTAGCGTTCTTCGTGACGTCGCAATCGGCGGTGACAAGGGTGCTTTGCGCGATCTGGACCGATGCGCACCTGAATGCACGCCGCCGCCGGCAGTGGGCCGACTGGGTTCTGTTAAGGTGGGTCGGTCATGCAGGCAGGCGGCCCAATAGCGTGCGAGCACCCCAAGCGGGGGCGGGACGACGAGCCGATGGAAATCCGCATGCGACTGGCGCAACCGACGCAGAATCTCGTCGGCGGCAAGCGGCATACGGCGTGCGTTCGATGCGCGAAGTCGGTATGAGAGGACGACACAGATGCCGGAACACCAGGCCGGACTGGTAAGAGCGGCCTTCGACGCGGGCAGGGCCGCGGGGCTCGAGGGCGCGCCGCGCGCCGCCGGGGCGGGCGCACCCGCGCCGCAGCGCGTGCAGACGACGCTGCGCTCGCCTTGGCTGCACCGGCGCTGTGATGTCTGCGGCCACAGCTTCCGGCTCGGCGATACCGTGCTGACGCTGCCGGACCGCCGCGCCCGGCACGACATGCCCGGGCTGCACTGCGCCTCGGCCGACCCCGCGGCGGCGGCGCACGCGCCACCGCTCAGCGCCGCCGCCGGCTTCTACGACGGCCTCATCACCGCCTGGCCCATGCCGGACGAGGTCCCGCTCACCCGCCTGGAGGCCGGCCATCCGCTGCTCGCGCCGCCGCACCGCGGCCACGGGCGCGCCGCCTGCAAGGTCTGCGGACACACCTTTCGGCCGCTGGATCTGGTTGTCATCTGCCCCTGCGACCCGCTGCACCCGCGCTGCCAGGCGGCCGTGCACCGCGATGTGCTGAAGCAACTGCACTGCTGGGACCTCTGGCTGCGCTCCAGCCGGCACCAGGGCTCCTGCCCGGGCATGAGCTGAGGTCCGCCGCCGGCGCCATGATCGCGGACGGCCGCTTCGACCGCCACCTGCGGCTCCCCGGCTGGGATCAGGCGCGGCTGCGGGCGGCCACCATCATCGTCGTCGGCGTCGGCGCCCTCGGCAACGCCGTGGCCCAGGCCCTGGGGCTCGCCGGCGTCGGGCGGCTCTTGCTGTGCGACATGGACCGCATCGAGGCCTCCAACCTGAGCCGCGCGCCGCTGTTCACGGGCGCCGATATCGGCCGGCTCAAGGTCGAGGCCGCCCGCGACGGCCTCGCCCGCATCGCCCCCGACACCGTCGTGGACATCCGCGCTGACCGGCTGGAGCACGGCATCGGCCTGGCCGAGCTGCGCGCCGCGAGCCTCGTCATGGGCTGTCTGGACAGCCGCGCCGCCCGGCTCGCGCTGGCCGGCCGCCGCGGCCTCGCCGGTGCGCCCTGGATCGACGGCGCCACCGGCCCCTGGAGCGGCGAGGTGCGCCCGTACCTGGCCCCGGAAGGCCCTTGCTACGGCTGCGGCCTGACGCCCGGCGAGCGTGCCGCCGACGATGCCCTGGCCCAGGTGCGCCGCGGTTGCGGGCTGCCCGCCGAGCCCGACAGCGCGGGCGCCACCGCGCCCCTGTCCGCCCTGGTGGGCAACCTGATGGCCCTGCTCGCGCTGCGGCACGTCATGGGGCTCGATGTCCCGCCGGACCTGCTGGAGCTCGACGGCGCCACCGGCCGCAGCGTGCCGGTACGTCAACGCCGCGACCCGCATTGCCCGTATCACCACCGCCTGCCCGCGGCCCGGCCGCTTTCCCTCGGCCCCGACCCGAGCGTCGGCGACCTCTGCGCCGGCCTGCCGGCGGACGCCGTGCCGCTGGCCTGGACGCCCTTCCAGCTCGCCGTGGCCTGCCGGCGCTGCGGCTTCCGCGCGGAGCGGCCCGGCCGGGTCGCCGCCGCCGACTGCCCGCGCTGCGGTGCCCGGCTGCACCCGCGCACGTCGCTGGAACTGGACCGGGCGCCGCAAGGCGCTAAACTTCGGACACTTGGCGTTCCGGCGGCGGAGATCCTCGCCGTGCGCCGCCCGGCGGGGCTCGACTACGTCGAGCTCTGCTGACGACCCCTACCGGCCACCGCGCACCGAACGGAGCTGACCATGTCCAACGGACCCCGCGAGCTGAAACCCTCCGAGCTGCACCGCGTCGCCGAGACCCTGGCCCGCGTCGCGCCCGACGGTGCCGTCAATGCGCCCACCGTGCGCATGGAGCTGGACTTCCCCGGCGAGCGCTTCGCCCCCGGCGGCACCCCGCTCGGCGACTGGCTCGCGACCGTCAAGGCCGCCAATGCCGGCATGAGCAGCACCGCCGGCTTTCGCGCCGACGCCGTCGCCCGGGTCGTCGAGCGCGTCGCGGACCGCCTGCCCGGCAACCCCGAGCTGTCCCGGCTCTTCTTCGACCTCGGCAGCGCCGGCGCCCAAGCCGCCCCGGCCGCCGGGGAGCGCGGGATCTTCCTCAGCTACGCGTCGGCGAACCGCCACCAGGTGGACGCGCTCTACGACGCCCTCGCCGCCGCCGCGCCCGGGCTCGCCCTGTTCCTCGACCACCGCTCCATCGGGCCGGGCCAGCGCTGGCTCGACGTCATCCGCGACGCCGCCGGCAGCGCCTCCGTGCTCGCCTGCTGGGTGACCCCGGACTTCCTGCAACGCACCTTCTGCGCCTACGAGATCGGCGTCGCGGACAGCCGCGGTGCGGCCATCGTCCCCATCTGGGTCGACGGCCTCGACCCCAACAGCGCCGCCTCCTACCTGTCCAGCCGGCAGGGGCGCATGTCGGCGGCGCCGCATGATTTCGCCGACTTGGCGGCATGGCTGGTCGCGGGCGTTTGATCACGATGACACAGGACTGGGAAAACCGATTCATCACCGAGCTCGCGGAGTGCTTCGACAACAGCTCCGGTGCGACGGCGTTGCTGGCGCAGATCGACGTCAAGCACGTCTTCTTCGGTGCGTTCGGAACGCCATCGATCCTCGACTGGTGGCGGGACGTGGTCAACAAGCTCAAGAAGGGGATGGGGGGCCATGACGGCGTCAGCCGCTTGTGCCGGGCTGCCGCGTCCATCTTCGCCGGCAACTCGGTGTTCGCCAATTGCCGGGATCCCGCCGACGCCCCGGATCGCCGCGGGCACACCGGCATCAACGTCGAGCTGCGCATCACCGGCGAGCTGCCGCCTGATGTGTTGCTGGCGATCCTTCAGCGCCTGGGAGACTCGGCACAGACGCAAGGGGGCAAGGCCTTGATCAATCTCGGCGAAGAAGGCAGCTCGCGATTCAACGTCACCCTCGAGGGGCTGTCGGAGACGCAGGTCGACGATGTCATGCGCGAGGTGCATGAGTATTGTCGGGAGCGCGGCGTCGAATCGCGCATGACGGTCGAGCCCTACCACTTCCGGGACTACTATTCCGACCCCCTCACCGCCGAAGGCCCGGACGGCCAGCGCTTCGGGCTCGACCGCATCCGGGCGTCGACGACGGTCAAGGACGTCGCCCGCGGCATCATGAACGCCTACAGCGATGCGGCCTGGCCCATGTCCCAGGGGCAGCGGACGCAGGCCGTGGTCAACCGCGTCACGCCGAGCGGCGAGCGCCATCGCCTCGACCCGCGCGACACCCTGCACGACGCGGGCGTGCGCCCCGGCGACGTGCTCAACGTCTCGCCGGAGCGCACCGCCGGCGCCATCGACCCGAACCGCCGCGAGGAGGCGCTCGCCAAGGCGCGCAACGAGGTCATCGACTACGTCGAGGCCCACCCCGGCTTCGAGATGAGCGCCAACTCCCTGGTCGCCCCCACGGAATACGAATTCGACTTCAGCGCGCCGAGCTTCGGCCCGCCGCCCGCGCCCGGCGGGCCGCCGGTGCCCATCGAGCGGCATCGCGTGCTGGTGGAGGTGCCGGCGGACTTCCCGGAGCAGGCGCCGGCGGCCTGGTGGCTCACCGAGATCTTCCACCCGAACATCCACCGCGAGACCGGCTACGTCTGCCTGGGGGCGCTGAAGGAGCACTATGTGCCGGGCATGGACTTCGGCGAGCTGTGCCAGATGCTCGTGGACCTGGCCGCCTACCGCAACTACGCGGTGGTGGAGGACGACCCGCAGCGCCCCGGCGCGCTGCGCGGCGCCGCGCTCGACACCGAGGCCGCGCGCTGGGCCATGACGCCGGACGGGCAGCGGGCGATCGAGGCCCGCGGCGGCATCTCCCTCACCGGGCGCATGGTGCTCGCCGGCGCGCCCGAGCGGCGGCTGCGCATCCGGCGGGTGACGCCATGAGCACACCGGGGAGCACGCCGGGGAGCACGCCGGGGAGCACGCCGGGCGGCGACGACCACGCCGGGCCGGCGCCCGCGGCGGACCCGCAGCCGGCGGGGCACCAGCCGGGCTACACCGTGGTGCTGCTGGACGCGGCCCTCGACCCCGTGGCGCCGGCGCGCCCCATCGTCGAGGTCGCCGACCCCTTCCTGACCGGCTGGCTCGGCCCGCACTGGCGCCGCGCGGACCCGCCGTTCCTGCTGCTGCTGCCCTACCCGAGCGACGACACCGGCATCGGCGGCGACCCGCCGCTCGCCTATGCCAGCGACGCCATCGGCTACATCCAGGTGCGGGTCCACATCGCGGGCCACTGGCACTATCGCCACCCGCACACCGCCGTCGAGGTGTTGGGGCCTGGCGTGCGCGCCTGGGTACAGGCGCTGGACCCCGCCGAGCGCAGGCGCGTGCGCGCCTTCCGCATCGACGGGCCGGGCATCGAGCGGCTGCTGCACATCCCCGCCCCCGTCCCGCTCGGCGTCGCCGAGGTCACGCCCTACGCCCGGGGCGAGCGGCCCGGCTTTCGCATCCGCCCCATCCCGCCGGCCCCGCCGCCGGCGCGGCGCCTGGCCGACCTCGGCGCCGCGCCGCCGCCGCCCGGCTTCGCCGAGGCCGCGCTGCACACCGGCTTCGTCAAGGTCGTCATGGAGCCCGTCGTCGCCGCCGAGCTGGAGCGCGACCGGCCCTTCTCGGATCAGGTCGAGCAGGGCGGCTTCCTGGTGGGCGAGGTGTTCGCCGACGCCGACGCGCCCGAGACCTTCATCGTCCTGGTCAGGGCCGCCGTCCCCGCGGAGCAGGTGGGCGCCTCCTTCCTGCACTTCACCTTCACCGGCGACTCCTTCGACGCCATCAAGGCCCGCCTCGCCACCGAGCACCAGGGCGCCGTGCTGCTCGGCTGGTACCACACCCACCTGTTCCCGGCGACCGACGCCATGGGCCTGTCGTCCATCGACTACCGGCTGCACTTCACCACCTTCCGCATCCCCTGGCAGGTCGCGGGCCTCGTCAACCTGGACGGCCCGCACCGCGTGCTGCGCTGGTACGTGCGCCGGGGGGAGGACATGCTGCTGTGCCACCATCAAACCCGTGGTGCTCGGCCATGACTCGGCAACAGGGTGCCCGCCGTACGGATAAGCGAAGCGCATCCGCCGTCCTGGTCCGTGGCGGCTGCGGTTTGCCGATGCACTCGCCATCGCAACCGAGGCCGAGGCCGAGGTCGATACCGAGGTCGATACCGAGGCCGAGCCTGAGCCCGATACCGATCTCGATACCGATAGCGATCCCGATCCCGATCCCGAATCACCCCGCCCTTCCCTCTGCGGGTGCAAGCAGCCCATGACCGCTGAGCGCTCCGCCATCGCCGTGCTCGCCTGGTGCGAGGCCCCCGACGGCCCGCCGCCGCGCGGCGACCTGGGCGACCTGGCGGAGCTGGCCCGCCCCGGCGCCGCCGCCCGCGCCGCCCTCGCCCGCGCCGTCGCCATCGCCGCCGCCCGGCTCGGCCTCGCGCCGCTGCTCGCCGAGCCCGCCGCGCCGCTGGCCCCCGAGCCGCTCTGGCTCGCCGCCGCCATCGGCGCCGCGCCGCAGGCCGCGGCCGAGCGGCTCATCGACGCCTGCCCGCCGACTCGCGACCTTGCCGACCTCATCGCCCGCCACGCCGTCGTCGGCCCGGCGCTGCTGCACCTGCCGGCCGTCACCGCCGAGCAACTGCTGCTCTGCTCGCCGCTCACCGCGGTGCTGATGCTGCCGCCCCGCGGCGGCGAGGACGAGGCCGTGCTGCTCTGCGAGCGCCTGGCCGCGACCGCGGCCGGGCGGCGCCTCCTGGTGCACGCCTTCGCCGCCGCCGAGGACCACCCCGGCCTGCTCGCCTGGCGCGGGCGGCTCATGGAGGCGCTGCGGCTCGGCTCCGCCGGCGCCCCGGCGCGGCCCGAGCTGATCGTCGACATCGTCGAGGCCGCGCTCGCCGGGCACCGCGCCGACTGGGCCGCGCTGATCCGGCGCGCCCTCGCCAGCCTCGGCGCCGACACCGACCCCGCGCGGCTCCACCTCGCGCTCGCCGCCGGGCGCTGGTGGGAGTCCTTCCGCGCCGTCTACCGCAACGACCCGCGGGCGGTGCGCGAGCGCGGCTATCTGGACTTCCACGTCTACCTGGAGGGCCTGCGCCTCGCCGCCCTCACCGCGTCGCTGCGCGCCGCGGCCGAGGGCGCCGCGTAGGGTCCGCTGTGCGGACCTGTTGCTTCGCGCCTGCCCTTTAGTCCGACGCGACCCTTGTCGTCCCCCCAGCTCGCCTCCCGCAGAACCCGCACCCGCCCCACATCGATGAACCTCGCCCCGCTCACCCTGGACCCGCAGGCCTTCACCGACCTCCTGGTCGCGGACGACCGCCGCACCCTGGCCGAGCTGCTGGCCCTGGCCCCCGCCATCGCCACCAACGCCGTGCTGGATGCCAAGACCCTCGGCACGCCCCTGTCGCTCCTGCTTATCAGCGTCGTCGACCCCGCCAAGGCGGGCCTGGTCCCGCCCGATGCGGCCGCGGCGCGCGACCCCGCCGGCCCCGGCGACGCCCGCCCCGACACCGGCGACGGCACTGCACCCGCCCCGCCCGCCGCCGGTGCGGCGCAGCCCGGCGCCGCGCCGGACCCGGCCGCGGGCCTCGGCACCGGGCACCCGCCAACCATGACCGAGGCCCGCGCCGTCGCCATCGCCTACCGCGCCGAGGTCGGCAAGCTCGCGAGCTTCCTGCGCGCGCGCCTGTCCGTGCTGGTCGCCTGCGAGAAGCTCGTGGTGCCGCACCTGTGGCCGCGCATCGTCGCCGATCTCTTCGTGCCCGCCGCGGACGGCAGCCCGCGCGAGATCAAGCTCACCCCGCGGCTGCTGGACCTGCCGGCGGAGGCGGAACAGCCCGGCCTGGGCGGCGGCCCCAACCGCCTCGCGCAATTGCGCGCCACCATCGCCGAGCTGAAGCCCGACGAGGTCCTGGTGATCCCGAACCTGGACCTCCTGGGCGGCGGCGGCGAGAAGACCCTGGGCCGCGAGTCCCGCGAGCTGACCGAGGCCATCTACGGCGCCCTGGACGCCCTGGTGCTCGCCTTCGTGGACCCGACCCTGCCGCCCCCCGAGGTGGTGGCCGCGCGCTTCGCGGTGCGCGCGGAGGTGGAGGGCCTGCCGGCGGCCGTCGCCGACCCGGCGGCCGCCGCGGACGCGCCCGCGGTGCCCATCGGCCGCGCCCTCATCACCGCCGGCGAGGCCGCCCTGTTCGCCGACCTGTCCCCGGAGGAGCTCTACAAGAACATCGCCGGCCTGAACCCGGTGCGGCTGCGCCAGGCCATGACCTATGCCACCCAGGCCGCCCGCGATCAGGGCCACGGCCCCGAGCACCCGGCCCCGACGGCGCTCCTGATCGACGCCCTGCGCGCCTTCAAGGCCCAGTCCGCCGAGCAGTTCGCCGTGCCGGACATCGGCTTCGAGCACATCGGCGGCTACGACGAGGTCAAGCACCTGCTCGGGCGCGCCATCACGCTCATGACCGGCGGCGGGCGGCTGCAGGACAACCCGGGGCTGGACGCCCTGCGCAGCGAGCTGATCCCCCGCGGCTTCCTGTTCCACGGCCCGCCCGGCACCGGCAAGACCCTGTTCGCCAAGGCCGTCGCCAACCGGCTCAACGCCACCATCCGCGTCGTCTCCGGCCCCGAGGTCACGGACATGTACGTCGGCGAGAGCGAGCGCAAGGTGCGCGCCATCTTCGCCGAGGCGCGGCGCAACGCCCCGTCGGTCATCGTCTTCGACGAGATCGACTCCATTGCCGCCAGCCGCACCGGCCGCGACGACGGCGGCTCCCGCGCCGGCAACGCCCTGGTCGCCCAGATCCTCACCGAGATGGACGGCTTCCGCCCGGACGTGCCCATGCTCGTCATCGGCACCACCAACCGCCTGGAGCTCATCGACCCGGCCCTGCTGCGCCCGAGCCGCTTCCAGCCGATCCACATCGGCCCGCCCATGCGCACCGCCCGCCGGCACATCGCCGCGATCCACGCCGAGCACTTCCAGGTGCCCGCCGACGACGGCCTGCTCGACGTCATCGCCGACGCCACCGAGGGCCTGAGCGGCGACGACATTCGCTCCCTGTTCCGCGACGCCTGCGTCGGCCACTGGTTCGAAGACCCGCCGCAGCCCATGGACCCCTGGCAGCTCGGCTGGCTGGTCGGCCGGCTGCGCACCCGCCTCGACACCCAGCGCAGCGGCGCCACCGAGCCCCGCCCACCGCCCCGCCGCGGCGAGCGCCGCCAGCCCAGCGACGGCATGATCCCCTACCGGCGCCGCACCGGCGAAGCCGCCGAGCCCGACCCTTACTAACGATTCAAGAACAAGTTGCACATCCTCTTGAAACTACGAAACACGCGAAAAGCGCGAAATTGCGGTGAACCCTGACTGTCCGGCTGTCCTTTCGCGTATTTCGCGTGTTTCGTAGTTGAAAAAACTGCATTGCTTGTTTTTGAAAACTGTGACTAACGACCATGGCGACCAGCGCCACCCCGGAAGATGAAAGGCGCTGCTCGCCATGGCCGTTTCCCTCACCCCGGCCCTCTCCCAGAGGGAGAGGGAGATTAAGGAGCGCGCTGCGCGCGACTTTCATGGTAAGCGAAGCGCATCCACCAACCGGCTCCGCCCACGCACCTTCACCACCGCCTTCGCACCGCCACCCGACGCCCACGCACCGCACAAGGACCACCCAGCCATGCCCCTCTCCCACGACGCCGCCAACACCATCGCGCGCCTGAACCGGGTCGCCACCAACCTCAAGCTCCTGTTCGCCCGCCGCGACGCCGCGGTGGACCTGCTGCGCCTCGCGCTCGTCACCCGCGAGCACTGCCTGCTGCTCGGCCCGCCCGGCACCGGCAAGTCCGAGCTGGTGGCGCGCTTCGCGGACGGCGTCAACGCGCGCCGCTTCGACTACCTGCTGACCCGCTTCACCGAGCCCTCGGAGCTGTTCGGCCCCATCGACATCGAGCGCTTCCAGGGCGGCACCTACGTCGTCAACACCGCCGGCATGCTGCCGGAGGCCGAGATCGCCTTCCTGGACGAGGTCTTCCAGGCCAGCAGCGCCATCCTCAACACCCTGCTCAGCGTCGTGCACGAGCGCATCTTCCACAACGGCGCGCAACGCACGCAGGTGCCGCTGATCGCGCTCTTCGGCGCCTCCAACCAGCTCCCGGACGACCCCACCCTGCGCGCCTTCTCCGACCGCTTCGTGCTGCGCCTGGAGATGACCCCGGTCGCCGACGAGCACCTGGGCGACCTCTTGGAGCGCGGCTGGGCGCTGGAGCAGCGGCGCCTCACCGCCGCCGCCGACGACACCGCCGCCCTGCTCGCCCCGGAGCAGCTCGGCGCCCTGCACCGCGAGCTGGCCGCCGTCAAGCTCGGCCCCCTCCAGACCCAGTACCAGGAGCTCGCCCGGCAACTGCGCGCCGAGGGCGTCGAGCTCTCCGACCGCCGCCTGGTCAAGGGCCTCAAGCTCATCCGCGGCGCCGCGCTGCTGGAAGGCCGCGACCAAGCGACCCCCGCCGACCTCTGGCCCCTGCTCCACTGCTGGAACGCCCCCGAGGACCGCGCCGTGCTCGCCGAGGTCATCCAGCCCCTGGTGGACGAGGCCGGCGGCCCCGCCGGCGAGACCCACCGCTCCATCCCCGACCTCACCGACGCCCTGGACCTGCTGGAGAGCCGCGCCGCGGACCTGACCGGCCAAGGCGCCCAGACCGCGCACTTAGGCGCCCTGGCCCAGATCCGCCGCGAGCTGCTGCTGCACCACCCGGACGAGGCCGAGCTGCGCGGGCGCACCGAGGCCGTCATCGCCCGGGTGCTGGAGGGGATGCGCGAGGAGCTGGGCTGAGGGCCAGACAGTGGCAGCGCAGCCGGTGCGGTTCATGCGGCGGTTCTCGCCGGGGGCGAAGGCGCTTCGGTGCTGCGCCTGGTCGCCGGATGGGCGCTGGTTGGCGGTGGGGGGTATGGACGGCCGGGTTCGGCTGCTGGACCGGGACGGTGCGCAGCGATGGCAGGGGGAGGCGGCGCGTGGCTACATCACCAGCGTGGCCTTCCCGCCCTCCGAGGCGACGCCCGGCGGCGGCAGCGACGACGGCCGGGGCTGGCTGGCCGCGGAGCATGATGATGCGATTCTGCTGCGCGATCTCGCGACCGGCGCGGAGCTGTTGCGGCTGGCGGGGCACGGCGGCGGAAACAACGTCTGGTCGCTCGCCTTCGCCGACGGACCGGACGGCCTGCTGCTCGCCTCCGGCGCGGACGACAACACCATCCGGCTTTGGGACCCGCGGGCGGCCCTGGCCGCGGCAGCAACGTCAGCAGGATCCGCCAGCCCGCGGGTGCTGGCGGGCCACCCCATGACGGTCCGATCCGTCGCCTTCAGCCCGGACCCGCGGGCCGCCCCCGGCGGCCTGCTGCTCGCATCCGGCTCCGATGACCGCACGGTCCGGCTCTGGGACTGCGCCACCGGCCGCGAGCTGCGGCGGCTGCAGGGGCATTCCGACGTGGTTTGGTCGGTCGCCTTCGCCCCGAACCCGCACCGCCCGCTGCTCGCCTCGGGCTCGCACGACCGGACCATCCGCCTCTGGGACCCGCACAGCGGCCGGGCGCTGCGGGTGCTGACCGGGCACGAGCACTTGGTCCTTTCCGTCGCCTTCGCCCCGGGCACGGGCCGGCCGATCCTCGCCTCCGGCTCAACGGACAAGACCGTCCGCCTCTGGGACGCCGACACCGGCCGGGAGCTGCAGCGGCTCGACGCGCACGAGGATTGGGTCAACTCCGTCGCCTTCGCTCCCGACGGCACCCTGGCGTCGGTGTCCGACGACGGCAGCGTCTGCCTCTGGGACTGCACGGACCTGGTGCAGCCGGCGCGGCCGGCGGCGCCGCGCGGCGAGGCGAGCCTGGCTCACTGGCTCGCGCGGCAGGCGCGCACGGTCGGGCGCGCGCCGGCGCCGGACCCCGAGCCCGCGCCGCCGCCGCCCTGGGTGCCGACCGGGCTGCCGAACGACACCACGCCGGGGTCGCTCGGGCGGCTCGGCGGCGGGACGGGCGACGATCGGGTCTCGTCCGTCGCGCTGAGCCCCGACGGGCGCCGGGCCTACAGCGGCGATCTCGGCGGCCGGCTGCGCGCCTGGGACCTCGCCGACGGCCGCCTGCTGTGGGAGACCCGCGCCCATGAGCGCTGGATCACGGACCTGCTGCTGGACCCGAACCTGGGCCTGCTGTCCTGCTCCGGTGATCGCATCCGCATCCAGGACCCGGCCGGCGGCGCCGAGGTGCGGCGCATGACCGGTCACGACGATTTGGTCTGGTCCATCGCGCTCCGCCCCGGCGACGCCACCGCGCCGGCGCTGCTGGCCTCCGCGTCGCAGGACGGCACGGTGCGGCTCTGGGACCCGCGCGCCGGCCGCGAGGTCGCGCGCCTGGCAGGCCACGGCGGCGGCGCCCTCACCGTCGCCTTCAGCGCCGACGGCCGGCTGCTCGCCTCGGGCGGTCGCGACCACAGCGTCCGGCTCTGGGACCCGGACCGCGGCGGCGCCCTCGGGGTGCTGGCGGGGCACGCGGACGATGTCTGGTCCGTCGCCTTCGCGCCGCGGCGCGGCCCGGCCGCGGGGCTCCTCGCCTCGGCGGGCGCAAACGCCGACCCGAGCATCCGCCTCTGGGCCGACCTGCCCGGGCCTGGCGCCGGCGCGCAGACCGGCCCCGGCCGCGAGGTCCGGCGGCTGACCGGCCACACCGGGGCCGTCTTGTGCCTGCGCTTCAGCCCGGACGGCCACCGGCTCGCCTCGGCCTCCGGCGATCGCACCGTCCGCGTCTGGGACCCGGCCACCGGCGCCGAGCTGCACCGCTTCCGCTTCAAGCTCGGGTATTATGGCCGCCGCCTCGCCTGGTCCCCGGACGGCGCCTTCCTCGCCGCCGCCTGCTTAGAGGATGGGCTTCGCCTCTGGGACACCCGCGACAGCCTGCCGGCAAGCGCGGCAAGCCCGGGCCGCCCGACACGCCTCGCTCCCACGCTCCAGCGTGGGAGCAAGGGCGGACGCTCCAGCGTCCCGTCGGCCGCGGGCGAGGTGATGGCGCCCGAGCCGGCAACAACGGGCGCCGGCGCGTCGCGGCCGGAGGCCGCTGCCACATCACCCCCCACGGCGGCACCCACGGTCATCCCCGCCGCCCTCGCCCCGCTCCCGCGCCTGTGGTCCGCCCTGCACCGCCTCGGCATCGACTGCCCGCTGTCGCTGCTCGCGGACCTGCACGCGCTGCTCTCCGGGCGCCTGCCCCCCGGCGCCGAGGCCGACGGCCCGCTGGCGCCGGTCGCCGCCCACCCCGGCCTCGCCCGGCTGCGCGCGCTGCGCTGGCCCGGCGGCGCCTGGCCGGCGCTGATAGCCCTGCTGCTCAGCAATCGGGATGGGCCCTGGCCGGGCGGTGCGGCCTGGGCGCCGCCGACCGAACCGCCCGAACCGCCAAACCGCGGCGTCGCGGCTGGAAGCCGCTCCCACGGGGAGGCCGACGACACGCTGGCCCTCGCCCCGAGCCAACTCGCCGAGCGACTGCACGCGGCGCTGTGCGCGCCGGCGGTGCCGACCGCGGCGCCGCCGCCGCCGGTGGGCTTTCTGCTGCCGGCCCTGGCCGCGGTGGACGAGCGGCTGCTGGCCCTGCTGGCGGCGCTGGGCCCGCGGGCGCTGGCCGCCGACCCGGGCCTGGTGCTGCGGCTGCGCCACCGCATCGGGCACCTGCCGGCGCTGGCCGCGCCGCAGCGCCGGCTGCTCGCGACCCGCATCGCCCCGGTCGAGGCCGGCCCAGCCCAGGGCGGCGGCGCCGGCTTCGACCGCGCCGGGCTCGCGAGCCGCGGGCCGGTGACGGCGCTGCTGCCCTCGCAGCTCGCGCTGCCGCCGGCGCTGCTGCTGCACCGGCACCTGAACGGCGGCCTGCTGTATCGCGCCCGCACCGGCCGCGAGCCGCCGCGGCTGCGCCCGACGCTGATCCTGCTCGACACCGGCCCCGCCTGCTACGGCCCGGTGGAGGCCCTCACCCGCCCCGGCGCCTATGCGCTGGCGGAGACCCTGGCGCAGCGGCGCATCCCTGCCGTGCTGCTCGGCACCGGCGCGCACCAGCTGCACCTGCTGGACCACCCGGCCGGGCGGCTGGAGATCCTCACCGCCCGCACCCTGGAGCCGGCGGACCCCGCCGCCTGCCTGACCAAGGCCCGGGCCCTGCTCGCCGGGCTCGACGGCGACGCCCTCGCGCCCATCGTGCTGCTCTTGACGCACTGCTTCTTCGCCGCGGAGGCCGAGCGCCTGCCGGCGGTCCCCGGCCTGCGGGCGCTGTTCGTGCGCTATCCGCCGCGCCGGGGCCAAGCGGCCACAGCCGGCGGCGACCGCACCCAGTGCACCCGCCCCGCCTTCGCCCGCCACTGCGAGCACTGGGAGTGCCTGGGGCACGATGAGCTCGCCCGCGTGGCGGCGGCCATCGGGCGGTTGATCGCGTGAGCCCCACGCCGACCGTTCAGCGCGTGCCGAGGCTCTGCCTCGGTACGCCTCTTCGCGGCGCTGCCGCCCCGGCGCCTGCACTGGCGGCAGAGCCGCCGGACCCGGTGCCGAGGCGGAGCCTCGGCACCAGAACGACGATCAGACGCGCCGCTGGAGCGGCCGAGGGATGCGTCACGGCGCTGGAGCGCCGTGACGATCAGCAGTTCATTCTCGCGACACCGCTCCAGCGGTGTCGCGCGTCCGCGGGCGCTCTGCGCCCAGGTGCGCCCAGGTGCGCTCAGGCGCTCAGGTGCGCTCAGGCGCGGGAACGGCGCGCGGCGCGCGGCGGCAGAGCCGCGAATAGGCGTGCCGAGGCAGACTGCGGCACGTCATGGGGCTCGATGTCCCGCCGGACCTGCTGGAGCTCGAAGGCGCCACCGGCCGCATCGTGCCGGTGCGTCAACGCCGCGCCGTGCCGCTGGCCTGGACGCCCTTCCAGGGCTCCGCCTCGGCACCAGAAGGAAGAAGGGCTCACACGGAGCCGCAGAGCCACGGAGACCACGGAGACCAAGGAGGCAGAATTCTTCTCTTCTCCGTGTCTCCGTGCCTCCGTGCGAGCCTTCTTTTTTCAGCTCGTGCCGAGGCTCTGCCTCGGTACGCCTCTGCGCGGCTCTGCCGCCCCGGCGCCCTGCACTGGCGGCAGAGCCGCCGCGCCCGGTGCCGAGGCGGAGCCTCGGCACCAGCAGGAAAGGCGGAGCCTCGGCACCAGCAGGCAAGGCTGACCCGCGATCGCCGACCCTTCACGTAAGCGACACCACCGCTGTCCCGAATCTCGCGTGTGATAATCCCCCGCGCCCATCGTTTCACGAGCACCTCGACCCGGGAACCCCGCCATGTGCAACCCCAGACGCGTCCGCGTCACCGCCACCCGCCAGGTCCGCGAGGCCTGGGAGCGCGAGGTGCGCCGCGCCGCCACAGTGAGCCTCACGGTCGGCGGCGAGGCGCGCATCCGCCAGCAGCTCGACGCCTCCGTGGGCGCGCCGGCGCTGATGGCGATGCAGCTGCGCCTGGCGCGCGGCGCCGAGGGCGGCTGCGACGGCTGGGTGGCCCAGCCCGACGGCGCCTATCGCCACGACGTGGAGGGCGGCTACGTGCTGTACCACCCGGCCGAGCGCCAGTTGGAGATCGTCGCCACAGCCAGCGCGACCCTCACCGGCACCGGCGTCGCGAGCCAGACCCTGGGCGGCACCCTGGAGGCCGACATCGAGGCCACCGCCGAGGCCGGCTACTACGACGACGGCTGGGGCGGCCACACCGAGGCCGCCGCCCGCCGCGAGGCCGAGCAGGCCGCCGCGCGCAACGCCGACGCCGGCGCCCGCCAACGCCTCGACGCCGCCGCCGACGCCGCCGAACAGGCCGCCGACCCCGCGCTGACCGCCGCCGCCGCGGCCGACGGCCGCCGCCGCCTGGAGGCCCGCGCCGAGCTGCACCGCGCGGAGCTGGAGCAGCGCGCCCGCGAGCACCTCGCCGAGGTCGGCATCCGCGCCCGCCAGGCCTTCCACCGCCTCCTCGCCCTCGGCTACCGCGACGCCCTGGAAGGCCTCGCCCGCCGCCGCGGCGTCGCCCCCGGCGACATCGACACCCGCGAGACCGACGACTACCTGGAAATCGACCTGCTGCTGCCGGACTAGCGCCCCCGAGACCGGATCGGGATCGACATCGGGATCGGGATCGGGATCGGGATCGACATCGGGATCGACATCGGGATCGGGATCGACATCGACATCGGGATCGCTACCGGGATCGACATCGGAACCGAGATCGCAATCGGACAATCGCCATCAAAAGAATCGCCACCAAATGCCAACCCGTATCCGCTTCCGTCTGAACAAGCTCACCGGCGAGGTGGAAGAGTTCCTGGTGGACGACCAGGACCGCACCCTGCCGGAGGCCGAGCACGAGCGCATCGCCGCCGAGGTGGGCCGGGTCATCGCCCGCAACCCAGTGCTGGAAGAAGTCCTCGGCCCACCCACGCCCGCCGCGCCCGAGCCCGCCGAGGACGAGCCCGGCGCGCGCGACCGCGAGCGCGCCCCGGACGAGCGCGCCACCCTGCAGGGCGGCGGCGACGACCCATGACCGACGCCCCCACCCGCGCCCGCCTGCTGGCCCAGGCCGCCCGCTGCTACCACAACGCCGGGCTCGGCGCCGACGCCGTGCGCTGCCTGGAGCTCGCCGGCGACTGGCTCGGCGCCGCGCTGATGCACCGCGACGCGGGCCGCCCGAGCCGCGCCGCGGACTGCTTCGAGCGCGCCGGGCGCCACGCCGACGCCGCGGACTGCCACCTGCGCGCCGGGCGCCCGGACGCCGCCGCCCGCTGCCTGGAGCTGGCGGGCGACATCCCCGGCGCCGCCTGGCTGCTGGCGCACCTGGCCGGGCGACCGCAGCACGCGGACGCCGTGCTGGCGCGCTCGCCCGCCGCGCCGACGGCCCAGGACCGGCCCAACCCCGACGCGGCCGGCGCCGACCAGAACGCAACCACGCTGCCCGCGACCACGCTGCCCATCGCCCGCGCCCTGGTCCGCGCCCGCATCGCCGCCCACCGCGACCACGCCGCCGCCGCCCGGCTGCTGCGCCGGGCCACGGCCGACCTGGCGGCGCTCGCGCCATCGCCGGGCCACGCGCGGCCCTGGGGCTGGGCACATACCCTGGCCGAGCAGGTGCTGGAGCGCGCCGACCTCACCGCCGAGCTGCACGCCGCCGCCCACCGCGCCGGCCTGCCGGACGGCGCCGCCCGCTGGGAGGCCTGGGCGCACGGCCGGCTCGGCGACAGCACCGGCGTGCCCGAGCCGCCGGCGGGGCCTGACGACCCCACCGGCCCCGTGCCCGACCCGGCCCCCGCGCGCGAGCACGACGCACAACCCACGACGCACAGCTAACGGAGGCGCCCCATGACGGAGGGCAAGGACTCGGGCTTCGGCTTTCGCATCCGCCCGCTCGGCACCACCGAGGGCCGAACGGACCAACCAGGCACATCCACCGCCGCCCCCCGTGCGGATAAGCGCAGCGCATCCGCCGCTGCCGGGGCCGACAACCGCCCCGCACCCACCGCACCCGCCCCACCCCCCGCGCCGCCCAACCCCGGCGCACCCCCGCCCCCCCACACCGGCTGCCGCTTCGCCTCGGCGCAGGCCGCGCTCGCCTTCCTGGGCGCCGTCGCCGCCGCCGGCCTCGCCGCCGAGGCGCGCGCCCGGCGCGGCCCCGCCGGCGCCTGGTGGGTGGAGGTGCCGGCACCCTGGCCGCGGCTCGCCGCCCACGCCGCTGCCGCCGGCGCCCGCGCCTATGCCGGCGAGCGCACCGACTGGACCCTGCTGCCCGCCGACGGCAGCGCCCCCGCGCCCCCGCCCGCACCGGGCAAGGCGGTCGGCGAGGCAACCCGCGGCGCCCTGCGGCTGCACGAGCCGGCCGGCGACCTCACCCTGTCCGCCGCCGACTGGCCCGAGGCCGGCCTCGCGGACCTCGTCATCGCCACCGCGCTGCGCCCGGCGCGGGCGCGCCGGCTGGACCACGTCGTCTGCATCACCCCCGCCGCCCTCGCCCGCACCGTGCTGCGCCGCGCCCTGAACCTCGGCCTCGCGGTGCGCCTGGGCGCGGCGGAGCGCGAGCCCCTCGCCCCCGGCGCCCCCGCCGCCGGCAGCGGCGCCGCCGCGTGGCTTTGCATCGCCTGGGGCGGCGAGCGGGTGCCGGGCGCCTTCCTGGACGCCCTGATGCGCCTGCCCTACACCATCGTCGCGCGGGCGCCTGGGCAGGCCACCGGCGCCGAGCCGGCCCCGGACCGCCCGCCGGCGCCGGCCGCCGACGCCGACCTGCCGCCGCTGCTGGTGGACTACCGCCACGCGACGCCGCTCTCCAGCGGCCTCATCGCCCCGCTGGTGCCGGCCGGCGAGCACTGGCTGCTGGCCGGCCCGGACGCGGGCCACTGGCGGGTGCGGCTCCGCGGCCGGCTCGTGGACGCCGCGGAGCTGGTGGCGCCGCCCGCCGCCGCGGCGGTGCCGGCCCCGGCAGCCACGGCCACGAGCACGCCCCAGGGCGCGCCCCGCCCGGCGCCCGGGACCGCCCCCGTCGCCGGCGCCCTGCCCACCCCGCCGCTGCCGCTGCGCCTGGTCCGCCGCCACGGCCCGACCCGGGCACCGGACGCAGTGCTGCTGGACGACGGCGAGCTCTCCGCGCTCGCCGTCTACCTGCAAGGCCGCCCCGCCGCCGAGAGCGCCTACCTGGTGCTCGGCCCCGGCCGGCACCTGCTGCTCGCGCCGGGCGGGCTGCTGGCCGGCATCCCCTTCGGCCTGCCGCTGGCGCTGCTCGGCCCCGGCGGGCTCTACCTCCAGCAGGGGCTCGCCTTCAGCCCGCCCTTGCCCGAGACCGCCCGCGCCCGGTTCTTCCCCACCGGCGACGACGCCCTGCTGGCCGTCAGCGCGGACCCCGCTCCCGACACCGACAGCCTCACCGGCGCCGCCGCCGGCGGCCACCCGCGCGCGGACCGCTTCGCCGCCGCCGACGCGCTGCCGGTCTGGACGCTCTGGGCCGGCCCGCCCCCCGCCATCGCCGCCGGCGTGGACGGCGCCGCCGCGGCCCGGCTGCAGGCCCTGGCCGCGGCCCTGGAGCCCAAGGCCCCCGAGCAGCCCAAGCGCAAGCTCCGCCTGCCCTTCGTCCGCCGCCGCGAGGCGCCCCCGGACCGCGACGCCCTGCTGCGCGAGGCCCTGGCCCTGGAGCGCGCGGGCCGGCTGGTGGAGGCCGCGCAGCGCCTGGAGCAGCTCGGCGAGCCGGCGGCGGCCGGGCGGCTGTACGAGCGGGCGGCGGAGCGGGCGGCGTCGTGAGGCCCGGCGCGCACCCGAGGCCGCGCCCGCGAGCGGCCTTTAGCCCCGAGGCGTCCCCGGCTCGGTCGCCGACCATGCAGTGGCTTGGTACGGCTTGGCGATGGGCGACGGGCGGTCGCGATGCCGGCCGGCTCGCGGGCGCTGGGCGCAGCGGCCTTCGGCCGGCTCGGCGATCGTCCGGATCGATGCGGGATCGGCGGCGGCCGGGCTGGTGCGGGGGCGCGGGCGCGGGCGGTCGCCGGGCGTGGCATCCCGGTCCATCCGCCGGTGCCGCAGGGCGCGCGCGGCCGGCTGAAGGCCGGCGGACCCGGGCGGCGCCGGTGCGGTGCTCAGGATGACCCTGTCGCAGGCGGTCTCGGCGGGGGGCGCACGGCTGCTGCGGCGTTTTCGGCCGGGCGAGACGCCGCTGCTCGCTTGCGCCTGGTCGGCGGATGGGGAATGGCTCTTTGCCGGCGGCAATGACAGCCCCCTGTACAAGATGAGCCGTACCGGCGAGGTCGTTTGGCGTGGAGATGTGGGAAACAACTGGGTGATATCGGTCGCTACGTCGGAGAGGCGCCGAACCGACAGACGGGCCCGGCAGCTCGTCGCTGCCGGGTCCGGACACGATGCTTGCTCGATCTGGCTCTGGGACGCAGAGACCGGCGATGAGCTTGCCCGTCTGGCGGGGCACACGGGTTGGATGGCATCGGTTGCGATCTGGGAGGGCGCATCGGAGACTGTTGTGGCCTCGGGTTCGCACGACTACACGATCAGGATTTGGGACCCGGAACGGGCGGTCGAGGTGCGCGTGCTGGAAGGCCATTGGGACTTGGTCCGATCGGTCGCCTTCAGCCCGGACCCGCGGGCGGCCCCCGGCGGCCTGCTGCTCGCCTCCGGCTCCTCTGACCGTGCGGTTCGGCTCTGGGACTGCGCCACCGGCCGCGAGCTGCGGCGGCTGGAGGGGCATTCCGACGTGGTTTGGTCGGTCGCCTTCGCCCCGGACCCGCACCGCCCGCTGCTCGCCTCGGGCTCGAGCGACCGGACCATCCGCCTCTGGGACCCGCACAGCGGCCGGGAGCTGTGGGTGCTGACCGGGCACAAGCGCGAAGTCATCTCCGTCGCCTTCGCCCCGGGCGCGGGCCGGCCCATCCTCGCCTCCGGCTCAGGGGACAAGACCGTCCGCCTCTGGGACGCCGAGACCGGCCGCGAGCTGGCACGGCTCGACGCGCACGAGAATTTCGTCTGGTCCGTCGCCTTCGCCCCCGACGGCACCCTGGCCTCCGTGTCCGAAGACGGCAGCGTCTGCCTCTGGGACTGCACGGACCTGGTGCAGCCGGCGCGGCCGGCGGCGCTGCGCACCGAGCCGAGCCTCGCGCACTGGCTCGCGCGTCAGGCGCGCACGGTCGGGCGCGCGCCGGCGCCGGACCCCGAGCCCGCGCCGCCCCCGCCCTGGGTGCCGACCGGGCTGCCGAACGACGCCACGCCGGGCTCGCTCGGGCGGCTCGGCGGCGGGACGGACGACGATCGGGTCACGGCCGTCGCGCTGAGCCCCGACGGGCGCCGGGCCTACAGCGGCGATTTCGGCGGCCGGCTGCGCGCCTGGGACCTCGCCGACGGCCGCCTGCTGTGGGAGACCCGCGCGCATCAGGACTGGATCACGGACCTGCTGCCGGACCCGGACCTGGGCCTGCTGTCCTGCTCCTATGATCGCAGCATCCGCATCCAGGACCCGGCCGGCGGCGCCGAGGTGCGGCGCATGACCGGTCACGAGGGTACGGTCTGGTCCATCGCGCTCCGCCCCGGCGACGCCACCGCGCCGGCGCTGCTGACCTCCGCATCGGACGACGGCACGGTGCGGCTCTGGGACCCGCGCGCCGGCCGCGAGGTCGCGCGGCTGGAGGGCCAGCGCGGCGCCGCCCTCACCGTCGCCTTCAGCGCCGACGGGCGGCTGCTCGCCTCGGGCGGTGGCGACCAACGCGTCCGGCTCTGGAATCCGGACCGCGGCGGCGCCCTCGGGGTGCTGGCGGGGCACGCGGACAACGTTTGGTCCGTCGCCTTCGCGCCGCGGCACGGCCCGGCCGCGGGGCTCCTCGCCTCGGCGGGCGCAACCGCCGACCCGAGCATCCGCCTCTGGGCCGACCTGCCCGGGCCTGGCGCCGGCGCGCAGACCAGCCCCGCCCGCGAGGTCCGGCGGCTGACCGGCCACACCAAGGCCGCCTTCTGCCTGCGCTTCAGCCCGGACGGCCAGCGGCTCGCCTCGGCCTCCAGCGATCAGACCGTGCGCCTCTGGGACCCGGCCACCGGCGCCGAGCTGCACTGCTTCCGCTTCGAGCGCGGGTATGGGAGCCACCTCACCTGGTCCCCGGACGGCGCCTTCCTCGCCGCCGCCTGCGCCGGGGATGGGCTCCGCCTCTGGGACACCCGCGACAGCCTGCCGGCGCGCGCGGCAAGCCCAGGCCGCCCAGCCCACCTCGCTCCCACGCTCCAGCGTGGGAGCCAGGGCGGACGCTCCAGCGTCCCGTCGGCCGCGGACGAAGCGATCGCGGCCGAGCCGGCAACGGGCGTCGGCGCGGCGCGGCCGGAGGCCGCTCCCACCTCAGCTCCCGCGGCGGCACCCACAGTCATCCCCGCCGCCCTCGCCCCACTCCCGCGCCTGTGGTCCGCCCTGCACCGCCTCGGCATCGACTGCCCGCTGTCGCTGCTCGCGGACCTGCATGCGCTGCTCTCCGGGCGGCTGCCCCCCGCCGCCGAGCCCGACGGCCCGCTGGCGCCGGTGGCGGTGCACCCCGGCCTCGCCCGGCTGCGCGCCCTGCGCTGGCCCGGCGGCGCCTGGCCCGCGCTGCTGGCGCTGCTGCTCAGCAATCGGGATGGGCCCTGGCCGGGCGGTGCGGCCTGGGCGCCGCCGCTCGCGGCTGGAAGCCGCACCCACGGGGGGGCCGACGCCGCCGCGGCGCTCGCCCCAAGCCAACTCGCCGAGCGCCTGCACGCGGCGCTGTGCGCGCCGGCGGTGCCGGCCGCGGCGCCGCCGCCGCCGGTGGGCTTTCTGCTGCCGGCCCTGGCCGCGGTGGACGAGCGGCTGCTGGCCCTGCTGGCGGCGCTGGGCCCGCGGGCGCTGGCCGCCGACCCGGGCCTGGTGCTGCGGCTGCGCCACCGCGTCGGGCACCTGCCGGCGCTGGCCGCGCCGCAGCGCCGGCTGCTCGCGACCCGCATCGCGCCGGTGGAGGCCGGGCCGGCGCAGGGCGGCGGCGCCGGCTTTGACCGCGCCGGGCTCGCCAGCCGCGGGCCGGTGACGGCGCTCTTGCCCTCGCAGCTCGCGCTGCCGCCGGCGCTGCTGCTGCATCGGCACCTGAACGGCGGCCTGCTGTATCGCGCCCGCACCGGCCGCGAGCCGCCGCGGCTGCGCCCGACGCTGATCCTGCTCGACACCGGCCCCGCCTGCTACGGCCCGGTGGAGGCCCTCACCCGCCCCGGCGCCTATGCCCTGGCAGAGACCCTGGCGCACCGGCGCATCCCCGCCGTGCTGCTCGGCACCGGCGCGCACCAGCTGCACCTGCTGGACCACCCGGCCGGGCGGCTCGAGATCCTCACCGCCCGCACCCTGGAGCCCGCGGACCCCGTCGCCTGCCTAACCAAGGCCCGGGCCCTGCTCGCCGGGCTCGACGGCGACGCCCTCGCGCCCATCGTGCTGCTCTTGACCCACTGCTTCTTCGCCGCGGAGGCCGAGCGCCTGCCGGCGCTGCCGGGCCTGCGGGCGCTGTTCGTCCGCTATCCGCCGCCGAAACGCCCGAGCGCGCCCGACAGCTACCGCTGCGACACCCGCACCCACCCCGCCTTCGCCCGCCACTGCGAGCGCTGGGAGTGCCTGGGGCATGACGAGCTCGGCCGCGTGGCGGCGGCCATCGGACGGTTGATCGCGTGAGCTGTAGGGTCGTCCGCTTCGCGGACCGTCCACGCGATGGTCGGAGTTATGATCAAGCCCCCGTGCCCCGCGTGAGCCTCAATCCTCCTTGGCACCGACCCCGGCCAGGCTGCGAAGAACCGGCGGCAAAGCCGCCAAGGCGAAGAGCCGAGGCGGCGCGTCGGCACGCGCAACTCCAGGAGCCACACGATGCAACTGACGATTCCGGACGAGATCCTCATCGGCCAGAGCCTGGATGAGCAGGCGCTGCTGGAGGCACTCGCCATCACACTCTATCGAGACGGCAGGATCACGCTCGGTCACGGCTGCAGGATAACCGGGCTCAGCGAGATCGCGTTTCAACGTCTGCTGGCTCATGCCGGCGTGGACCTCTACTACCCCGAGGAGACGCTCGACGCCGACCTGGAGACACTGCGACGCGGCATCGATTCATGAGTCGATCGCCGCCCGTTCACGTGAGCGATACCACCGCTGTTACAAACCTGGCCGCGGTGGGTCGGCTGGACCTGATGCAACGTATCTTCGGTCGTATCGTGATTCCGGAGGCCGTATTCCGGGAGCTGACCGACCATGGTGATCAGATTCCGGGCGCGGTGGCCGCCCGAACGGCATCCTGGATCGAGATCCGGCCGGTCGTTGATCATGGCCTTGTGGGTCGCCTGCAGCAGTCATTCACTCTCGCGACACCGCTCCAGCGGTGTCGCGCGTCCGCGGGCGCTCTGCGCCCAGGTGCGCTCAGGCGCTCAGGTGCGCTCAGGCGCGGGAACGGCGCGCAGCGCGGGGCGGCAGAGCCGCGAATAGGCGTGCCGAGGCAGACTGCGGCACGTCATGGGGCTCGATGTCCCGCCGGACCTGCTGGAGCTCGAAGGCGCCACCGGCCGCATCGTGCCGGTGCGTCAACGCCGCGCCGTGCCGCTGGCCTGGACGCCCTTCCAGGGCTCCGCCTCGGCACCAGAAGGAAGAAGGGCTCACACGGAGCCGCAAAGCCACGGCGACCACGGAGGCAGAATTCTTCTCTTCTCCGTGTCTCCGTGCCTCCGTGCGAGCCGAGCCTTCTTTTTTCAGCTCGTACCGAGGCTCTGCCTCGGTACGCCTCTTCGCGGCTCTGCCGCCCCGGCGCCGCGCACTGGCGGCAGAGCCGCCGCGCCCGGTGCCGAGGCGGAGCCTCGGCACCAGAAGGAAAGGGTGAGCCTCGGCACCGGAAGGCAAGGCGGCGCCTGGCGCCGCGAGCCGGCGGAATCGCCCTTGTCCACCACCTGATTCGGAGGTCGATGCGATGAGCGACGCGGGGCAGGACGCGGGCGGGCCGAGCTGGCGGCCGGCGGTGCTGTGGCACCGGGACGGGGGGCGGCTGGTCTGCGACCTCTGCCCGAGCGCGTGCGTGCTGCCGGCGGATGGGCCGGGCGCGTGCCGGGTGCGCCGGCGGCGCGGCGGGGTGCTGGAGACGGCGACCTTCGCGAGCGCGGTGCGGCACTGGCAGCCGGTGGAGCGCAAGCCCCTGTATCACTTTCGCCCGGGGCTGCCGACCCTGACCCTGGCCGCGCCGGGCTGCACCTTCCGCTGCGACTACTGCCTGAATGCCCCGCTGTCGCAGTACGGCCGGGACGCGGACCTGCCCTGGACCGGCGCCGCGGCGGACCCGGCCGCGCTGTTGGCGGCGGCCGCGGCGCGCGGCGCGGGCATCGCGCTGTCCTACTCGGAGCCGGGGCTCGCCGCGGAGCTGACGCTGGCGCTGCACCAGGCGGCGCAGGCGCAGGGCGGCGCGGTGCCGATCCTGTGGAAGTCGAACGGCTATCTGACCCGGGCGGCGCTGGACCTGCTCGCGCCCTGCCTCGCCGCCGTGAATGTCGACCTCAAGTGCGCGGACGACGCGAGCCACCGGCGCCTCACCGGCGCACCGCTGGCGCCGGTGCTGGCGACGCTGGAGGGGCTGCGCGGGCACGGGGTCTGGCTGGAGGTGAGCACGCCGCTGATCCACGGCATCAATGACCGGCCCGCGGCCATCCGCGCCACGGCCCGCCGGGTGCTGGCCCTGGGGCCGGAGACGCCCTGGCATCTGGTACGCTTCCTGCCGGAGCATCGGCTCGCCGCGCTGCCGCCGACGCCGCCGGCCCTGCTGGCGGACGCGGTGGCGATGGCGCGGGATCTGGGCCTGCGCCACGTCTACGTGGAGCGCGCCCTCGGCGACGCGGGCAGGCGCACCTGCTGCCCCGGCTGCGGCGCCGCGCTGATCGAGCGCGGGCGCTGGCGCCTCACCGACAACCGACTCCACGGCGACGGCTGCCCGGCTTGCGGGCGACCCCTCGCCGGGGTCTGGAGCTGAAACGACATGACCGCACGGCGCTTCGTCGCGGACCTGCCCGACCTGATTCAACCCGAGGACTACGCCGCCGACCCGCGCGGACGGCGCCTGCGGCTGCGCATCCGCGCCTCGGCGGACGGCGTAGAGGTGCTCGGCGACGCCATGCAGGTGCAGGAGCTCGAGCGGCTGCTCGCGGAGCTGAGCCCGGAAGAGATCGAGCAGATGCTGTGCGGCTGACGCCTGCCGGGGCGCGCTACCGGGCGGCGGGACGCCGGCCCGCGCCGGTCGGACACGTTCCGCATAGTTCACGCTGCGTCCTTGGGGCTTGACCTGACGACGAGCAGATTTTGGCGCGCGGGTGGCGGCCAGGGCGTTGCTCTATGACCTGTCCTCAAGCTACTTCAAGGGCAAGACCTGCCCGCTGGCGGCGCGCGTGTAATCGCGCGACGGCAAGCGCGGCACGCTGCCGGTCAACTGCGGGCTGCTCACCGATGCGCGCGGCTGCCCGGTGGCGATCTCGGCATTCCCCGGCAACAGCGCCGACGCCTCTACGTCATCCGCACGTCACTCGCCGCCGAGCAGCTCACGCCCGCGGATGCGGTGCGCGGAGCCATCGGGCTGTCGGACCAGCACCTCGCCGCTGCTGGTGACGACGGCCTCAGTTGTGCCTTCGTTGGTCGCGCCGTGCGGAGGGGCAGGGCTCAGGCGAGTGCCTGAGTTGCTCCCTATGGCATGCATCGAATCGTCACGCGACCGTTTGTGCCGGCGTCGTCCAGAAACCAACCAAGCGGCGCGGACGGCGCAAGCCGCTGCGGCCACCGCCGTAAAGGGTCTGTTTCAGGCGCCGAGGCGAGAAGCTTGGTCGCTACCCCCGCGTCCTGTCATCCGAACGATTCGCCACCCAGCCCCGTGGGCACGAGAACGCAACGCTGCGGCAGGATTGGAGTCGGAAGAATGGTGCAAAACGCACCATTAGCATTTGCGCGCCTGAGCCCACGCCAACCGCTCAAAAGTGGGATAGACCGGCGTCCAAAGGGCTGGCCGCCCGAGCAGCATGCCGGGCAAGCCCTTGACTTAACGAGAAAACGCCGATAGCGTCGGCACCTAGAAACGTGCCCTTCCGGGCGGACCCTGTCTTCACACGGCAGGGGTCGCTGGTTCGAACCCAGCCGCGCCCACCAGTCTAATCAAGCACTTGTCGCCGGTTTCTCGATCTCGCGGCAAGGCAGCGTGACATCCAACGTGACATCTCGCCCCTTGCAGGGGGCTACGCTGACCCGTCGGCGCTGCTGCTCCAGGCAGGTCGGGCAGCGGTAGGCGGCGCTTGCGGCGGGCTTGCGGGCACAATCCACACAGATTCCAGCTCGGCGCAGGCGCTCGCGGCGTGCGGCTTCGGCGGCGCGCTTGGCGGCGGCGCAGGTGCTGCAGCAGGTGCCGGCGGCGGCCGGTTGCTGGCCGCAGGCGACGCACAGGCCGGCGGCGCGACGCTCGCTGTAGCGCGCGCGCTCAGGCATCGTCGCCGCCGACCACGCGCAGGCCGGACGCCCGCCCGGCACTCGCGCCCTCCTCGTCCAGCACTTCGACCGCGGCGCGCACGCGCTCGGGGGCGAGGTGTGCGTAGCGCTCGGTCATGCGGATGGTGCTGTGGCCGAGGAGGTCGCGGACTTCGGGCAGCGTGACCTTGCCGGAGGAGACGAGCCAGGCGGCGCAGGTGTGGCGCAGGTCGTGCGGGGTGAAGTCCTCGATGTCGGCCTGCCGGCAGGCGCTCGCGAAGGATTTCTTGATGCTGGCGATGCGCTGGCCCTTGCTGTCGCAGAAGACCCAGGGGGCGCAGGCGCAGTGTGCGCGCACCCAGCCGGCGCTCGCCGGCGCCGCGGGCGGTGTCGGCGCGCGGCGCCCGCGAAGTCTCGGCGGTGCGGATGAGCCCAATCGACGCCCAGGGCTGCTTGACTGGACTGGGCATTAGCCACCATACTGGCGAGTCTCGTTTGCGACCGCTGCCAGGCTCGCTGCTCGTATTCGCTCCTCTCACGGACCGGCGGGCGTCATCTGCGGATCGGTCCAGGCACCCCCGTTATCCTGGAGCCGCCCCACATCAGGGCGCTCGCATGTCGGTATGGAATTTGGAGCCATGTACGCAGTCATCGAAACAGGCGGTAAGCAATACCGCGTCGCCGAGGGCGACAAGGTCCGCGTCGAGAAGCTCGACGCCGAGACCGGCAGCACCATCGACTTCGAGAAGGTGCTGATGATCGCCGACGGAGCCAGCGTCACCGTCGGCAAGCCCTTCATCGAGGGCAGCAAGGTCACCGCCGAGGTCGCAGGCCACGGTCGCGCGGACAAGGTGAAGATCATCAAGTTTCGTCGCCGCAAGCATCACATGAAGCGCCAGGGCCACCGGCAGTGGTTCACGGAGCTCAAGATCACCGGCATCCCCGGCGGCAGCGCGGCGGCAGCGGCCGCGACGAATTCAGTCGAGGAGTAGAGGCTCATGGCACACAAAAAGGCAGGCGGCAGCTCCCGCAACGGCCGCGATTCCGAAAGCAAGCGCCTGGGCGTCAAGCGCTTCGGCGGCGAGCGCGTGACCGCGGGCAGCATCTTGGTGCGCCAGCGCGGCACGCCGTTCCACAACGGCGTCAATGTCGGCTGCGGTCGCGACCACACGTTGTTCGCGCTGACCGACGGCGAGGTGCGCTTCGACGTGAAGGGGCCGCGCAACCGCCGCTACGTCAGCGTTGTACCGCGCGCCGAGAGCTGAGCAGCCCTGAGTCGCATCCCGGGGCACGCAGACCCGCATCGCCCGGCTCGCGGCGGCGGCTAGCGCCGCCGCCGAGGACCGAACTCCGCCACAAGCCCCGCCCCGCCGGGGCTTGTGTCGTTGGCCGACGCGCAGACCGCGCGCCGCGGCATTGAGCCAACACCATGAAATTCGTCGACGAAGCCAAGATTCGCGTCGAGGCCGGCAACGGCGGCTCCGGCTGCGTGAGCTTTCGGCGCGAGAAGTTCATCCCGAAGGGCGGCCCCGACGGTGGTGACGGCGGCGACGGCGGCAGCGTTTACCTGGTCGGCGACGTCAATCTGAACACGCTGGTGGACTTTCGCCATCAGCGCCGCCACCGCGCGGAGTCCGGACGCCCCGGCATGGGGCGCAACCGCACCGGTCGCTCCGGCGCCGACGAGGTGGTGGCGGTACCGCTGGGCACGCGCATTATGGACGCCGACACGGGCGAGGTCATCGGCGAGATCCTGAGCGACGGCGACCGGCTGTTGGTGGCGGCGGGCGGCTTCCACGGCATCGGCAACGCGCGCTACAAGTCGAGCACCAACCGGACCCCGCGGCAGTTCACGCCGGGCACGCCGGGTGAGCAGCGCGACCTGCACCTGGAGCTGCTGCTGCTCGCCGACGTAGGGCTGCTCGGGTTGCCGAACGCCGGCAAGTCGAGCCTGATCCGCGCGCTGTCAAGCGCCCGCCCGAAGGTCGCCGACTATCCGTTCACGACCCTGCATCCGAACCTGGGCGTCGTCAGCCTGGGGCCGAAGCGGAGCTTCGTCATCGCGGACATCCCGGGGCTCATCGAAGGCGCCGCCGGCGGCGCCGGGCTCGGTACGCGCTTTCTGAAACACCTATCGCGCACCCGGCTGCTGCTGCATCTGGTGGACATCGCACCGCCCGACGGCAGCCAGGCCCCCGCGGACGCCGTGCGCACCGTCGCCGCCGAGCTTGCCGCCTTCGATGCCGAGCTGTCGACCAAGGAGCGCTGGCTGGTGCTGAACAAGACCGACCTCATCGACGAGGCGACCCTCGCCGAGCGCCGCACGGCGCTGCTGCACGCCCTCGACTGGCAAGGCCCGGTGCACGCCATCTCCGCCACCTCCGGCGCCGGCACCGCGGCGCTCGCGGCCGCGCTGATGGACCGGCTCACGGTCCTACCCCATCCGCTGCGCGCGGAGCCCCCGGCGGATGCGGCGGCAGCGCCGTGGCATCCGCTCGGCTGACCCGGCCGCGCGCGCCGTCATCGCCACTCAGCTCCCGCCCGACCGTGTTCCACCGCACGCAGATCCCCGCCACGCGCCGCTGGATCATCAAGATCGGCAGCGCGCTCCTCACCCGCGACGGCGCCGGGCTCGACCCGGACATCCTCGCCCCGTGGATCGAGCAGATGGCCGCGCTGCGCGGGGCCGGGCGCGAAGTGGTGCTGGTGTCGTCCGGGGCCGTGGCACAGGGCATGGCGCGCATGGGCTGGCACAAGCGCCCGCAGGCATTGCACGAGCTACAGGCCGCAGCGGCCATTGGCCAGATGGGCCTGATCCGCGCCTACGAGGACGGCTTCTCCCGCCACGGGCTGCACACGGCGCAGGTGCTGCTCACCCGCGACGACCTCGCCGACCGCAAGCGCTACCTGAACGCCCGCAGCACCCTGCGCACGCTGCTCGGCATCGGCGTGTTCCCGGTGGTGAACGAGAACGACACGGTCGCCACGGACGAGCTGCGCTTCGGCGACAACGACACGCTCGCCGCGCTGGTCGCCAATCTGGTCGAGGCGGAGCTGTTGATTCTGCTCACGGACCAGGACGGCCTGTTCACCGCAAACCCCCACACGGACCCGGACGCGGCGCTGATCCGCGAGGCCCGCGTCGACGACGTGCGGCTGGACCAGGCCGCCGGCGGCAGCAACAGCGCGCTCGGCACCGGCGGCATGGTGACCAAGCTGCGTGCCGCGCGCCTCGCCGCCCGCTCGGGCTGCGCGACGGTCATCGCACCAGGGCGGCGCGCCGACAGCCTCACGGACATCGCCTCCGGCGCCCTCGTCGGCAGCCTGTTGGTGCCGGCGCAGGGGCCGCAGGCGGCGCGCAAGCGCTGGCTCGCGGGGCATCTCAGCGTCCGCGGCCGGCTGGCCCTCGACGATGGCGCCGTGCGGGCGCTGCGGGTTCAGGGCAGGAGCCTGCTGGCCGTGGGCGTGACGGCCGTGCATGGCCAGTTCGCCCGCGGCGAGGTGGTGGCCTGCGTCGATGGCAGCGGCCAGGAGGTGGCCCGCGGCCTGATCAACTACGACGCCGGCGACGCGCTAAGGATCAAGGGGCTCCCGAGCAGCCGGTTCGAGGCGGTGCTCGGGTTCATCGACGACGAGGAGCTGATCCACCGCGACAACCTGGTGCTCGTGTAGCGCCGCCCGGATGGGGTGCGGCGGCAAGTGCCGTGCCGTGCGGCCGTCTCAGCGCGCCACCCATTCGCCGTCTTCGTGCGCGAGCCACAACTGCACCACATCCGTCTTCGCCGTGCGCTTGCCTTGTTTGATGCGACGCTCGACCCGGCAGTCATACTGGGCGCCGGGGCGGTTCATGCCGCGACAGCCGAGCTTTGTGAGGGCCTCCAATGCCACCGTCAGCATGGCCCCGTCCTCGCCCCCCATCACGGCGATGGTGCGGTCGTTGACGGCGGCGAGGCTCGCGGCATAGGCGTTGCGGATCTCCTCCTCGGTGGGCTCCTCCACCGCGGGGGCGGCGGCGACCTCGCCGGTGTCGTCCTCTGCCAAGGACTGCCCGGCCGCAAGCGCCAGCAGGCAAGCGAGCCAGGCGGCTCGGGGTCGGATACGCGGTGTCGGTGTCATGCTGGTGGTCACGTCGGTCATGGAAGTGCCCGATTACGTCGGTCATGGAAGTGCCCGATTGTACCCGGCACGCGGCAACCCGGCAGCGCACCCTGCGCCTGCCGTCGGACGCATGCGGACGGGGTGCAGCATGGATGCGGCATCGGACAGCTTGCCGCGGCCCGCGAAAATCCGTAGCCTGCCAAGGTTGCATTCCCCTCCCGATTTAAGGCTTTTGTCGGAGATGCCATGACGTCACCCGCCGAGATCGCACGCTTCAACATGATCGAGCAGCAAGTGCGCCCGTGGAACGTGCTCGACGAGCGGGTGCTGCGGGTGCTGTCCGAGCTCCCGCGGGAGGCCTTCGTGCCCAGCGCCTATCGGGCACTGGCCTACGCGGACCTGGACATCCCGATCGGCGCGGGCACCTCGATGCTGGCGCCGAAGCTCGTCGGCCGCATGCTGCAGGCGCTCGACGTGCGCGAGGGCGATCGCGTGCTGGAGATCGGCCCCGGCACCGGCTACACCACGGCCTGCCTGGCGGGGCTCGGCGGCCGCGTCATCGGCGTCGAGATCGACCCCGACTTGGCCGAGGGCGCGCGCGAGCGGCTCGACGCGTTGGGCCTGCGCCGGGTCGAGGTACGCACCGGCGATGCGCTGGCGGGCCCGGTAGACGGCGGCCCCTTCGACGTCATCGCCGTGACCGGCTCCGTGCCCACGGACGAACCGATACCCGCGCTGGCGCAGCAACTGGCCCCGGGCGGGCGGCTCTTCGTCATCGTCGGCGAGGAGCCGTTGATGCAGGCACGGCTTGAGACCCGCGTCGGACACGGACCCGATCTGCGCCGGCAGGATCTGTTCGAGACCTCGGTGCCGGCGCTGCGCAATGTCCCGCAGCCCGAGCGGTTCGTGTTCTAACGGGCCTGCCCAAGGTGGTACAACAGATCACGGCTCGGCAGCTCGATGCCCTGCTGCGCAGCGACGTGCCGGCACCGCAGTTGCTCGACGTGCGCGAAAGCTGGGAGGTCGGGGTCTGCCGGCTCACTGGCAGCACCCACATCCCGATGCGTCAGGTCCCGGCTGCGCTGGCGGCGCTCGATGCCGAGCGCCCGATCGTCGTCATCTGCCACCACGGCATCCGCAGCCAGCAGGTGGCGCTGTTCCTGGATCAACGCGGCTTCCGTCAGGTCATCAACCTGCAGGGCGGCATCGACGCCTGGGCGCGCGAGGTCGACGCGGACATAGCGACGTACTGACGGGCGCCAACAACAATCAGGTCGGCCAGGGCTGATGCCCGTGCACGGCCCCAACAACGAGACGAGCGAGGTCATTGTCCGCCATGAGCATTCACCAGGCCCCGATGCCGCTGTGCAACGCTGCGTACTCGCAGCTCCTGATCATTGACGCGCAGGAGCGGCTCGCGGCCGCGATGCCGAAGGACGAAGTCGCGATCAGCGTCGCCAACATCAACCGCCTCGTCCACGCAGCGCAAGCCCTGGAGATTCCGATCATTTCGACGGAGCAGTACCCGCAGGGCCTAGGCAAGACCATCGACGCCATTCGCGACAACCTGCCCGCCGACGCCGCGCCCACGGAAAAGACCTGCTTTTCCTGCTGCACCGCGGCCGGCTTCGAGCGCGCGCTCACCAGCCAGCCCGAGCGCAAGCAGGTGGTGCTGGTGGGCATGGAGGCGCACATCTGTATCGTGCAGACCGCCTCCGGCCTGCAACGCTGGGGCTATCAGGTCTTCGTGGCCGCGGACGCCATCTGCTCGCGCCACCCGGCGAACCGGCAGAACGCCCTGGAGCGCATGCGTTACAGCGGCATTCACGTCACCAACACCGAGTCCGTCGCCTTTGAGTGGCTCAGCGACTCGTCCAACGCCCGGTTCCGCGAGGTGTCGCGGATGTTTAGGGGATAAGCGGCGTCCGCGGCGCGCAGTCGCCGACGAGGCAGGCGTCCACCAGCGCCGTGACCCGCTTGAGCGCGCCACGGTTCTCATGGACGACGCGCCGACCCAGCTCGCCGATGCGCGCCCGCTCGGTCGCATCACCGAGCCAGGCGCCGACCCAAGCCGCGAGCGCGTCGGCATCCTCGACCTGGCGCAGCGCTCCGCGGTCCGCCAGCAGTCGGGTCACCTCCGCAAAGTTGAACGTGTGCGGCCCCGCCAGCACCGGCAGGCCGGCGGCGGCCGGCTCCAGCAGATTGTGCCCGCCGGTGGGGACCAGGCTGCCGCCGACATAGGCCAGGTCCGCGGCGGCGTAGAAGAGCCCCAGCTCGCCCATGCTGTCCCCTAGGTAGACGGCCGTTTCCGCGCCGCAGGTCTGGTCGCGGCTGCGCCGCGCGAGCGCGAGCCCCCGCCGCTGCACCAGTGTCGCGACGCGCTCGAAGCGCTCCGGATGCCGCGGCACCAGCACCAGCAGCGCGCCGGGTACCGCGGTGCGCACCGCGGCATGGGCGGTAAGCACCTGCTCCTCTTCTCCCTCGCGGGTGCTCGCCGCCACCCAGACCGGCCGGTCGTTACCCCAGGTGCGGCGCAGCGCCTCGGCGCGGTCCGTCAGGTCCCCGGGCGGCTCCAGCGTGTCGAACAGGGCATCGAACTTGATGCTCCCCGTCACGCTGATGCGCGCGGGGTCCGCACCAAGACCGAGGAAGCGCACGGCGTCCGCCTGCGACTGCGCGGCGATGTGCGAGAAGCTCCGCATGACTTGCCGGCTGAACCGCGGCAACCTCGCGTAGCCCCGCGCGGAACGTGCCGAGAGCCGCGCGTTGACGAGCATGGTCCCGATGCCACGGTGCGCACACATGGCAAGCAGGTTGGGCCAGACCTCGGTTTCCATGATCAACACGAGCCGCGGGCGCACGTGCCCGAGGAAGCGGCGAACGATCCCGGGCAGATCGAAGGGCGTATAGCGATGCTGCACGGCATCGCCAAGCAGCTCCTTGAGGCGGGCGGCGCCGGTGGGCGTGGTGGTCGTCACCAGCACGCGCAGATCCTGCCCGAGCAGATGGCGCAGCAGCGGCAGCGCCGCCTGCACTTCACCGACCGAGACGGCGTGGACCCAGACATCCGCGGCCTGGGGCGGCTTCGGTTCGGCGGCTAGGCGCTCGCGCCAGCGTTCGCGATAGGCCGGCGCGCGTCGGCTGCGCCACAGCAGGCGGAGCAGCGCGAAGGGAACGACGAGCGCGACGAGCAAGGAGTAGAGACGACGAGACAAGGCGGGAGCGGGCGGCTGTCGAAGCGCCCGAGCGGGCCGGCCCGCTCGGGCAGCGGATCGCGTTACATCGGGCCCGTGGCCGGGGCCGCCGCTGGCGCGTCGCCGGCGGCGGGCGTGTCGCTCGGGGCGGGTTCCGCGGGCAGAGCGGCAGGGCTCGCATCCGGCAGCAGCTCGGCAGGCACGGTCTTCGCGAGCTTGCCTTCGGCAATGGCGGCATCGATCCACGGCTGGTGCAGCGCAAGCAGGCTCCAGAACATCACGATGCCCACCGGCCATGCCAGCAGCGCCGCCGGGCGCGACGGGCGGAAGCGCATTACCACCCATAGCCAGATCAAGGACACCGCGGCGCCCGTGACATAGACCGCTGGCTGCCACTGGAACTCGTAGTCCGTCGGCAGGTACTTGGCGAGCCCGGCGATCGGCGGCGGCGAGCCCTGGTACAGGATCCAGATCCAGCCGGCCCAGAGCACCACGGCGAGCGCGCCGAACAGCAGTACGGACAGCCAGTGTACCGGCCAGACGACCCAGCGCGGCACCCGGTGCAGGCCACCGGCACCGAGCGCCGCGAGCGGCACCAGCAGCGCCAGCCCGTAGATGAGCCCGACGGCGGTGGAGGTGATGATCGCAGCCCAGCCGAGCACCGCCACGATGAGCGCGGCACGCACGCCGGCGAAGCCGAACAGGGCGCCGGGCCGCACCACCAGCGCGATCACGGCGAGCAGCCAGGCCGGAAACGCCATGACCAGGAAGATCCACAGCCATTGCAACTGCTGCTCGGGCGTGCCGAGGGAGAAGCTCCCGAGCAAGGTGTCGAGCGAGCTGGTGGCGAGCCAGGCATCGAACAGCGCCGGATCGCGCTGCTGCAGCAGGATCGGCCAGATCACCAGCCAGGGCAGCGCGAACAACAAGGCGACGACGATGCCGCGCAGATAGCGCCAGAGCTTCGCGATGCCGATCAGCATCATCACCACGACGCCCGCGAGCAGCACCACCGGGCCGAACAGCCCCTTGGCCATGAACGCGATGCCGGCGCCAGTGCCGAGCCACAGGCCACCGGTCAGTACCTTGCGCGGCACCATGGTCATGCCGTAGAGGCCCATGGCCATGCCGGCCATCAGTGCGCTGTCGGCCGACATGTCATGGCCGTACCAGACGATGCCGAGCGTGCTGATCAGCACCAGCACCGCCGCGGGGCCAATGCCGACCGGCGCGCTCTGCTCCTTGCCGGGCCGCCAGGCGGCGCCCGCGAACAGCGCCGTGAAAAAGAGCGTCAGCGCGAGGTAGACGCCGGTGGCGAGACGCGCCGCCTGCGGCGCCGGCATGCGATCCGCGAGCGCCTCCGCGAGGGCGGCGCTGGTCATGTAATAGAGCGGCGGGGTTTCCAGCGCGGGCTCGCCGTCCACCTCCGGCACCAGATAATCGCCGCTCTCGAGAATGCTCTCGACCGCGGCGAGGGAATAGGCCTCTTCTTCGGTCCATGGCGCATGCCCCACCAAACCCATGGAGACGAACGCCACCGCAAGCAGCAACGTCAGCAGCCAGAGGAAGGGGCTGTTGGTCTGCGGCGATTTCGCCGCGGCGGCGTCGGTCTCCCCGGGATTCTTCGTTTTCTTTGCCATCGATGATTCCTCACTCACGCGCGGGATCGAGTATAGGACAATGGCCCCGGGGTCACCCGACTGGCCACACCGCGGGCCATTGTAACGGGGCGAGCAGGGCAATACCGGCTGGAGATGCGGTTTTCGGCTGCTCAAGATCAGTGTCAACGCACGCAGCCGCGTGCGGAGCAGCCCGGCGGCAACCGCAACGGCAGGATTCATGTCACCCGAACCAGATCCGCCGGTGCGGCTCAGTGTTCTCGCCTCCTTCTCCGGTGCCGGCGGCGTCGAGCGGATGCTCGTCAACCTGCTGCACGGCATTGCGGCGCTGGGTCGCGAGGTCGATCTGCTGACCATCCGCACCGACAGCCCGCACCTCGCGGAGCTGCCCGACGGGGTGCGCCGCATCGACCTCGGCGCGCGCCACAGTCGCACCGCGGTCGGCGCCCTCGCCCGCCACCTGCGGCGCGAGCGGCCGGCGGTGCTGCTCGCCGCGAAGGACCGTGCCGGCCGTGCCGCCGTGCTGGCACGCCGGCGCGCCGAGGTACCGACGGCGCTGGCGCTACGCCTCGGCACCAACCTGTCCGCGGCCATGGTGCACAAGCATCCGCTGCAGCGCTGGCTGCGCTACCTGCCCATCCGCCGGCTCTATCCGGACATCGAGCACATCGTTGCCGTCTCGGAGGGCGTCGCCGCCGACACCGTCCGCGTCGCCCGCTATCCGCGCGAGCGCATCAGCGTGATCCGCAATCCCGTCATCACGCCGTCGCTGGCCTTTCGCGCGGCGGAGCCCTGCCCGCACCCGTGGTTCAACGACGCCAGCCGCGCCGGGACACCCGTCATCGTCGGCGCCGGTCGGCTGGAGCGCCAGAAGGACTTCCCGACCCTACTGCGGGCGTTCGCGCGGCTGCGCGCACTAAGACTGTGCCGGCTCGTGATCCTCGGCGACGGCGCCTGGCGCGAGCGCCTGCTGGCGCTCGCGGCGGAGCTCGGCATCGGCGACGACCTCCACCTGCCCGGCTTCCAGAGCAACCCCTACCCCTATCTGACAAGGGCCAGCCTGTTTGCGCTGTCGTCGGCCTGGGAGGGGTCGCCCAACGTATTGACGGAAGCGCTGGCCCTCGGCACACCGGTGGTCGCCACGGACTGCCCGAGCGGCCCGCGTGAGATCCTAGACGGTGGGCGCATCGCACCGCTGGTGCCCGTGGGCGACGCGGCTGCCATGGCCGCCGCCATGGCCGCGGTGCTCGACACACCGCCGCCGCCCGAGCGGCTGACCGCCGCCGTCGATGCCTACCGGGCCGAGGTCAGCGCGCGGGCCTATGTGGCGCTGCTCGACCGGCTGGCCGCGCAGGCCGCCGGCCGCGGCTGATCGCCATGGCCGTTAGCGAACAACGTCCGCGCCCGCCGGCAGCACCGCCCATTGCAGCCGCAGGCGCCCGTCCGGCCGATGATAGAGCGGCGCTTCCGTCGTCGTCACCGCCAGCTCGCCGACGCCCAGCCGTTCGCGCAGCCAGCCGCGAAACGTCGATCGGGCATCCGCCAGCCCTTCACCGATCACGAGCCAAGCCCCCTCCGGGAGCCGCGCCGGGAAGAAGCTCCGCTCCGACATCACCACCGCCGTCGGGAACGCGAGCCGGAGATTGCCAGCGAGCGGGTCCTTGTCCGCCAGCACCAGCGCCGGCGGCGGGATCTGTTGGCGGATTCGTGCGGCGATGTCCGCATAGGGTGCGTTCAGCCGCGACGGCCGCGCGGGGTCGGCCCACAGCGCCTGCCCCGGCAACGCGATGGACACACCGAGCAGCGCCGCCGCAGCGATGCCGACGAAGACCCGCAGCCCACGCCCGTCCGGGTCGGCCCAGCAGGCCACCAGGAGCGTCACGTAGAAGACCAGCGGCTGCAGCCAATGCTCTTTGATATCGCGCGCACCGCTCGCGATGATCAACGCGACGGCGACCAAGAGCGCCACGAGCAGCGTGCGCCGGAGCAGCCGGCAGCCCGGCACGACCTCACCGCCGGCGCTGCCGACACGGCGGCGGACCAAGAGCGACAGCAGCAGCAACGGCAAGAGGCTGGCGGCGAGCCCGGCACCCAGGTCCAAGAGCGTTTCCCAGCCAACGCCGGTCTGCATCTGAAGCTTGCGAAAGCCCTCCCCGGCCGCGGCACGGTTGCCGAGCACCCACAGCGCGTGCGGCGCCAACAGCGACGTCGCGACGACCACCGAGACGCCGAAGCGCAGCGACAACAGGCGCCGTCGCCAGTCGGGCAGCGACAGCGCCGCGACCAGCAGGGCCACGACGAACATGCCGTAGTTGTACTTGCCCAGCGCCCCGACGCCGAATAGGGCACCGAGCGCGACATAGCCCCACCAGTCCGCCCGCCATCGCAGCCGCAGGAAGACCACAAGCGTCCAGGCCGCGACGGCCACCGCCAGCACCGTGTGCGTGAAGTTGCGCTGGTCCTCCCAGACGAGCTGCGGCATCAGCGCGAGCCCGAGCGCAGCAACCCACTGCTGCGCCGGGGTCAAGCCGAGCTCGCGCGCGGCCAGCGCGACGCCGGCGACGAGCAGCGTCAACAGCGCGGCCTTGAGCGCGAGCAACGCCGACAAGCTCGGACCGGTGACGGCGAAGAGCCCCTGCACGAGCCAGGTATAGAGCGGCGGCTGGCCGTTGTAGCCGAGCGCCGGGAACTGGCTCAGGATGAGCTGCTCGGCGTGGTCCCACTCCGCCGTGGGCGTCACACTGCCGAGCAGCAGCGCATTGAGCGAAAAGTAGGCGAGCGCCGCGGCAATGATGCGTAGCGTGGTCTGCGAGCCCGGTTGGGACAGCAGCATGACTAGGTTCCTTGACGGCGCCAAATGCTTGCAGATGAATCAAGTTTCACGATGACAGGGGCGGGGAAGGGCCGAGGGCCGAGGGCCGAGGGCCGAGGAGAGCTCCCTCGGCCCTCGGCCCTCGGCCCTGATCAAGGCGCCGCTTCGCCTCGCTGCAGATCAAGCGCGGGGCGTCACCCGCGCCGACGCACCCACCAGCTCCCGGTACACCGCGAGATTGCCGGCCACCATCTGCGCCACCGAGAACTCCTGCGCCACGAGTTGCTGCCCGCCGGCACCCAGGCGCCGACGCGCGTCCGCGTCCGACAGCAGCCGGCCCACCGCGTCCGCCAGCGCGGGCACGTCCGTCGGCGGCACCAGGACGCCGTTGACGCCGTCGCGCACCGCCTCCGGGATGCCGCCGACGGCGCTCGCGACCACCGGCACGCCGGCGGCGGAGGCCTGCAGCAGCGACACGCCGAGCCCCTCCATGATCGCCGGATGGACGACCAGATCCATACAGGGCAAAAGCCGCGGCAGGTCGTCCCGAAAGCCCATGAGCCGGACATGGGACGCGAGCCCGTCCGTGTCGATCTGCTCCTGCAGAGCACCGACCAGCGGCCCCTTGCCGAACAGCAGCACCTGCACCCGCGGCTCCACGGCAATGATCGCCGGCATCGCCGCGAGCAGATAACGATGCCCCTTGCGCGCGATGAGCTGTGCCAGCACGGCCAGTGTCGGCCGGCCGGCGTCCACGCCTAGGGCGCCGGCGAGCGCCGCCCGGTCGCAGCCGCGGGCGAAGGGTGCGGCGTCCACGGCACTGCGCACGACCCGGAGCTTCGCGGCCGGCAGCCCCTCGGCCAGCAGCACGCGCGCGATGCCCTCGGAGATCGCGACCACACGGTCGTGCAGCCGGTACTTGGCCGCCACGAGCCAGCGCGGCTCCGGGTTGTCGACGCGACGGGTATGCACCACGGGCACGCCCGCGCGCCGGCCCGCGATGCCGCCCATCACGTCGGCGCCGATGCGGCTGTGCAGGTGCAGCACGTCGGGCGGTGCCGCCGCCATCAGCCGCCGCAGCCGCCGCACGATGCCGACATCCAAATCGCCGCCGAGCTTCAGCTCGTACACCCTCGCGAAGGGCGCCGCGCGCCGGGCGAGCTCGCTGCCGCGCCGGCAGGCAAGATGGCTCTCGACGCCTTTCCGCGCGAGCCCCTCCAGCAGGTAGAGCACCTGCTGTGCGCCGCCGTAGAGCTCGGCGCCGCCCTCCACGTGCAGCACCCTCACGGCTGTGGCCCCGCTGAGCCTGCGCCGGCGAAAGGCCCACCCGGCAGCTCCGCGAGCGCCGCCAGGACCTCTTCTACTTCGATATCGCGCATGCAATCGAAGCGCCCGTCGCAGGTCGGCCGCCGCCGGCACGGCGAGCAGGGCCGGGCGTGGTAGAGCACCCGCGCATCCGCCCGCCCGGTGTCGATGTAGGGCAAGGTAGAGCCGAACAGCAGCAGCGTCGGGCGCTCGCGGGCGATGCCCATGTGGCTCAGGCCCGTGTCGACGCCGATCAGCGCCCCGCAGCGGTCGATGACGGCGGCGGCTTGCAGGAGCGTCGTGCGCCCGGCGAGGTCCACCACCGCCGCGCCGGCAGCTACGGCGATCTCCGCCGCCGCCGCCCGGTCGCCGGGGCCGCCGAGCAGCACCGCGGGTTGGCCGGTCTGGGCCGCGAGCCTGCGGGCAAGCGCGGCCCAGCGCGCCGCAATCCAGTGCTTCTGCGGTCGGGTCGTGAACGGGCACAGCGCGATGAAGCCGTTTTCCAGCCCATGTGCGGCCAGCAGATCGCGCGCCGCCGCGGCGTCCGCGGGGCCGACAGGCACGGCCATCGCGAAGTCATCGACGGGCAGCCCGAGCACCTCGGCGAGATGCCGGTATTCGGAGCCGATGCGCCGGTCATCCCCGGCCCGCGGCACCACGCGCGTCAGCAGCAGCCGGCTGCCTTCCCGCGCACCCAGCCCGATGCGCACCGGTGCGCCGGAGAGCCAGGCCGGCAGCGCGCTCTTGAACAGCCCTTGCAGGTCGAGCGCGAGGTCGAAACGCTGCGCCCGCAGCGCCCGCCGCAGCCGCCCGAGCTCGGCCCACAGCGCCGCCGGACGCCGCTCGCGCCAGCGCGCTCGGAGCAAGGCATCCGGCCACTCGATGACCGCGTCGAGCTCCGGATGCCGGCGCAGCAGCGGCGCACAGGCCGGCTGCGCGAGCCAGGCGAGATGCGCATCCGGGTACGCGCGCCGACAGGCATGGATCAGCGGCGAGGCGAACACGATGTCGCCGATGGCGCTCAGGCGGATGAGCAGCACCCGGCGCGGCACCGGCGTTGGTGCGCGACGCTTGGCCAGGTCAGGCGACACGCCCGTCTCCGGCTGCCAGAGCGGCGAACAGCTCCAGATAGGCCGCCGCCGCCTCGCGCATGCGGTACGGCACGGCCGCCGCGCGCAGCCGCGCGCTGTCGGCGGGCGCGGCCAGCAGCGTGGCCATGGAGCCTGACAAGGCCGCGGCGTCGCCGACGGGCGTCAGCGGGCCCAGCGCACCGTCCTGAAGCAGATCGCGGACACCGCCCGGACAGTCCGTCGCCGCGACGGGCTTGCCCAGCGCCATTGCTTCCACCACCACGTTCGGCAGCCCCTCGCGCCGGGACGATAACACCAGCGCCGACGCCCGTGCCAAGTAGGGAAAGGGGTCCGGCACGAACCCGTGCAGGTCCACCCGGTCGCTGATCCCGAGCCGGCGGATCAGCGCCGTCAGCGGCGCGCGCTCCTTGCCCTCGCCCAGCACGATGAGGCGCGCGCCCGTCGCCGGCGGCAGCAGCGCGAAGGCGCGCAGCAGCGTCGCGAAGTCCTTGACCTTGCGCAGCCCGCCGACGGCGATCAGCACCGGACCCGCGCCGGGCTGCAGCCAGGGATGCGGGCACGGCGACGCGGCGCGCAGCTCGAAGTCGTCGGGCAACGTCGGATTCGGCAGCACGCGCAGCGGCACCTCGCCCGTCAGGAAGTGGCGCCGCAGATCCGCCGCGACCTCGCCGCACACCGCCGTCACCGCATCGAGCTTGGCGTAATCGCGCCGGACCCGGCGCGTCTCGCGCCAGACCCGCAGCGGCCGAAAGCGCCGCGCTCGCAAGCTCGCCGACAGCGGCGTGCCCACCGTCGTCACGAGCCGCACTCCCAGCCCGAGCCGTTCCCGCGCCGCGAGCAGATCCCGATCATCGGCGAGCTTGCCGGTGATGACCAGATCCGGTCGCCGCGCCAGCAGGTAGGCGTCCAGCGCTGCCTCGCCATCCCCGACCGGCGTCAGCGTGACCGCTGCCGGCAAGCCCTGCACGTATGCGTGGCGCGCATTGCTTACCACTAGGTCGCAAGGCTGACCGAGCAGCACCAGTCCGCGTGCCAGGTTGGTCAGTTTGCGCTCGACGCCCCCATCCTCGAAGTGCCGAATGAACAACGCGGGCAGCATTAGCCGGCTCCCGCACCGGGCTCGGTGCGCGCGGTGCGCGGGAACAGTCCGACCGCGAGCATGCCCCCGGCGAGCACGCCCCAGTAGGCCCGCCAAGCCTGTTGCATCGAATGGAAGTCGAACAGGCTCCAGAGCATGAGATAAACGAGCGACAGCAACAGGAAATTGCCGACATCGACGTCAACGCTGCCGGCCCTGCAGGCCAACTGCACCGATCGCCACAGCGCCGCAAACAGCGCGAGCCAGAGCAGGAGGCCGACGACGCCGAGCTGCACCAGCACCTCCAGATAGGTGTTGTGCAGGTGCTCCAGCGGCCCGTAGCCGGTCAGCATCACGGACGGATCATCGCTGGCCTTGAGCAGCGCCTTGGCGCTGCCGGGGCCCCAGCCGAGCCAGGGCCGCTGCTGCCAGAGGTCGAGGCCGAAGCGCTGCGCATGCCAGCGTTGGCTGAAGGAGGAATCCGGCACGTAACCGACCTCCCCCTGCACGAGCGCGCGCGCGGTGTCGAATTCCGCCGTGACGCGCTCCACCATCGAGCCCGCGTTCATCAGCACCAGCACCGCCACCGCTCCACCACCCAGCCAGGTCAGCAGACGCGGGCTGCGTCGGCGCCCGCGGCGGCTCGCCACCAACAGCAGCCCAAGCACTGCAGTGGCCGCGAGCGCGAGCCAGGCACCACGCGACAGCGTGAGCAGGAAGGCCTGCGCGACCAGCGCCGTCACCAGCAGCCACAGCCCGATCCGCAGCAAATGCACAGAGTCATGGCGCCCGCCCCACCAGCGCCAACGCAGGGTGAACAGCCCGATCAGTGCCGTGCCGGAGAACAGCGCGAACACGATTGTCGGCACGCCGAAGCCGGGTCTTGACTCCGCGAACGCCGCCGGGTCCGCCCAGAGCAGCGCCCAGTCCAGCCGGTACATTGCCCCGAGCAGCATCCCGAGCAGCGCCAAGGCCAGCACGCGCAGCAGCCGGCGCTGATTGCCGCCGATCACGTAGGCCACGGGCACGACGACGGCGAGCTGCGCCCAATCCAGCCCAGCGCCCCAACGGACCGACCAGGTGCCGCCCGGATAGTTCGCGAGCCAGCCGCGCAAAAGTGCATAGACCGCGAGGCCGAGGATGAGCCAGAGCGCAGTCGACGCGGGCCACGGCCGGCGCTGCCGTATGCGGACGCCAAGCTCCATCAGGAAGCCCAGCACAAGCAGGCCGAGCCCCCAGGAGACGCCGGCGGGCGCGAGGAAGAGCGCCAATGCGAGAAGGTACAGCCCGAAGCGCTGCAGGCGCGCGATCCAGTTGCTCAAGGCGGACACTTCCTCAGTCAGTGACGGTTCAGAAACTACCGGTACACTCCCGGGATCGCATCAGCGCAGCGAAACTCGACGTCAAGGGCATCGAAATCGGGATCGGGATCGGGATCGGGATCGACCGGACATGATATTGGGTAAGGCGATGAGAGGTGCGATTTCGGTACCGATTTCGATTTCGATTTCGATGGAGACGGCAACCACTTGTTTTTGAAGCGTCGCCGCCCCCGGCCCGCCCGGACGCCGATGTCCGGAGCGCCCTGGCGCGCGGCCGGAATGGTAGCAGACGCGCCGCCCACCACGGACGTCGGCGCGCTATGGCGCGGCGCGCACACGTGGCAAGATGCCGCGTACCAAGCGCCCACAAGCCTAGCCGGGCTTGCACCACCCCACCGGACCCACCGCGACCTTGACCACCGACCTGCCCCGCCCGTCACAACGCAGGCCGCATCCATGTGCGGCATAGCGGGCTTCATGCGGCGCGACGGCACCCCCGCCGAGCCCGAGCTGCTCGCGGCGATGGCGGCGCGGCTCGCCCATCGCGGGCCGGACGACCGCGGCAGCCACTGCGCCGACGGGGTCGCGCTCGCGCAGACCCGGCTCTCCATCATCGGGCTCGCCACCGGCCACCAGCCGATGCTGAGCAACGACGGCAACCTCGCGCTCGTTGCCAACGGCGAGGTCTACAACTACCGCGAGCTGGACGCCGAGCTCGGCGCCGTCGCGCCGGCGCCGGCGCGGGGCTCGGACTCGGCCACCATTCTGCACGCTTACGCCGTGCACGCCGACGCCTCGGTGCACGTGCTGCGCGGCATGTACGCCTTCGCGCTGCACGACCGCGCGCGCCGGCGGTTGATCTTGGTGCGCGACCGGCTCGGCATCAAGCCACTGTTCTACGCCAGGCTGCCCGATCGCATCGCCTTCGCGTCGGAGCTCAAGGCGCTGCTGCCGCTGTTGCCGGGCAAGCCGCAGGTGCACGGCCCGGCACTGCGACAATTCCTGCTGCAGCAGTTCAGCACGGGCCGGGCGACGATCTTCCAAGGCATCGAGCGCGTGCTGCCGGGGGAGATGCTCGTCATCGGCCCCGATCTCGCCGTCGAGCACCGCCGTTACTGGTCGCTGACGGACATCGCACCGCAACCGATGAATGATGCCGACGCCGCCGCGGCGCTGGACGCGCTGCTCGATACCGCCATGGCCGAGCACATGCGCGCGGACGTGCCCTTCGGGCTCTTCCTGTCCGGCGGGCTGGATTCGGCGACGCTCGCCGCCGCGCTGGCGCAGCACGGCGCCGGGCGCATCCAGAGCTTCTCGGTGGGCTTCCAGGATACCGCCATGGCGGATGAGCTGGACGGCGCGGAGCGCATCGCGGACTGGTTCGGCTTCGAGCACACCGCACTGCGACTGACGGCAGAGCAGCTCTGCGCGCGGCTGCCGCTGACGATCTGGGCAGCGGACGATCTCATGCGCGACTACGCCTGCCTGCCGACCTCGATCCTCGCCGAGACTGCGGCGCGCTCGCTCAAGGTCGTGTTCTCGGGCGAAGGCGGCGACGAGGCCTTCGCCGGCTATCGGCGCTACCGACCGAGCCTGGCCGAGCGGCTCGGCAAGGGCCTGCTGCGGCCCGGCAGCGGCGGTTTTCGCACCCGCGGGCAGTGGTCGCAGCACTGGGTGCGAGCGCTATTCGGGCCGGCGCTGCGGGGGCTGCCGGGGCGGGCGCGGCAGCCTTTCGTGGACGCTTGGCAGGCAACGCCGCCAGCCTGGTCGGACCTGCAGCGGCGCCAATACGTCGATCTCACCACCGCGCTGCCGGACAACCTGCTGGTGAAGACCGACCGCATGCTCATGGCCTTCGGGCTAGAGGGCCGGGTGCCACTGTTGGACCATCGTCTCGTTGAGCTCGGGCTCGCGCTGCCGGACGGGCTCAAGCTCCGCGGGCGCACTGGCAAACGGCTGCTGCGCCGCTGGGCGGCACCGAAGCTGCCGCCCGGACACCTGGACCGGCCCAAGCGCGGCTTCCACGTGCCCGTCGCGGAATGGCTCGCCGGGGACAGACTCAGCCATTTAGGTGCGCTGTTGCAGCGCAACCGCGGCATCCGCGACTGGTTCAATGCCGCCGCCATCCCGGAGCTGGTCGCCGCGCGCCGCGCCGGGCGCGGCGGCGACCGCGAGCTGTTCGGGCTGCTTCAGTTCGCGATCTGGCACCGGCTCTTCATCGACGGCGACGCCGAGCGCCCGCGCGCGGATGAGGACCTGCTGGACTGGATTGCCGAATAAGGGCCGGCCGACAGCCGCGGCCGGGGTCCGGATCGAGCACGCACGGTCGCGGCAGCGTCCCGCCGAGTGGCCACGGCCGGCGGCCCTCTGGCATCATCGCGTGCTTCGAGTCGCGTCATCCGCGACCCGCGGAGGTTTCCGCACAGGTTTCCGCACAGGTTTCCGAGCAGGTTTCCGAGCAGGTTTCCGAACAGGTTTCCAAAGAGGTTCCCGACATGAGCCCAACCGCCCTGCGCGACGCCCCCGCCGCGCGCCATAAGCCGCGCACGTCGGCACCGCTCGCCGCGACCTCGGCGCCGTCCGCCGACGGCCTGCGGGTCGGCGAGCGCGACTACTGGACCGATTTCTACCTGGCGGGCGATCGGTCCTACGAATGGAACCACGGCCGGCTGGAGGAGAAACCCGTGTCGGACTGCGAGACCTGGCTCGTTTACCTCTGGCTGTTGGAACTGGTGCGCCATTACCTGCGTGCCCAGCCCATCGCCCAGGTGGTGGGGCTGGAGATGGGCTTCCGGCTCGCGCTGCCCAGCGGCACCGTCATCCGCCGGCCCGACTTCGGCATCGTGCGCGACGACAACCCCGAGCCGCTGCTGCCGCTCGATGTGTCCTATCACGGCATCTTCGATCTCTGTGTCGAGGCGCTGTCGGACAAGGACAGCCAGAGCGTCGACCGCGATCTGGTGCTCAAGCGCGCCGAGTACGCCGCCGCCGGGGTGCCAGAATACTTCATCGTGCACCGGGAGCCGGCGCGCCAAGCCTTCTTCCGCCTGGACGACGGCGGCCTGTATGTGCCCATCGCGCCCGCGGACGGCCTGATCCGTTCGTCGGTCTTGCCGGGCTGGCAGTTTCGCGTGACGGATCTCATCACCCGCCCCGGTCCCGAGGCGATGAGTCGCGACCCGGTGTACTGGGACTTCGTGCTGCCCGGCTGGCGGCACCTGGAACGCGAGGCGCGCGACGCGGCCGCTCGCGCCGAGGCCGAGGCCGCCCGCGCCGAGACGGAAGCCGCCCGCGCCGAGTCCGCAGACAAGCGCGCCGACGCCGAGGCCGCGGCACGCGCCGCAGCAGAGCAGGAACTGGCCGCATTGCGGGCGCAACTGGCGTCGCGCTAGAGGCGCCACCGCCGGACCTCTTCCCGCGCTAGGGCAACAGCGCCCAACCCGCTACGCCAGCTCAGGTTATTGTCGTGAAATGTTCATGGCCTCAAGCCTAGAGGGCCGCATGCCGCGCTCGGAACCGGCAGCTCGCGATCCTGCATCGGCGTTTCATCTAGCCCGACGCCGCGCGCCCGCGCGTCGATGAGGGCCTGCTGGACTGGATTGCCGAATGACGGCTCGACCCACCACCACCGACCCGGGCCGCATCGCTTGCCTCTTCTCGACGTCCGGGCACAGCGGCGTGGACCGGCTCGCGAAGCACCTGCTGCCGGCCCTCGCCCGGCGCGGCTATCGGGTCGATCTGCTCAAGGTGCGCGGGCACGGGCCGGACCTGGCCGAGGCCGCCGTCGAGACGCCCAACCTCGGCATCGTGGATCTGGGCAGCCGCCACACCTACGCCTGCGTGCCCGCCATCGTGCTCTATCTGCGTCGGCATCGCCCGGCGGTGCTGCTGTCCGACAAGGACCGGGTCAACCGCACGGCGCTCGCGGCCCTAGCCCTGGCCGGCGGCGGCACGCGGCTCTATCTGCGCTCGGGCACCACGCTGTCCGTGGACCTCGCGAGCCGCGGTGCGCTGGAGCGCTGGCTGCAGCGTCAGTCCGTCGCGCGGCTGTACCCGCGCGCCGCCGGGGTGCTGGTGCCGAGCCGCGGCGCGGCGCAGGATCTCGTCGGCTTCGCCGGCCTCGACCCGGCGCTGATCCGCGTGGTGCCGACGCCGGTGGTGCCGGATGCGCTGTTCGACACCCCCCTACCGGCACCAAACCATGCCTGGTTCCACGACCCCGCCGCGCCGCTGATCCTCGGCGTCGGCGAGCTCAGCCGGCGCAAGGACTTCGCGACGCTGGTCCGGGCCTTCGCTGCGCTGCGTGCCGAGCGGCCTTGCCGACTGATGATCCTCGGCGAAGGCGCCGAGCGCGGGCGGCTCGCGGCGCTGGCGGCGGAGGTCGGCGTCGCCGCGGACCTGGATCTGGCGGGGTTCATGCCGCGCCCCTACGGCGCCTTGGCCCACGCCGACCTGTTCGTGCTGAGCTCGCGCTGGGAGGGCATGCCCCTGGTGCTGGTGGAGGCGCTGGCCATGGGCACGCCGGTGGTATCGACGGACTGCCCGAGCGGCCCGCGGGAGGTACTGGACGACGGGCGCGTCGGGCAGCTCGTGCCCGTCGGCGATGCGCCGGCACTGGCAGCGGCGATGGCCGCGACGCTCGCAGCGCCAGCGGACGCGAGCAGGCTGCGCGAGGCCGTGCGGCCCTACGCGGTGGAGCGCGGCACCGATGCCTATCTCGACGCCTTCGCCCTGCCGCGCCACTGGACCGGCTGAGTCTGGCCGGCACCGCGCCCGCGCCAGGCCGCGCTGCAGCCGCTAAACTGCCGGCGCCGACCCTGCGCGAACCCCGCCACGGGCGACCTACCGACCCACCCGCGACGATGCCATGCTGGATCTGCTGAACGGCCCCTGGGGCTTCATGCGCGAGCGCACGAAGCGCTGGCTGCCATCGCTGCGAGAGCCCGTGGCCGGCATCCCCATCGGCTGGCTGCTGCTGTTCCTGGCCTTTGCGAATCTCATGCTCGCCTTCCCCGGCATCGATCTGGCCGTCGCCGGCTGGTTCTACACACCAGGCGCAGGCTTCGAGGCGCTGGGTACACCCTGGGAGCGCCTCCTCTACCACTCGGTGGAGGTGCTGATGGTCGCGGGCAACCTGGCCCTGATCCTGGTCTGGGTCCTGAACCGCCGCCAGCGCCGCCGGGGCGCCGCGGCGCTGCTCGGGCTCAGCGGGCGCAAGCTCGCGCTCCTGCTGTGCCTGCTCGCCCTGCTGCCGGGGCTCGTGGTCAACCAGATCTTCAAGGAGCACTGGGGGCGGGCGCGGCCGGTGCAGGTGAGCGCCCTCGGCGGAGACCGCCCCTTTACGCCGGCCTTCGTGCACACGGGCGCGCGGGGGGGCTCCTTCTGTTCCGGGCATGTCGCGGCGGCCGCGTACCTGATCGCCGTCGCGCACCTGCTCGGCGGTCCGCGCTCGGGCTGGTTCATCGCGGCGGTGCTTTACACGGCGCTGGTGGGATTGGCGCGGATGGCCGCGGGCGGGCATTTTCTGAGCGATGTGCTGGCGTCCATGTTCCTGGTGCTGCTTGGCTACCTGCTGCTGCGGCACCTTTTCTGCCGCGCAGAGGATCCGGAGACACGCCCGGACGCGGCCAACGGCGAGCGGCAGTTGCGCTGAACTGTGCGATGATTGCCGGCTTGACGCCGTCGGCGCAGACGCCCGGCGGCCGGGACCCATTGGATTAGGCTGAACTGCGGAGCGGGCTTGCGTGAGATCTGGGTACTTCTTCTTGCTCGCGGCGGCGGTCGCGACGACTGCGCTGACGGGCTGCGCCGGCACGGCCGATCAGAAAGAGCTCAACGAGGCCATGACGGCCAGAGCCGTCGCCGGCGACTTTCATAGCATTGCGGTCACCAACATTCGCTGCAATACCCGCACCGAGGAGTGCGCTAAGTCCCATGCCGTGAAGGGGGATGCCTGCCTGAAGCTCGCGATCCAGCAGCCGGTGACCGCCTCCGCGCAGGACGCCAAGGTGCGCGAGCTGCTCGACTGCGCCGAGGCCGGCTATCGCAAAGCCCTGGAGCTACAGCCGGACCGCAATGCAACGAGCCGCGTGTCCTACCACGGCGGGCTGCTGCTGACCCTGAGCGAGCGACGCAACCGCCTCGACGACGGGAAGGAAAAGAAGCTTGACCGCGAGAACGAGAAGCTCCTGATGGCGGCGCAGGACGCGCGCCGCGAGGTCGCCGGCAGTGCGCTCGGCTTCCTGTATGGCGCCTCGGCGCACACCTATCGGGCGGCATTGCTGCCTGCGGGGCGCTCGCGCTGCAACGATCTGCGCCAGGCGGAGTCCATGCTCGGCCGCTCGCCCGCGCCGCCGCCGCAGCTCGCCGACGAGCAGCAACGCATTCGCACCCTCGTGGCGCAACAGTTGCGCGCGAACGGCTGCCCGCGCATCCAGCGCAGGTAGCACCTTCTGCGCCCGAGGTCACGCCGCGGCGCGCGCGGGCGCTTGTCGCCATGCCCAACGCCTTGCTAGCCTCCCCCACAGGACCAGCGCCCGCGGGCAAAGCCCGTCTGTTCTCGCCGCTGCTGCCGCTCGGGCTGATCCTCGGGATCACGCTGTGGCGGCTCGCGGTGGCCGCGCTCGTGCCTGTCACGCAGGATGAGGCGTATTACTTCCACTGGGCTCGGGCACTGGCCTGGGGCTACTTCGACCATCCGCCGGGCGTCGCGCTGCTCGGCCTAGGCACGCGGCTGGAGCCGGGCTCTGCGTTCGCGGCGCGGCTCGGCGCCGTGCTCGCCGGGCTGTTGACGCTGCTGATCCTCTGGCGCTTCTACCGCGCCTGCGGACTGCGTCGGGGCGACGGGCTGCTGCTCGCGCTGGTGCTGGCCGTGGGGACGCTGCCCGGTCTCATCGGCGGCGTCATCACGACGCCGGACACGGTGCTGACCCTGTGTTGGGCGCTCGCGCTGCACGAGGCACTGGCGGCGCTGCGGCACGATCGCCGCCGCTGGCTCACGGCCGGGCTTGCCACCGGCCTCGGGCTGCTCGGCAAGTACAGCATGGTGCTCATCGGGCCGGTGTTCCTCTGGGCGATGCTCGCCGCGGACCGCCGCGCGCTCGCGACGCCCTGGCCTTACCTGGGCGGCCTGCTGGCGCTGCTGGTCTTCTCGCCAAACCTGATCTGGAACGCGAACAACGACTGGATCAGCCTGCGCTTCCAATTCGGCCATGGGTTCGCCACCGATACGGGGGGCTTCGAGCTCCCGGCGGACAGCCTGCCACCGGCGGTCGGCGCGTTCTCCTACTCGCCCCCGGACGGCGGACCCGACACCCCGGCCGAGCGCCTCGCGAGCCTCGCGGGTTTCCTCGGCGCGCAGCTCGCTTTCTGGGGGCTGTTGCTGCTGCCGCTGGCGGCGTCGCTGTGGCGGCGCGGCGGACCGCGCCGCGCCATCGATACCGCTGCACGCTGGTTCGACCAGCCCGCCCGCACACTCTTGGTCGCAGCGGCGGTGTTTCCGCTCGCGCTGTTCTCGCTGCTGGCGCTGAAGGGGGACGTCGAGGCCAACTGGTCGGCAACCTACCTCATCGGCGCCGTGCCGCTGGCGGCCGCACTGCTCGCGCCACTCGGACGCCGGGTGCTGATTGCCGCGGCCGGCAACCTGATGCTGGTCAGCCTGTACGCGCTGCATGCGGCCACCGCGTCGCTGCCGCTGCCGGACGCCTCTCAACGCATCCTGCGCGAGAGCTACGGCTACCCGGCGTTGGCCGCCTATGCGACGACGCTGTCGGCGCCTGTTTTCGCCGATCGCTATCCGTTCGCCGCGATGCTGAATTTCTATGCGCCCGAGCTCGGCGTCGGCCAGTGGCCCAACATCGCACGGCCGTCCGAGTACAGCCGCTGGCGGCTCGTGGCGATGCCGGAGATGGGCGCGCTGCAGGCAACGGGCTTTTGGCTCGTCGCCTACAAGTTCGCGCCGCCGGAGATCCCGGGGTTCAGGGCCGTCGAGACGCGAAGTCTGTTCCAGTGTCGCGGCCAGCCGCTCATGGTGGTTGCCGGCGGCGCGCCCTGGGAGGCGGCAGGCTGCCCAGATCCCATCCAAGGCTGGCGGCTGTACCGTTACGTTGCCGACGGGGTGGCGGAGGGCGGCAACTCGCGCTGATGCTTCGCGACGGAAGGCCCGAGACCGGTTGCGCTTGGCGCCGAGTCGTCGGAGTGGCCGTCATCGGGGTCAGCATCGGATTTCCGAGGTGCTGACGGGTGCACGGCTGTCGGAAGCCGACCTGGAGGTCGGCTCTCCGGGCCGTCACGGCGGGATCAGGGCTTCGGCAGCGTGACCCCGGTCTGCTTGTGATACTTGCCGCCGCGGTCGAGGTAGGAGGTCTCGCAGGGCTCGTCGGACTCCAGGAACAGGATCTGCGCAACGCCCTCGTTGGCGTAGATCTTGGCCGGCAGCGGCGTGGTGTTCGAGAACTCCAGGGTCACGTGACCTTCCCACTCCGGCTCCAGCGGCGTCACGTTGACGATGATGCCGCAGCGGGCGTACGTGGACTTGCCCAGACAAATGGTCAGCACATTGCGCGGAATCCGCAGGTACTCCACCGTGCGCGCCAGCGCGAAGGAGTTCGGCGGGATGATGCAGACGTCGGCCTGCAGATCCACGAAGCTGGAGGAGTCGAACTGCTTCGGGTCAACCACGGCGGAGTTGATGTTGGTGAAGATCTTGAATTCGCCCGCGCAGCGGATGTCGTAGCCGTAGCTCGAGGTCCCATAGGAGATGACCCGGCGCCCGTCGGCCGCCTCACGCACCTGAGCGGGCTCGAACGGCTCGATGAGGCGGTGTTGCTCCGCCATGCGACGGATCCAGCGGTCGGACTTGATGGACATGGGGCGGTTATCTCCGAATGCTGCCGGAGCAGCCGGCGGGCGAGTGCGGCAGCCTGGCGATGCTAGAACAGCTCGCGCAACAGCGATGCCTCGCGGCTGGCGCCCGTGTGCATGATCCGCCCGGCGAGGGGCTCGCGCCCGAGCACTTCCACACGCACCGGCGCCACCCCCGCCGCCACGATGCCGAGCCGCTGCGCCGCGCCGCGGGACAGGTCGATGATCCGACCGCGCTTGAATGGGCCGCGATCGTTGATGGTCACGACGACGCTGCGGCCGGTGCGCTTGTCCGTGACGCGCACCCGGGTGCCAAACCCGAGCGTGCGGTGGGCGGCGGTCATCGCGTGCTGATCGAAGCGCTGACCGCTCGCCGTGCGTCGGCCATGAAAGCCCGCGCCGTAATACGACGCCATACCCTCCCCGGCCGCAAGCGCCGGGGCCGGCGACAGCATAGAGGACAGCGCGAGCAGCAGCGCGGCGCATCCCATTGCCGTGCGCTGGCGAGTCGCCCAGTCGGCCGCCGTCGAGAGCCGCGCCGCGCTCATCAGAACGCACTCGCGCGCAGTGCGCCCTGCGCCCGCGCAGCGCCTTCCGGCAGCCACACCTTGCTGCCCGCGGGCACCGGCCGCGAGCCGTTGCGGATCGGCGCGAGCCAGGCGAGATTGCGTGCCAGCAGCGCCGACGGCGGCACGCGGTAACGGCGCGACAACTCATCCACGGTCAGCGCATAGGGCAGTCGCACCGACTGGTCGCGCAGCGGCGGCTCGAAGCGAAGCCCTTCCGGGAAGTACCGATCCGCGTTGCGCGCGACGTGGCGCGCGGCCAGGAACTGCGCATAGAAGTTGCGCGACGCAAAGCCGAAATATTTCCCGTCGTAATCGCGGACGATGCGGGCAAAATCGGTGCCGTAGCGCTCCTTTGCGCGCATCATGCCGCCAAGACCGTGGTTGTAGGACGTAAGCGCCATAGGCCAGTTGTGGAGCTTGGAGTAGGAGTTTTTCAGGTAGCGTGCCGCGGCATCGGCGGCCACGACGGGGTCGAGGCGCTCGTCGATGGACGAGTTGACCGTCATGTAGCTCTTGCCGGTGGAGCGGATGAACTGCCACATCCCGGACGCGCCGGCGCTGGAGCGGGCGTTGGCCTGGAACGACGACTCCACATGCGGCAGCAGGGCCAGATCCTCCGGGAGCCCATGCCGGCGAAACACGTCCTGGAAGGCCGGCTCCCAGCGCCCGCTGCGCTCGAGGCCGCCGCGATAGCGCTCGCGCACGCCGCGCTGGCTGCGCACGCGCTCGTCCGCACCAAAGACTGCGCCCGGCCCGCCCTTCTGCTCGAGCTGCGCCTTGAGCTGCTTCTCCTCGGCACTCAGTCGCGCGCGCTCCGCAACGCGCCGCTCCAGGGCGCGAAGCCGAGCCCTCCAGCTCTCGCTCAAGCTCCGCACATAATCCTTTTGCGCGGGCGTGTAGACCTCCTCGATGGGCCCTGGCAACTGCGCGACCTGGTAGATGACGCCCATGTGCTCATCGTCATGGATGATGACCTTGTCGCGCCCCCACTTCGCGTAGACGTTCCGCCAGAAGGCCACGTTGTCTTCCAGCCCCGCCGGCATGGGAAACTCGGCCGACTGGACGAAGGGCACCCCATCGTCCCGTGCGTCCCCCTTGCCCGCACAGCCCGACATCAGGAGCGTCAAGAGCCCGACGGCGCCAAGCAACCAAAGGGCGCCCGGCCCAGCAGTGCGCGCCGCCCGCGCGTATAAACCGTTACACATCTTCTGTCCGCCCAACCGTACACTCAACCAAGAATGTGCCTAGCCCCAGCAGGCCGGCGGCGCAACTGTAATGGGCGCGGGGGATGCGGTCAAAGCAGTGTGAACGATGGCTGCCGGGGAAACGCTGCCAAAATGGGCGGTAAACCCGCGTTCTGCTTGATCCCTGCCACCGCCAGTTGGACGAATGGTCGAAATTATCGTCGTCGAAATCGAATTTTGAATCCTGCGCTCACGACGACGAGCAGCGCCTTCGTCCACCCCTTCCGGGTTCCGGGTTCCGGGTCCCGGTTCTAGCGCAGGGGTCAGACCCTCATGACGGTTCAGACACTACCGGTACTCTCCCGGGATCAAGGCAGCGCAGCGAAGCCCGACATCGAGCCCATCGAAATCGCTATCGACACGACATGCCACTGGGCCACGAGAATGCTGAGCCGTCTAGGAGGATAGGGTCAGGAACCACTCGGGAGTGATGACCCCGACATGCTGACACCTGATTAGCAAGATGCTTCTGCTAGACACATCACGTTGTCAGAAAGCTGACTACGCAGAGCGGCAGAGCCGGCAAACGTAGACCGGCCGGTTGCGCAGAATGCTGATTCTGCCGGGAATCTGAAGCTGGCTGCGCTTCCTTTCTAATCAGGTGCTGACATGACAAGGATCAAGGCTGGTCGTTATCCCGCGCATCCTTGTCGCGGTTGACGACGTATTGCCCCTGATTGTCCGCGATCTGCTGGATCAGCGCGCGCCCGCGTCCGTCCGTCCGGCGGTAGCGCTGAATGAGCTGCCATTCCTCTTCGGACAATGGCGAGGTGTCATCCAGGCACAGCAGGTATGCCGGGGTGATCCCCTCAAGGGCCTCGGAGAGCTCCTGCGCTTCTTCAATGCCCATGCGCCGGATGCCCTGCTCGTAGTTGCTGATGCGCGACTTCGAGAGCGTCCGCGTGCGGGAGGCGAGCTCTGCCAGGCTGTATTTGTGGGCCAGCCGTGCTGATCGGAGACGCTGGCCGATTTGTTTGTTCAGTGTCATTCAATAAGGATAATTAAGGTCGGAATGCGCTTGGTACACAACGAAACCGGAATCCATGTAGGAATCAAGGGGTTCCATGCGATTCCGAACACTTCTCGTGTGGGCTGCGCCGATCGGGGGGTGTCGAGACCGAGCGGAACGCGAAAACGCGCTTCGGGACTGGCCGCGCGGACCCTGGGCCACCCGCCGCAAACGGACACCACGCTGCACACTATTCGTGCCAAAGCCTGTCGGCAGATGGCGAGCAGCGCGCCGCGGCTCGCCGCACAGCTTGCCCGCCGCGCTCGACTCAGCCCATCAGGCCGTCCCCGAGATCGCCCTCACCCCGGCGCTGACGACCGCCCCGATCCCCTGCCTCGCCGGGGAACACCAGATCCATGATCTCCTGAAAACGCTTTGTCTGCGGCGATAGAAACTTACCGCGCCGAAGCACGATACCGTAACTGCGTTTCGGGAAATAGCGCTCCAGCGGCACGCAGCCGAGCTGTTCACGCCCGGTCAAGCAAAGATCGGTGACAATGGATATGCCGAGACCGAGCTCGACGTACTTCTTGATCACTTCCCAACCACCGGCCTCCAGCGTGACCTTGTAGTCGAGCTCCTGCTGGCGGAACATGAGATCGACCGTGCGCCAGGTACTGAGGTGCCGCGGCGGCAGGATGAGCCCGTACTCGGCGATCTCGGCCAGCGTCACATCCTGCTTATTGGCAAGGGGGTGGTTCGCGGGCGTGATGAGCGCGGGACTGAAGGTGACCACGGGGCGATAGGTGACGTCATCAGGGATCTCCAGCATAGAGCCAACGGCGATGTCTACCTGATCGGCACGCAGCATGGCCAGTCCATCACGGCCGGTGACGTTGTGCAGGCGCAGGTCGATGCCCGGATACTGATCCACGAAGCGCCGCACCGGCTCCGGTAGGATGTAAAGGATGGTCGCCTCGCCGGCGGCGATGTCTAGGCTGCCTTGATCGACCCGGCCGCAGTGCACCGAGAAGGTCTCGTGCAGCTTGTCCATGCCCTCCACCAGCGGCTGGGCCAGCTCGTAGAGCAGCTCGCCCTCCGGTGTGAGCCGAATCTTCGGACCCCGTCGCTCGAACAGCACCGTATCGAGCTCGCGCTCGAGGGCCTGGATCTGCAGCGAAACCGTCGGTTGGCTCAGAAAAATCTTCTCCGCCGCGGCACTGACGCTGCCGGTGCGCGCCGCGTGACAAAAGGCCCGCAACTGCTTCAGTCGATTCTGCTTGTAGTGGATCTGCTGCGCGGATGTCATCTGGTCCAAACCTCCAGTAGTGTGCTGTCGGTGTTGGGCGTAGTGACTCTCATTTGCCCAAGCACGTGCCAGTGTAGCCGCAACCGAGCGCGCCAACGCGCCGGACCTGATCGCCGCGCGGCCGTCGCGCGGCCACGGCAGACGCCGAGCATCAGTGCAGTTGCCCCGAAGCGAAAACTGAATGCGGCTTGGTCGCCAAGCAGTTCGGCCGCACCCAAGGGTAGCGCCGACGGCAGAGGAAGTGGACCTGGCCCGGGATGGGCTGCCCGAGCGCGGGGATCGGGGGGGCGTCAATCCCGGTCTAGGTCGGCAAGGATGTTGCGGGCGACGCGCCGTTGGTCGGCGTCGCCCTCCTCGAGCACCAGATAAAGCAGATGGCGGGCGGACGCCGGGTCGCCATCGGCGCGGCGCTCGTTGGCGCTGCGAATCAGCTCCTCGATCGGATCCGCGGGCTTGCTGTTTGCCGGCCCGGTCCGTGTCGGCAGCGCTGCATCCGCCTCGGCATCGGCGGCCTCCTCCGCCTCGATGGCGTCGAGCTCAGCTTCCATTTCGGCCTCGGTCATCGGCCGATAGCGCCCGGGCTCGTCGATGTCGCCGCCGTCGATCTCGCGGCCAACGCTCCAGCCGCCGCTCCCGCCGGCGGATCGCGCTGCCCCGGAGGCGCTGCCACCGCCGGACGGCGGCGGCGCGGCGCCGGGTCCGCGCTTCTGGAACCAGCGCGAGAAGAACACGCCGGCCTCGAACAAGATCCACATGGGTATCGCGAGCAGCGTCTGGCTCACCACGTCGGGCGGGGTCAGCAGCATGCCGGCGATAAAGACGCCGACGATGACATAGGGCCGTTTCTCGGCAAGGGCCTCGGGCGTCGTCGCCCCAACGGCCACGAGTAGGATGGTCGCGATGGGGATCTCGAAGGCAATGCCGAAGGCGAAGAACAGCTTCAGCACGAACTCCAGATAAAACTCGATATCCGGCATCTGCGCCACGCCGTCCGGGGTCACCGCCGTGAAGAAGCCGAACACCAGCGGGAAGACGACCACGTACGCGAAGGCCATCCCCAAGTAGAAAAGCACGATGCTCGAGGCCACCAACGGCAGCGCGAGCCGCTTCTCGTGGGTATAGAGCCCCGGCGCGACGAAGCCCCAGAACTGGAACAATAGATAGGGCATCGCGATGAACACCGCCACGACGAGCGCCAGCTTGAACGGCGTCAGGAAGGGCGAGGCAACCTGCGTGGCGATCATCTGCGAGCCTGCCGGCAACTGGGCGCGAATCGGCTCGGCGACGAAGGTGTAGATGTCGTTCGCGAAGGGAAACAGCACCACGAACACGAGGACGATGGCGATGACCATGCGCAGCAGGCGGTCGCGCAGCTCCACGAGGTGAGACATGAACGGCTGCTCACCGCCGAGGCCGTCGTCGCTGGGATCCGTCGATTGCTGGGGGTTCATGCTGCTCGATCGGCGCATCGCCGGCGCCGTGCGTGGATGAGGATTCGCTGCCCGGAGGTCTGTGATACCGGCGCGGTGCGAGCGGGTCCTGCGCGCAACCGGACCGAGCCGCCGGGAACCCGGGGAGCGACGCGCAAGGGCGTTGCGGACCTACCCGGGCAGGTCGGCAACGCCCCTGTCACGGATTGCGTCAGCCAGGGCGGCGCACTTTAGGGCGGATCAGTCGGATCATGCGCCGTGGGCTTGGATGGCCTGTGGCTGCGGGTGCCGTGCCTGTCGGACACGCCACCATCCTCTTCGATGATGCTTTCCAGCGGGTTGGACTGGGCCTGCTTGCGCAGGATCTCCTTCAGCTCCTCCGCCTTGATCTCGCGGTCGATCTCCGATTTCACGGACATAAAGGCGCGCCGCGCGCGGCCTAGCCAAAGCCCCGCCGTGCGCGCGAGCTTGGGCAGGCGCTCGGGCCCCACCACCAGCAGGGCGACGACGCCCACGAGGACCAGCTCCAACGCACCGATGTCGAACATCGCCGCTCAAGCCTCCGCAGCCATCGCCTTCAGACCTTGCTCTTGTCGGTGTCCTTGGCCGCGCCGGAGCCCCCGGCGGCGTCGCCCTCGGCGGTCCGCTCGGCCTTGCCGTCGTCGAGCTGCTTCGCGCCTTCGTCGTCCTTATTGGCATCGCCCATCGCCGAGCGGAAGCCCTTCACGGCGCCGCCAAGATCCGAACCGATGTTCTTGAGCCGCTTTGTGCCGAACAACAGCAGCACGATCACGAGAATGATCAGGAGCTGCCAGATACTGATGCCACCCATGCCCATGTCGACCTCCGCGCCCGCCGGCTTGGGACGGGCTTATGACTCTAGAGAGAACCCGCGCCGCGGTGAGGAGCGGCGTCGGCCCTGCACGCCGGGGTGCGGCTGCACCGCCCCGGAAAAGACCGCGCATGATACCGCATCCGCGGCGACCTAACGATGTAGCTAGATTGCTTGACTGCACCAAATGCTCAGATGAGTCAAGTTTCACGGCGACAAGGCGCTTGATGGAAGAAGGGCCGAGGGCCGAGGGAGTCGTCCTCGGCCCTGGCCCTTGGCCCTTGGCTTACCTGCGGCGACGACCGGATGCGGCGGCGCGCGTATCGGCCCGGCGTGGCACGACCGGCGCCCGCGGTCAACCGTCGCGCTGCGCCTTCTCCGTGAGCCCGGACAGGCCGAAGCGTCGGTCGAGCTCCGCCAGCACCTCTGCCGGTCCAAGCCCCTGCTGCGCGAGCAGCACCAGGGTGTGGAACCAAAGGTCGGCGACCTCGTGCACGAGCTTGTCAGGCACGCCGTCCTTCGCTGCCATGACGGTCTCGGTGGCCTCCTCGCCGACCTTCTTCAGGATCGCATCAAGCCCCTTGGCGTAGAGCTTCGCAACATAGGAAGACTCGGGGTCGGCAGCCTTGCGGGCTTCGAGCACCTCGGCGAGGCGCAGCAGGACGTCGGACATGGAACAAATTCCGTGGGGTTCGCTTGGTGGCCGCTCAAAGCGTCTCGATGCGCACGGCGTACACGCCGCCGATGACAACGAGCTCGTCCTCCCCCTTCAGCATGCCGGGCAGGAGGTCGTTGTAGAAGCAGATCTTCGCCAACGGCACCTGGGCCGTCAGGATGTAGTCGCCGAACTCGTCGGCACGCTCGCGCTCGCGCGTGAAGCTGTTCAGATTGTTGAGCAATACTCGATACCAGCCGTCGGAGCCACGCGCAAGCACCTCGTGCTCGTCGATGCGGTTGCTGCCGCGAAAGAGCGTGAGATGGGTCTGCCGCGGGTGCTGCCGGGTCAGCTCGTACTGGCAATAGGTGTAGAGCAGGTCGAGCTGGGCCTCCAGCGCGTTGGTGGCGTAGAGCCCGTGACTACCGGCGGCCAGGTACTGCTGGTAGGCATCGCTGTCGCGCCCGTCCAGCGGACCCGCGTGGTGGCGAGCGAGAAGCCCGAAGCGCGTCTCCACCCAGTGTTTCAGGACCGCGCCCTCGCGGCCGTCGGAGTCGAACGACCAGCCACGCACCATGCGCAGGTAGTTGGCATTGCGCCGCGACTTGCGCACGCGCCCCGGCGCAAGCCCGGCCTGTTCCAGGTCGTCCAGGCAGAAGTGCGCGGCCATGTAGTCGACGAACAGCGCGGCGCGCTCCCGGTGCTCCGCGATCGGCGCCAGAAAGCGGAATAGCTCGTGGTGAAAGGCACGCACGCCGTCGATCTCGAGCGGCACCGGATGCGCCTGGTAGGTGAGCCCACCCAGGATCACCGCCGGCAGGTTGCAGCGGTTGATGGGCAGCCGGGCAGCGCGCGGCAGCGACGGCGTCTGTGTCGGCCCCGTGTCGGGAAGCCTGTCCTTATACGCACAAGACTTGCGGCTTTGTCGGCTATCCGACCAAGCGTCGCCGCCGACCAGATCGCCGTTAAAGCCTTTATTCTCAGTTGCTTGCACGGCAACCTCCAGGTTGGCACGGCGTCTGCTTTATCCCGGCTGAACGCACTTTCAACGACTGCCCCGCGCCGGGGCGAACAACCGGGAGAAAGACCCATGGCACTGCGTCAATGCGCCATCTACGGTAAGGGCGGCATCGGTAAGTCCACCACCACTCAGAATCTCGTCGCCGGCCTCGCCGAGCTCGGCAAGAAGGTCATGATCGTCGGCTGCGACCCCAAGGCCGACTCCACACGCCTGATCCTGCACGCCAAGGCTCAGGAGACCATTATGCACCTCGCCGCCGATGCCGGCTCGGTGGAAGACCTGGAGCTCGAAGACGTGCTGCGCGCCGGCTACGCCGGCATCAAGTGCGTCGAGTCCGGCGGCCCAGAGCCGGGCGTCGGCTGCGCCGGCCGCGGCGTCATCACCGCCATCAACTTCCTCGAAGAGGAAGGCGCCTACGAGGATGACCTCGACTTCGTCTTCTACGACGTGCTCGGCGACGTGGTGTGCGGCGGCTTCGCCATGCCCATTCGCGAGAACAAGGCGCAGGAGATCTACATCGTCTGCTCCGGCGAGATGATGGCCATGTACGCGGCCAACAACATCGCCAAGGGCATCGTGAAGTACGCGAGCTCCGGCGGCGTGCGTCTCGCCGGCCTCATCTGCAACAGCCGCAACACGGCCCGCGAGGACGAGCTGATCATGGAGCTCGCGCGCCAGCTCGGCACGCACATGATCCACTTCGTGCCGCGCGACAACGTTGTGCAGCGCGCCGAGATCCGCCGCATGACCGTCATCGAGTACGACCCGAAGGCCAAGCAGGCCGACGAGTATCGGACCCTGGCGCAGAAGATCATCGACAACAAGAACTTCGTGATCCCGACGCCGATCACGATGGATGCGCTCGAAGACCTGCTGATGGACTTCGGCCTGATGGACGAGGAAGACGAGAGCATCGTCGGCAAGACTGCCGATGAAGAGGCCGTCGCCTAAGGCTCCGCCCCACCCCTCTCCCCTTTCCCTTCTCCCGGAGGGGATAGGGGTCTTTGAGATCATTCTTCAATGCGTGACCGTCCGCGGATTGGCGGCGGCGCCGATACGAGGAAAGCCGAAATGGCAGCAATGACCCGCGAAGAGACCCAAGCCCTCATTCAGGAGGTGCTCGAGGTCTACCCCGACAAAGCCAAGAAAGACCGCGCCAAGCACCTCGCGGTCAACGACCAGACCATCGAGCAGTCCAAGAAGTGCATCACGTCCAACCGCAAGTCGCAGCCGGGTGTCATGACCATCCGCGGCTGCGCCTACGCTGGCTCCCGAGGCGTGGTGTGGGGTCCGATCAAGGACATGATCCACATCTCCCACGGCCCGGTGGGCTGCGGCCAGTATTCGCGCGCCGGCCGGCGCAACTACTACGTTGGTATGACCGGCGTCAATACCTTCGGCACGATGAACTTCACCTCCGACTTCCAAGAGAAGGACATCGTCTTCGGCGGTGATAAGAAGCTGGACAAGATCCTTAGCGAGATCGAGCAATTGTTCCCGCTCGCCAAGGGCATTTCGGTGCAGTCCGAATGTCCGATCGGCCTCATCGGCGACGACATCGAGTCGGTGGCGAAGAAGAAGTCGAAGGAGCTCGACAAGCCGGTAGTGCCGGTGCGTTGCGAGGGCTTCCGCGGTGTGTCCCAGTCCTTGGGCCATCACATCGCCAACGACGCCATCCGCGACTGGGTCATCGGCAACCGCGACGGCGACAATTCCTTTGAAACGACGCCCTACGACGTTGCCGTCATCGGCGACTACAACATCGGCGGCGATGCCTGGGCCTCACGCATCCTGCTCGAAGAAATGGGCCTGCGCGTGGTGGCGCAGTGGGCCGGCGACGGCACGCTGTCGGAGATGGAGCTGACCCCGAAGGTCAAGCTCAACCTCATCCACTGCTACCGCTCGGTGAACTACATCAGCCGGCACATGGAAGAGAAGTACGGTATTCCGTGGATGGAATACAACTTCTTCGGCCCGACCAAGATCGCCGAGAGCCTGCGCGCCATCGCCGAGCGCTTCGACGAGACCATCCAGGCCAATGCCGAGAAGGTCATCGCGAAGTATCAGGCCGAGTACGAGGCCGTCGTTGCCAAGTACCGCCCGCGCCTCGAAGGCAAGCGCGTGATGCTCTACGTCGGCGGTCTGCGTCCGCGCCACATCATCGGTGCCTACGAAGATCTCGGCATGGAAGTGGTCGGCACCGGCTATGAGTTTGCGCACAACGACGACTACGATCGCACCATCAAGGAGATGGGTGACTCGACGCTGCTCTATGACGATGTCACGGGCTACGAGTTCGAGGAGTTCGTCAAGCGCATCAAGCCCGATCTCATCGGCTCCGGCATCAAGGAGAAGTACATCTTCCAGAAGATGGGCATCCCCTTCCGCCAGATGCACTCGTGGGACTACTCGGGTCCGTACCACGGCTACGACGGCTTCGCCATCTTCGCCCGCGATATGGACATGACCATCAACAACCCCTGCTGGAAGAGCATGCAGGCACCGTGGCTGAAGTCGGACGCCGACGACGCCGCGGCCCCTATGGCCGCCAGCGCTTGAATGAGTAGCTAGGAGCTAGGGGCTGGGGAGCTAGGCACAGCGCCTAGCACCTGGCACCTAGCACCTTCCCCCAAGCACCCAGCACCTCTTTATCCAAGCCACGTCCGCAGATGAGCGGCGCGGCAGGAGCACATCCATGAGCCAGACCGTCGACAAAATCAAGCCCAGCTACCCGCTGTTCCGTGACGAGGACTACAAGGCCAACCTCGCCGCCAAGCGTAACACCGTCGAGGAGGTCGTCGACAAGGCGAAGCTTGACGAGGTATTCGAGTGGACCACCACCGTCGAATACCAAGAGCTGAACTTCGCGCGCGAGGCGCTGACCGTCAACCCCGCCAAGGCCTGCCAGCCGCTCGGCGCGGTGCTGTGCGCGCTCGGGTTCGAGAAGACCCTGCCTTACGTGCACGGCAGCCAGGGCTGTGTCGCCTACTTCCGCACCTACTTCAACCGCCACTTCAAGGAGCCCGTGGCCTGCGTCTCCGACTCCATGACCGAGGATGCGGCGGTATTCGGCGGCCAGAAGAACATGTACGACGGCCTCGAGAACGCCTTGGCCCTGTACAAGCCGGAATGCATCGCGGTCTCCACCACCTGCATGGCCGAGGTCATCGGTGACGACCTCAACGCCTTCATCACCAATGCCAAGAAGGCAGGTCACATCGCGCAGGAATTCCCGACCCCGTTCGCGCACACCCCGAGCTTCGTCGGCAGCCACACCACCGGCTGGGACAACATGTTCGAGGGCATTCAGCGCTATTTCACGCTGAACTACATGGAAGACAAGGTCGTCGGCTCCAACGGCAAGGTCAACCTGGTGCCCGGATTCGAGACCTACCTCGGCAACTATCGCGTCCTGCACCGGATGATGCAGGAGATGGGCGTCGGCTATTCGCTGCTGTGCGACCCAACCGAGGTGCTCGACACGCCCGCGGACGGTGAGTTCCGGATGTACGACGGCGGCACCCCGCTGGCGGAGGTGAAGGACGCGCCGAACGCCATCGACACCCTGCTGCTGCAGCCCTGGCAGTTGCCGAAGACGAAGAAGTTCGTCGAGATGACCTGGAAGCAGCCGGCCAACCACGTCGACATCCCGATGGGCCTGGAGTGGACCGACGACTTCCTGATGAAGGTCGCGGAGCTCACCGGCAAGTCGATCCCGGAGAGCCTCGCCAAGGAGCGCGGCCGCCTGGTGGACATGATGACCGACAGCCATGCCTGGCTGCATGGCAAGAAGTTCGCGCTTTACGGTGATGCGGACTTCGTGATGGGCATGACCAAGTTCCTGCTGGAGCTGGGTGCCGAGCCGACCCACGTGCTCTGCCATCATGCCAACAAGCGCTGGAAGAAGGCCATGGAGAAGATGCTCTCGGACAATCCCTATGGCCAGGGCGCAACGGTCTACATCGGTGCGGATCTGTGGCACATGCGCTCGCTGTGCTTCACCGCCAAGCCGGACTTCCTGATCGGCAACAGCTACGGCAAGTTTATCCAGCGCGATACGCTGCAAAAGGGCAAGGAGTTCGAGGTGCCGCTGATCCGCATCGGCTTCCCGATCTTCGACCGCCACCACCTGCATCGCATGACCACCTACGGGTACGAAGGCGCGATGTACATGCTGACCACGCTGGTCAACGCGGTGCTGGAGCGGCTGGATGAAGAGACCCGCGGTATGGGCACGACGGATTACAACTACGACCTGGTCCGTTAAAGGGTAATATCGAGTGCGAGGGCGAGCGGTCGGGGGCGAAAGCACCCGCCCTCCCCTCGGCCCCCAACCTCGACACTCGTTACCCGGACCCGGAGTCAGACATGCCCAATGTAATGATCAGAAAGAACGACGACGGCTGCCTGCTGTTCTATGTCGCGAAGAAGGACATGGAAGAGACCATCGCCAGCGTCGAAACCGACACCGCCGACGCCTGGGGCGGCGCGGTGGAGCTCACCGACGGCTCGCGCTGGTATATCGAACCCATCAGCCCGCCGCCGAGCTTCCCCACGACCCTGCGTTTCAAGCGCGCCGAAGATTGAGCCTTCCGGAGACCAGAAATGGCCCTGCAAATCGTAAAAGACGTCTGCACCGCCTGCGGCGACTGCGAGCCCGTCTGCCCTACCGACTCGATTGCCCCATGGAAGGGCGTCTACAAGATCGATACCGCCACTTGCAACGAGTGCGAAGGCGAGTTCGACGCGCCGCAATGCCTCGACGCCTGCATGGAAGACGACTGCATCGTCCCGGCGTGACCTAGGCGGCCAGCCCGCGTCGGCGCGCCCGCGCCGCGCCGGCGCATCTCCCCAGCGCACCATTCCCCAGCGCAGCATTCCGCAGAGCACCATGCGCCAGCGACGATTGCTGCCAGGCCGCCAGAGGCGACACACATGACCGACCAAGCCATCTCCGACGACATGGCGCTGCGCATCGGCCTTGCCGCCCGCGCGCTGCCGGACACGGACCCCGCCCGCCTGCTCCGGGTCCTGGTAGACGCGGTCGGGCTGCCACCGACGGCCGCCAAGCTCGACGAGCTCAGCGTCAAACAACTCAAGAGCGCCGCGGACGGCGAGCTGGCCGAGGTCGATGCCCACAGTCTCAAAGCCGCGCTGGCATTCTTGAAGGGCCAGGGCGCAGACGTCGCGCCGCCGCCTGACCTGGAGGCCCCGCTCGGCGACGCCGAGGCCAAGGGCTCCATCCTCGTTGCCTGCGCCTCCAACGGCGGCGAGCTGCTCGATGGACACTTCGGCTCCTGCCGCCGCTTCCTGATCTATCAGGTGGCCGCGGGCGCCTATCGCCTGATCGATGTCCGCGCCATCGAGGACAGCGTGGCTACGGACGACAAGAACGCCGACCGCGCCGCGCTGATTCGCGATTGCCAGGTCCTCTTCGTCGCCAGCATCGGCGGCCCGGCCGCGGCGAAGGTCGTCAAGCTGGACATCCACCCGATCAAGTACCCGCAGGGCGGCAACGCCCGCGAGCGCATGGCGGCGCTGGCCGAGCAACTGGCGGATAAGCCCCCGCCCTGGCTCGCCAAGGTCATGGGCCAGAGCAACGAGGAGCGCATCCGCTTCGAGCGCGATGCCGAAGACGCCTGACACGAGCTGCATGCGGAGCCCAAGCCACAGCAATCAAGCCACAGCAATGATCACCGACGCCTTCCTGGATCAGATCACCACCATCATCGAGCGCGCAGGACTCAGCGCAGAGTCCCTCGCCGCGCTGCGCGAAGCCTTCCCGGACGTACACTTCACGTATTGCCTGGACGACGACATCAGCGCCCACATCCTGCCCTTCCGCGAGGCCGAGGGCTTCAACCTCTATCTCATCTCCGGCGCCGAGCACTGCATCAAGTTCACCAAGGATCAAGAGATCGCCACCGGCCTCGTGCTGGCCGAGGTCGACGAGGACGACTGAGCGGCGGCGGGCGCCTGCGCAGCAGCCATTGCCGCTGTGCGACCTGAACTTCGGCTACCTGCCGGCCGTCGGCGGCGCGCACCTGCCCAGCGTGGTCCTGTTGCAGCTCCGCAACGACACCGCTGAGGCTGTCAATCGGAGGCCTGCCGCCGCGCCTGCCGATCCCGACTCGAGAGTCAGCTCCGGGCGGATGTCACGCTGCTTCACATAGACTTTGCTCTATCCTTCCTCAAGAGAACATCGATCCCGCGCGCTAGGTTCCTCGGCTAGCATGGGGGAATTCTTCGTCCCCCAGTCAAACGCCTCGCCGAGCACCGCCATGCGCCCTGCCCTGCTGACCACGCTGCTGCCCTTCCTTCGCTGGTTCCCCCTGTCGGGCGCGACGCTGAGGAGCGACCTCATCGCCGGCATCACCGTCGCGCTAGTGCTGGTGCCGCAGAGCATGGCCTACGCCCAGCTCGCCGGGCTGCCGGTGGTCTACGGGCTCTACGCTTCCACCATCCCGGTAATCATCGCCTCGCTCTGGGGCTCGCTGCCGCAGTTGCACACGGGTCCAGTGGCCATGCTGTCGCTGATGTCCGCGGCGGCGGTGCTGCCGCTCGCGGCGCTGGGCAGCGACGATTTCATCACGCTGTCGATCATGCTCGCGCTGATGGTGGGCGTGCTGCGGCTCGCGCTCGGGCTGCTGCGCATGGGCATGCTGGTGAATTTTCTGTCCAGCCCCGTCATCGTCGGCTTCACGAACGCCGCGGCGCTCATCATCGGCCTATCGCAGCTCAGCAAGATCCTGAACGTGCCCTTCCCGCGCACGGACAACTTCGTGTCGGACCTCTGGATCGTCATCGAGCAACTGCCGCAGACGCATCTGCCGACGCTGGTGTTCGCGCTCGCGACCTTGGGGATCATCATCGGCGCGCGGCGCGTCATCCCGAAGGTGCCGGGCGTGCTGCTCGCGGTGGTGCTGACGACGCTCGCAAGCTGGGCCATCGGCTTCGAGCGCAACGTCACCGCCCCCATCGACAGCATCCGGGACGACGGCGCCCGCAGCGTCGCAGAGGAATACAACCGGACGCTGGGCGCCATCAACGGGCTGGGCGAGTCCACCTCGCGCCTCAATCAAAAGATCCGCGGCCTGGGCAGCGCCGACGACGCCGAGCATTTCGCCGATCGCGCGCTGTTGGAAGCCGACCTGCGGGTGCTGGTGCACGAGCTGGAGCAGCACAAGCTCGCGAACAACGAGCGCCAGGTGGCGCTGCACAACATGCGCTTCGCCCACGCCGTCACCGCCGACGGGCAGGACCTGTTCTACGCGAAGGACAGTGCCCCGGCGGACGTGGAGACGGATGGGCGCACTTGGCGCGTCGCCAAGGTGAAAAGCGGCGAAGTGCTGCTGATGGGTGGCGGCGCGGTGGTCGGCGCCATCCCCGCCGGGCTGCCGAGCTTCAAGGTGCCGGAGCTGCGCATGGATCTGTTCTGGGCACTGTTGCCCTCCGCGCTGGTGATGGCGCTGATCGGCTTCATGGAGGCCACGTCCATCTCCAAGGCCATTGCCGCGCAGACCCGCGAGCGCGTGGACACGAGCAAAGAGCTGGTGGGCCAGGGCCTCGCCAACATCGTCGGCAGCTTCTTCAGCGCCTTCACGGTGAGCGGCTCCTTCTCGCGCTCGGCCGTGGCCGCCAAGAACGGCGCCAAAACCGGCCTGTTCGCGATCTTCAGCGCCATCGGCGTCATGCTGGTGCTCTTGTACCTGACGCCGCTGCTGTATCACCTGCCACAAGCGGTGCTGGCCGTCATCGTGATGATGGCCGTGTTCGGCCTCATCAACCTGCGCGCGCTGATCCGCGCCTGGCAGATCGAGCGCCAGGAGGCCGTGGTCGGCATCGTCACCTTCGTCGCGACCCTGGCCATGGCCCCGCAGCTCGCCAACGGCATCCTGCTCGGCGCCGGGCTCGCCATCTTGCTGTTCCTGGTGCGCACCATGAAGCCGCGCACGGATATCCTCGGCCTCGACGCCGAGGGCCGCCTGGCCGGTGTCAGCATGAACGACATCGCGCCGCTGGGGCAGAACTTCATCGTCGTGCGCTTCGACGGCTCGCTCAACTTCGTCAACGCCTCGCGCTTCGAGGACGTGCTGCTGGAGGCCCGCGCGAAGAACCCGCAGGCGCGCGCGGTGCTGATAGAAGGCAGCGGCATCAACGACGTCGACGTCACCGGCGAGGAGCGCCTGCGCGACGTCATCGAGACCTTCCGCGACAACGGCGTCGAGATCTATTTCTCGAGCCTCAAGGCGCAGGTCTACGAGACGCTGCGCCGGGGCCGGCTGTTCCGGCTGCTGGACGAGACGCACTTCATCCGCACCAAGGACAAGGCGCTCGCGTTCATGGCCGAGACCTTCGACAGCGGCAAGCCGCTGCAGCCCGCCGCACCCGCCGTCGGCCCCAGCACGCCAATTCTGGGCTGATTGCCACGACGCGCGGGCCCGCCGCGCGTCGCACCCGGCGAGGGAGGCAAAGCCGCAGACCGACCAGGGCACGCAGCCTCGTATTGCGCAGCTCGCTCGTGGCGCAAGTGAACCAAAGGGCCGAGGGCCAAGGGCCAAGGGCCGAGGAGGAATCCCTTGGCCCTTGGCCCTTGGCCCTTGGCCCTTTTGCCTGCAATCGCCTGTCGTCGTGAAACCTGACGCATCTGCAAACGTTCGGCGCCGTGCTTCTCGGAGGCTCAGGTGCGGACCCCGGGCGCACCGGCGACAGCACCCGAGGGCGGAACACCGCGACGCATTCGCCGCCGGGGTCACGCTCGCTGTTCCCCTTATACTGCGCACTTTGCCGCAGTCGAGGAATTTGCCATGTCCCGCCCCCCCGTCAATAAGGTCGTGCTCGCCTACTCGGGCGGGCTCGACACGTCCGTCATCCTGAAATGGCTGCAAGCAGAATACGGCTGCGAGGTGGTCACCTTCACCGCCGACATCGGCCAGGGGGAGGAGCTGGAGCCGGCCCGCGCCAAGGCCGAGGCCGCGGGCGTCAAGGAGATCTACATCGACGACCTGCGCGAGGAGTTCGTGCGCGACTTCGTCTATCCGATGTTCCGCGCCAACGCGGTCTACGAGGGCGAGTATCTGCTCGGCACCTCCATCGCCCGGCCGCTCATCGCGAAGCGGCTGGTCGAAATCGCCGCCGAGACCGGCGCCGATGCCATCTCCCACGGCGCCACCGGCAAGGGCAACGATCAGGTGCGCTTCGAGCTCACGGCCTATGCGCTGAACCCGGAGATCAAGATCATCGCGCCGTGGCGGGAATGGGACCTGCTCTCGCGCGAGAAGCTGATGACCTACGCGGCGGAGCACGGCATCGCCATCGAGCAGAAGCGCGACGGCAGCAAGTCGCCCTACAGCATGGACGCGAACCTGCTGCACATCTCCTACGAGGGCTACGACCTGGAAGACCCCTGGGTCGAGCCCGGCCCGGACATGTGGCGCTGGAGCGTCGCGCCCGAAGACGCCCCGGACACACCCATTGAGATCACGCTCGGCTTCACGCACGGCGACGTCACCGCCATCGACGGCAAGGCCATGAGCCCGGCGGAGGTGCTGGCGGAGCTGAACCGCATCGGCGGCGAGCACGGCATCGGCCGCGCCGACATCGTCGAGAACCGCTACGTCGGCATGAAGTCCCGTGGCTGCTACGAGACCCCCGGCGGCACCATCCTGCTGAAGGCCCACCGCGCCATGGAGTCGCTGACGCTGGACCGGGAGGCCGCCCACCTGAAGGACGAGCTCATGCCCCGTTACGCGACGCTCGTCTACAACGGCTACTGGTTCACGCCGGAGCGCGCGATGCTCCAGGCCGCCATCGACCAGACGCAGCAAGTCGTCAACGGCGACGTGCGCCTCAAGCTCTACAAGGGCAACGTCATGGTCGTGGGCCGCCGCTCCGCGACCAACAGCCTGTTCGACGAGTCCATCGCCACGTTCGAAGAGGACGCAGGCGCCTACGACCAGGGCGACGCCACCGGCTTCATCCGACTGAACGCGCTGCGGCTGCGGGTGGCCGGGCGGCGGCGGGGCTGAGCGCCCGTTCGCTATCCGGGGCGGACAAGCCGATGCCGACGCAGCAGCGTAGCGCCGAGGCGGCGCCCGGTCTCACCGGGGCCGCCCTCGCTGCCAAGCTCCGCGAGGTCACCGCCCGGCTCGTGGCCGCGCTCACGCCCGAGCGCGTGCTGCTGTTCGGTTCCCACGCCTGGGGCAGCCCCGACGCCGACAGCGATCTCGACCTGTACATCGTCGTCGCCGACGACTCCGAGCCGGCCCATCGCGCCGAGCCCGCCCGGCGCGCCCAGGGGCGCCTACGGATAGGAGACGGTCCGCTTCGCGGGTGTCAGCCGCCGCGCTCGACGAGCAGATCGCGGAGCGCGCGCAGCAGGTCGGTCTCGGTGATGATGCCCACCAGGTGGCCGCCGCCGTTGTCGGAGACGGGCAGGCAACCGATGTGATCCGCCATCATGCGTTCAACGGCGGCCCCCAAGTCCGCATCCGGTGAGATGGTCGTCACGGGTTGATGCATGATCTCGCCGATTTCGACCGGCGCCTCCTGAAAGCAACGGGCGGCCAGTTGGAGGTCCCGCCGCGCCACGAGCCCGGCGCAGTTGCCGCCGGCGTCGAGCACCGGCAGATGGTGCAGGCCCTTCTCCTCCATGATGCTGAACGCGTCCTGATAGTCAGCGCCCGCATCGATGGTGATGGGCGCTGCGGTCATGTAATCACGCACTTGCATGTCTTTGGCTCTCCGGTTCGGTGGTGCTTGCCGGCCTCGGGGAAACGCGTATCAGCGGCCATCCCCATCCGCGGTTAGGGCAGACTCGGCATAAAATTCGGACGGCGCCGTCTTCCGGCGTCCTCAGCGTCGACTCCCTCGGCAGGCCGTCTGACTTTGCGGCAATGCCGCGGGCCACTTATGGTTTTGACCAAGAATGAACGAGCGGCGGGACGCCGTGAAGTGTTGCGGATCAACCAACGGTGCGGAGACTGTCGTCTGCCCACGCTCAAGACATTGCTCGCCGGTCGAATAGTGCGCCAGATCAACAAGCGTGTCGATGCGGCGAGGCCGGACGCCGGGATTCCGGCCGCAGCTCGCCGACGTGAGGCACCTTGCGCCGGAGCCAACCTCCCGCCGCATTAGGACGGGCAGCGACAACCACAAGCGAGTTGGGTTAGCATCGGCGGCGAGCGTTGGTACGGGTTTTCCCGTGCCTTTCCAAACCGGCAGCAGAGGCGCAACGACCGATGAGCCGCGGCATACAACTAAAGCAGCTGACCGAGACCGATCTGGGCCACCTGGGTTTGGCACCGGACACCCTCCAGGGCGGCCTGGACTTGGCGACGGATGGCGACTGGCTCGACACGGACGCCCTCGCCATCGCGCGCGAAGTGCGGCGTACGCTCGAAGCCGTCTTCGACATTCTGACCGAGGCCCTACCGGGCGAGCGTGCTTGAGCATGGGGCGGCGCGGCGCCAGGCCAACGCCAGCCTGCCGCGCTCCGATCCAGGCGCGCCGCCTGGACGGCGCTCGTGCAACCGCCGCGAGAACGAGACAAAAAAGAACCGCCACGGCAGGTTGCATGCTGCCGGGCGGCCAAGCTGGCTTGCTGCCCAGAAATCGAGGTGGTCGCCGCGGCGATGCCGCGCTGCCGGCGCTCGGACAGATCGCGGTCCTTCGCGCTGTCCGTAGCGCATCCGAGGCGGAGCCTAGGGTTGGTCGGCGACAGCAAGCCCTGGGCCCACTGTGGCGCTGATCTGCAGGGACCGAAAACGAGACTGGCACAATCGCGTTGTCCGGTTCCGTCCGAACCTCACCGGGACGGCCGAGAGCGACGCCCCGTCAGCGATATCACGGCCCCAGCGCGCCTGACCACGCGACCGGGTCCGGGATGTCTTGACCCAGGGTTACGGGGTCAGCGGTTGCACGCGTCGTTGTCGGCTTCGGGGCCCGTGCCGCCGCCCCGCATCCGGTCGTTGTTGCGCACAACACCGACGATGAACCCTGCGCTTGCCAGCGCTGCCAAGACGCCGCTGATGGTCAATGCGTCGAAACTCATGGTACTGCCTCCGTTTCTCGCAACTGCGCTAGTCTTTCTCAGGCGCGCGGCCACTGCGGCCGGTGCGCCCACCTGAACGACCGGCGGGGGTCCGGGCGTCGGGTCTGCGGCGAGGTCCTTCGCCTCCAATCGGCTTTGGTTCCCCCATAGCTCAAGTTCATTATCAGTGGCGGGAACTACCAAGGTATTTCATCATATTCGGATATTGTGACAAGTTGTAACGCGGCGACGCGCTTTCGGAGAACCTCCGGAAAAATCCCGGAAGCACGTCACAAAACAGTGCTCTGCGCCGCCGCGGCGACCCGTGCGATGATGCGGCCATGGCCACCACCACCGACAGCCACACCCGTGTCCTAGTCGTCGACGACGACGCGTCACTGCGCGAGCTGTTGACGGACTACCTGCGTCGCGAGGGTTTCGAGGTCAGCGGCGTGGAGGACGGTAACGCGATGTTCGCTTGGCTGGAGGAGCAACAGGCCGACCTGTTCATCCTCGACCTGATGCTGCCCGGCGAGGACGGGCTCGCGCTGGCGCGGCGGCTGCGCACGAAGGACGACACGCCCATCATCATGCTGTCGGCGCGCGGCGAGGACATCGACCGCATCGTCGGCCTTGAGGTCGGTGCCGACGATTACCTGGCGAAGCCCTTCAATCCGCGGGAGCTCCTCGCCCGCATCCGTGCCGTGCTGCGCCGGCGCATGCCCAGCGCCGAGGCCGTGGCGGCGGAGCCGGTGAGCTTCGGCCCCTATCGGCTCGACATCGCCGCACGCCAGCTCACACGCGACGGCGAGCCCGTGACCTTGACCGGCAGCGAGTTCGATCTGCTGTCGATCTTCGTCGAGCATCCGAACCAGATGCTGCATCGCGACCGGCTGCTCGACATGCTGAAGGGCTACGAGCGCAACCCCTTTGATCGCAGCATCGACGTGCAGGTGGCGCGCCTGCGGGCCAAGATCGAGCCGAACAAGAAGCAACCCCGCTACATCCGCACCGTCTGGGGCCGCGGCTACATGTTCACGCCGCAGGCGGAGGGGTGATCCCTTGCCGTCGCTGCTGCCGTCATCGCTGTTCGCACGGGTGCTGCTGACGCTGGTGCTCACCTTCGGCAGCTTCGCGCTGATCACCTTCTTCACCGTTGTCTACTACGCGCTGTTCCCGGTGGTCCAGCGCTCGACGGCGGATCTCGCCGCGTTCATGGAGCTATCCGCGCGCACCCTGGTACAACTGCCCGAAGACATGCAGCCGGACTACCACGACAAGCTGCTGGACGACTACCAGCTCTGGCTGCGCCCGGAGCCGGAGGCCCCGAAGGACCTGCACGACTATTACTTTCCGTACGTGCAGCGCCTGAGCGAGGCGCTGAGCGAGCGCGCGGGCGCCAAGGTGCGGATGCAGAGCAACGTCATCGACGACAAGCGCTGGTTCTGGGTGGAGCTCGAGACGCCGCAGGGCCAGGTATGGGCGGGCTTTCCGCGCGATCGCATCAATACCAAGCCGATGGAGGGCCTGTTCATCATCTCCACGCTGGCCCTGTTGCTGCTGGTGGTGACGGCGTCGGTGCTGGCGCGCCGGGTCACCTCGCCCCTGACCCGCCTCGCCCGCGCCGCCGAAGAGGTGGCCAAAGGGCGCTCTCCCGAGCCCTTGCCGGAGAGCGGTCCGCGCGAGCTCGCCGACCTCGCCCGGCAGTTCAACGAGACGAGCCAGCAGGTGCGCGAGCTGCTCGCGGACCGCACCGTGCTGCTGGCCGGCATCTCCCACGATCTGCGCACACCGCTGACGCGGCTGCGACTGGCGTTGGAAATGCTGCCCCGGCAGACCGACCCGGGGCTCAAGGAGCGCATGGAGCGCGACCTTGAGGAGATGAACGCACAGATCAGCCAGGCCGTGGAGCTCGGCCGCACCCTCGGCGCCGGCGAGCGGCAGCGCCTCGACATCGGCCGCCTCGTCGCCGAGGTGGTGGGTGGCCGCCCGCGCATCGTCTGGCAGCCCGGGCGTCCTTGCATTCAGGCGGTCAACGCCATGGCCCTGCGGCGCATCCTCGGCAACCTGATCGAGAATGCGCTGCGCTACAGCCAGGCGCAGGTGGAGCTGCGCATGGACTGCAACTACCGCGCCGCTGTCATCTTTGTGCTCGATCGCGGACCAGGCATTCCGGAGGCCGAGCGCGAGGCGGTGTTCCGGCCCTTCTACCGGCTGGAGCGATCCCGCAACCGCCGCACCGGCGGCTCCGGGCTCGGGCTCGCCGTCGCCCGCCAGCTCGCGGTGGCCAACAACATGGAGATCCATCTCAGCAGCCGCGTGGGCGGCGGGACCGTGGCCAGCGTGCGCCTGCCACCGGAGGACGAGCCGCCGGACGACGAGGCGCTTGCCGACGACGATGGTGCCGCCCCCAGCGCGGCCCCCGTGGCACCGCCGCTGCCGGTCGCCTAGCCGCCGCAGCGCACGGGCAGTAAAGCCGCGGGACGGTCGCCACCGGCGTCGCGCCCACGAATCGCGACAAAACGCCACGGCAACGCGCATTGACGCGTTGCGAATGCGGTTGACGCCCGCGCGAGCGCTCCCTACATTTCGCCGGGACATCGACGAGCGGCCCCTCTGGAGGGCCGCTCTGCCGGCGGCATTTTGCCGTCCGGTTCCAAACAACAGCACCGCTGCCAAGGGGAAACACATGCTGCAATCCGGCGACCCGGCTCCGCCCTTTTCGTTGCCCGATGCGGACATGGAGCGTGTCGATATCACCCGGTTGTGGGCGGAGCGCAATCTCGTGCTGTGCTTCTACCCCAAGGACGACACGCCGGGCTGCACCATGGAGGCGCTGGAGTTTACCGACCTGCACGCCGAATTCGAGGCCGCCGGCACCGACATCGTCGGCATCAGCCGGGATAGCTGCGCCAGCCATGGTGCCTTCCGCGACAAATACGGGCTCAGTGTCCGGCTGCTCGCAGACACGGACGGGGACGTCTGCGAGGCCTACGGTGTCTGGCGCGAGAAGGAGAAGAACGGCGTGAAGAAGATGGGCATCGTCCGCTCCACGTTCATTGTTGGGCGCGATGGCGTGATTCGCCACGCCCTTTACGATATCAAGCCCAAGGGCCACGCGGCGGATGTGCTGGAGCTGGTGCGCGGGCTCTGACGCCGGCACAGGGGCTCTTTGTCGCGGGCCGGCTCGGCGCTGTCGGCCCAGCCCAGCCCATCGAGCACTCGCCCCCAGTCCGTATCGAGCGGCGCGCTGACCGCCATGCGCCCGCCGCGCGGATGCGCGAAGCCTATCTCGCGGGCATGCAACAGCAGCCGCTCGACGCCGAACCGCTCCCGGAAGAACCGGTTGTGCCGGCCCTCGCCGTGCGTGGTGTCGCCGATGAGCGGGTGGCGGATGTGGGCGAGGTGGCGCCGGATCTGATGCCGGCGGCCGGTGTGCGGCTGCACGCCCAGCAGCGCGTAGCGGCTGGTCGGATAGCGGCCGACGGCCACGGGCAATTCCACCGTTGCGAGCCGCCGGTACGAGGTCAGCGCCGGCCGCAGCGCCCGCCGGCCCGCGGCACTCGCCTCGGCATCGGCGAGGGCATAGTCGATGCAGCCCTCAGGCTCCGGCCAGCCGCGCACCACGGCCAGGTACTGCTTGGCAACGCGCTGCGCCTCGAACTGGCGCGAGAGGTGTCGCGCGGCGGCCTGGGTGAGGGCGAACAGCATGACGCCCGAGGTCGGCCGGTCCAGGCGATGCACCGCAAAGAGGCGCCGGCCGAGCTGGTCGCGCAGCCGTTGCAACAGGAACGTCTGCGCCTGCGCGAGGCGCGTGCGGTGCACCAGCAGGCCGGGCGGCTTGCTCACCGCCACGAGCGTGTCGTCCAGGAACAGGACCGGAATCTCCGCACCGTCCGCCCCCGGAACTGGACCCTGCATCGCTGACGCCTCGCTCTGTGCGGAAATCCCGATTGACGCAACTGACCACGGCCCGTTCCATCGGCACGGCTGCGCCGCTATCGTAGCCCGCCGGCACCTGTGCGAGACCGCGTGTGAAGCTCCGCTACTACATTTTATTGCTGCTGCTGCTGTTCGGCCTGGCACCGTTGATCATCGCCGTGCTGATCAATCTGCCGCTGGTGCTCGATCGCACAGCGATGTTCTACCAGAAGGCGTACCTGCAAAACCTGAGGGCGGACTTCCGCGACCTGGACCAGCACCTCGCGAGCCGCGACGAGATGATACGACTGCTCGCCAAGCTGCCCGAGCCCGGCGTGATCCTGGGCGACATCGGCCGCGAGGAGGACATCGACCTGGCGCGCGCCCGCTACACCGGCTGGATCAACCAGATGCTGCCGGATCAGTTGGACGTGATCGAGATTCTGTTCGTAGACGCGGCGGGCAACGTGCGCTTCTGGCTGCGCCGCGACCCGAAGACCTCCGCATGGCACCCTGAGCCGCTGCCACCCGAGCCGCCGAGCCGCGGCTTCGTCAACGCCGGCCTCAAGCTCAAGACGGGCGAGGTCATCGTCAGCCGCATCCGCATCAACCCCTACGGCGCAACCGAAGACCCGCGTCAGCTCATGACCCTGCAGCTCGCGAGCCCTGTCGGCAAGCCCGGCGGCCCCAACGCCCTGCCGCCCGGCCTGCTGCTGATGACCATCGATGTCGGCGGGCTCGCGCAGTACTACCGCGACACGCTCTGGGTCACCAACGCCGGCAGCTACCTGCGCGCCGGCGAGCCGCTCAGCGACACCGCGACGGCCTTCGACGACTTCAGCGGCCTGGCGGACATCTTCGAGGACGGCAAGCTCGCGCTGTGGAAGAACGCGAACGGCCCGCCGCTACTGTGGGTGCCCATGTTCCTGACCGAGGAGGGCGTGCCGCTGTGGGTCGGCCGGCCCGTGGACCCCTCCCCCATCGAGCAATTCCGCGACGCGCTGATGGCCCGCGTGCTGTCCATTATCCTGGTGCTGGTGCTGGTGGTGCTGCTCATGGCCCGCTGGCTCGCGAACCGCGCCGAGCACTTCGGCCAGGAGCTCACCAGCGGCATCGAGTCCATCCTGCGCGACAGCGAGCCGCAACGCTTCGACTGGCAGGGACCGCAGGAAGTCCGCGCGCTGGCCCGGCAACTGAACGCGCTGGCGCAGCATCATGCCGAGCACATCGCCACCGAGCGCCAGCACACGCGGGAGCTGGAGCAGTCGAACCGCTACAAGTCGGAGTTCCTGGCCAACGTGAGCCACGAGCTACGCACGCCGCTCAACTCCATCCTGCTGTTGTCCAAGATGCTGGCCGCCGAGGCCTCCGCGCTCGACGGCGAGCAGCGCCGCCAGGCCCAGGTGATCAACGAGGCAGGACGCGACCTGCGCACGATGATCGACAATATTCTGGACATCTCGCGCATCGAGGCGGGTCCGGTCACCGTGAGCCTGGAATGGGTCGATATCGCCCCAACGCTCGCCGAGCTCGCCGAGCTGATGCGCCCGCCGATGGCGCAGAAGGGCTTGCGACTACTCCTCGACATCGCCGCGGGCGCACCGGAGCGGATCTACACCGACCGCGGCAAGCTCAGGCAGATTCTGAAGAATTTCCTGTCGAACGCGGCCAAGTTCACCGACGCGGGCACCGTCACCATCGCGGTGACAGCGGGCAGCGCGGAGCGGCCCGTCGCCATCGCCGTCAGCGACACCGGCATCGGCATTCCGCCGGGCAAGGAAGAGATCATCTTCGAGGCCTTCCAGCAGGCGGACGGCTCCACGCGCCGGCGCTACGGCGGCACCGGGCTTGGGCTCTCCATCAGCCGCGAGCTGGCCAAGCTGTTGGGGGCCGAGATCACGATCCAGAGCCGGCTCGGCGAGGGCTCGCGCTTCACGCTGCTGCTGCCGCTCGAGCTGGACCCGGCGGAGATCGAGGCGGTCGAGATCCTGGAACACCACGCGGCACCACCGCTGCGGATCGACGCCCGCACCGACACGGCGGCGCTGCGCGACGGCGCCGAGTCGGCCGCGCCGCCCGCCACGCCGGCGACACCCACCGTCGAAATCGGCAATCATTGGGTCCTGTTGGTGGAACGCGACGTGCAGTGCCTGGTGACCGCAACCTCCGAGCTGGAGGCCCTGGGCGTGCGCGTACAGACCGCGGCGGATGCCGACGAGGCGCTGGAAACCCTGCAGGAGGAGCGCGACTGTGCCCTCCTGCTGCTGGCCGCCTCGGCATCCGCGGCGGAAAGCTGTGCTACGATCGGGCGAATTTACGAGGAGGCGGCCGGCAGCGTACCCCCGATCTACGTCATCGGTGACCTGAGCGCAGCGCAGCGTCGGCGCTGCCTGGCCGCCGGCGCCGACGGCTTTCTCACCAAGCCGGTGGACCGGAGTGCGCTCGCGGCGCTGCTGCAAGGCACCGTCACAGTGAACAAGGCAGACAGCGGCGGGCTGCCGACACCGGATATCGCATGACGGCTGGTATGGCACAGGGCTCCGGCTACAAAATCCTGATCGTTGACGATCATGCGCACAATCTGTATACGCTGCGCACCCTGATCGAGAAGCATCTGGAGGCGACGGTGCTGGAGGCGGCCTCCGGCCGGGCCGCCATTGATGTGACGCTCCAGCACCAAGGGATCGACCTCATCATCCTCGACGTGCAGATGCCGGACATGGACGGCTTCCAGACGGCATCGCTGCTGAAGCTCAGGAAGCGCACCCGCGACATCCCGATCATCTTCTTGACCGCCGCCTTCAAGTCGGAGGAGTTCCAGCAGCGCGGCTTCGCGGTGGGCGCGGTGGACTACCTGCTCAAGCCCATCGACGACAACCTGCTGATCAACAAGATCAGCACCTACTTCCGGCTGATCGCGAAGGAACGCGCGCTGAATCTGGACCTGGAACAGAAGGTCGCCGAGCGCACGCGCGAGCTGGAGCAGGCGCGCCAGTACCTTGAGAGCATCCTGACCCACATGGGCGAGGCCCTGCTGGTGCTGAACCCCGAGGGCGTCATCAAGATGGCGAACCCGGCCGCCTGCACCATGCTCGACTATACCGAGCAAGGCCTCACCGGGCTCTCCATCGGCGATGTCTTCGAGGAGGAAGGCGACGAGGAGGCCGGCGCCTTCATGGGCACCTGGCTGGAGGCCCTGATCCGCACCGGCGCGCTGGCCAAGATCGAGGCACGCTTCATCGCCCAGGACGGCACCCGGGTGCCGATCCTGTTCTCGCGCACCGCGGTCAAGGACCAAGCCGGCAAGATCAGCGAGATCATCTGCATCGCAAAGGACATGAGCGGCTACGTCCGGGTCGATGACGAGGCGGCGTATCGCACCCGTGCCGCAAAGCGCGAGACCGTGTGAACGCGAGACCATGTGAACGCATCCTATGCAGATCGTGGCCCCCCGCGCTTGGAGTCAGGCGCACATCGGCATGCGTTCCGACCGGGAGGCTTGAGACCGCCGCAACGCTCGGCGACCTTGCCCCAGCAGTGACAGGCGTCCCGAGCGACAGGAAGACACAGAAAGTGCGAAGGAGCGAATTCACCGCCACCCGCGGACACGACGGGGGCAGTAACCAAAGGCAAGTGATGGTCTAATCACCATGAGCGAGCAAGAACAGGCCGAGCAGGCCCCGGACCCGTCCGAGGAGGACACTGCTCTCACCGCCATGGCCCTGAAGGCGATGGCGCATCCGCTGCGCTGGAAGATCCTCTGCTCCCTAGGCGAGCGGGAGCTCTCCGTCGGCGAGATCGTCGAGCGCACCGGTACGTCCCAGAGCAACATCTCCCAACACCTGGAGCAACTGCGCAACAAGAACATCGTGGTCGCGCGCAAGGAGGCGAACCGTATCTACTATCGCATCCGCAACCACCAGTTGCTGGAGCTGATCGGCATCATGCGCGACGTGCTCTGCCCCGCCAATCTCGACGACCGTTATCCCCGCTGAAGCACCACCCGACCAAGGGGCCAACGATATGAGCAAGCTCGACGACAAGCACTGGTTCACCGAGGTCGCGGAGGTCGCGGGCAGCGCCTTCTCGCTGCGCTGCCGACGCAAGCTGCACGAGGAGCGCAGCGACTACCAGACCATCGAGGTCTACGAGACCGAGCACTTCGGCAACCTCATGGTCATCGACGGCTTCACGATGCTCTCCAGCCGCGAGAATTTTCTCTACCACGAGATGCTCGCGCATCCGGTGCTGCTGACCCACCCCCGCCCGGCCCGCGTCTGCATCATCGGCGGCGGCGATTGCGGCACGCTGCGCGAGGTGCTCAAGCACCAGAGTGTGCAGCAGGTGACGCAGATCGACATCGACGAGCGCGTCACCCGCGTCGCCGAGCGCTACTTCCCGGAGCTCACGGCCACCAACGCCGACCCACGCGCGACGCTCCTGTTCGCCGACGGCATTCGTTGGATCGCCGAGGCGGCGCCCGCGAGCCTGGATGTGATCATCATCGACAGCACCGACCCCGTCGGGCCAGCGGAGGGGCTCTTCACCGCCGACTTCTACCGCGACTGCCGCCGCGTGCTCGGCGACGGCGGGCTCTTGGTGCAGCAGAGCGAGTCACCGCTCTATCACCTCGACATCATCGCCGCCATGCACGAGGACCTGCGCAGCGCCGGCTTTGGCGCCGTGCGCTCGCTGTTCTTTCCGCAGACCATCTACCCCTCCGGCTGGTGGAGCGCCACGATGGCCTGCACCGACGCGGCGCTGCCCGACTATCGCCGCATCGACGCCGCCGCCGAGCTCGACACCGTCTACTACAACAGCGACATCCACGCCGCCGCACTGGCGCAGCCGGAGTTCTTGCGCAAGCGGCTGGCAGGGCTGGACTGAGACTAGATCGAGTGCGCGTGCGCGGGCAGCACCAAGGCGCCGCTCGGCGGAACGCGCGTTGAAAAGAAACACGCTCGGCGGCTGGCGCAGCCCTTAGCCCGCAATCGTCTCCATGCGCCCGGCGAGGGTGAAGTCCAGCTCGGTGATGCCGCCGGCGTCGTGGGTGGCGAGGTCGATCCGCACCGTGCGGTAGACGTTGAACCATTCCGGGTGATGGTCCATGGCCTCTGCGACCAGCGCGCAGCGGGTCATGAAGCCGAAGGCCTCGTTGAAGTCCCGGAACGCGAATTCCTTGTGCAGCTTACCGTCCGCGATCTGCCATGGCGCCGCGGCCGAGGCGTTGAGGGCGGACAGGGCGCTTGAGATCTCCTGCTCGGTCAGCTTCGTGCGGCTCATCGAAGTCTCCTGCGGGTGGCGATAAGCCCGCTAGGTAGCCCCGCCCGCCAGGCGCTTCAAGGGCGCTTAAGCGGCCCGGCGGGCCGCTCGCCCATCGCTATCGCGCCCCGGCGAGTCCTCAGGGGCTCGTCTGCTCCTCGCTGTCGCCGCTGACCTTAGCGGCGCGCTTGGCCTTGTCGACCGCCTCGTCCACGACCGCCTTGGCCTTGTCCGAGAGCTCGTCGGCACCCTCCTGGACCACGTCGACCGCAGCGGCGGCCTTGGTCTTGAGGCGAGCGCCGAGCTTCATCATCGCGCTCGCAAGCTTATCCGCGCCGCTGCGCACCTGCGCCGCCGACGTGTCGGCCAGCGCAGCGATGCGGCGCTGCAGCGCCTTGTCGGTGGCGCCGTAGGTGACCAGCGAGCCGAGTACGGCGCCGGCAGCAAAGGGAATGAGCGGGAATGGCATGGGGAAAACCTCCTCGATTGCTTGACGGGGTCAAGTGCTTGCAGGTGAGCTTGCAGATGAGTCAACTTTCACGGCGACAAGGCGCTTGAGGGAACAAGGGCCGAGGGCCAAGCTAGCCCTCCTCGGCCCACGGCCCTCGGCCCTTCGGAGTCAGGCGTAGCGGCACGCGGCGTGCCATGCCTGTCTGGACTTTAAGCGTAGCAGATGACAGCACAATGACAGGCGCAAAGCCCCGCCATCGCCTGGCCTCACGAGGCCAGGCGATGGCGGGGCTTGCAGCCCAGCTACGCCGGGCGGGGCCGGCGCAGCGTTGGATCAGGCGGCGACTTTCTCTTCGAGCTTGCGAAGCAGCGGGTAGAGGTGCTCGGTCTCGCGCTGAATGCGATCGAGCACGAGCGCGAACATCTGCTCCGTCTCACCGAGGAACTCCGCATGGTTGCGGATGGTGAGGCGGCGGTTCGACTCGTTGCACCAGTCCTTCAGGTACTTGTGGAAGATCCGCTTGATCTCTGTGGAGCCGGACAGGAAGCGGTCAGCGGTGTTCTTGACCGTCTGGTCCGGATAGGAGATCAGCCTGCCGCAGAGCTCGCGGTCCACCAGCTCGATGTGCTCCTTGACCTTGGCGGTGTACTCGAAGAACACATCGCAGGCGGTCTCGGTGTCGCACATCTCGCGGCTCTGCACGAGATACAAAAAGACATTGGACAGCTCGGTGATCTTGTGATTCTGGGCATGCAGTTTAGAGAAGGCGGTCATTGCGAGTCTTCCTCCATCGGAGCGCAATCTATTATGTGGCGTTGTTTCGATGCTCTGGCCCCGCGGGCGTCGCAGCGCGCGCCCGTGGTGGCAATTGTCCGCCGGGTGGTGGCTCCAGGCGAACGGCCTTAACGGTGGTCGGCAGGGTCCGGAACTGCGCATCGGGCAGCAGCAACCCACACGGCAACAGCCATAACCGGAGAAAGTTTAGCTGAATTCAGGCGCCGCCGCCGCCCCAAAAACCACTACTAAGGCGCTGAAAAGACGCGTCAACTTTCTATCATCGCGGCCAGCCGCTGCCCCGGCGGCACCATGGGCAGCACATTTTCCGCTTTGTCCACCCAGACATCCACCAAGGTGGGTCCGGATTCTGCCAAAGCTTGCTCAATGATTTCCCGCAATTTCGACGGCAGGCGCACCCGGTACGTCGACAGGCGTGGATAGACGGCCGCGAGCGCGGTCAGGTTCGGCAGTTGGCGGCGGCAGTTCTGGTCCAGCGTCGTGCAGTCCGCATCGCAGTCCCATTGCCGGGCGAGGCAGGTCTCGTGGTGATGGCCATCGTCCATCATGTCCTCCCACTGCCGCACCATGCCGAGGTAGCTGTTGTTCAGCACGAACATCTTGAGCGGGATGCGGTTCGCGACCACCGTCGCCAGCTCCTGCATGTTCATCTGGAAGCTACCGTCGCCGTCCACGAGCACCACGGGTTGGTCCGGGTTGCCGTACCAGGCACCGATGGCGGCGGGCAGCCCGTAGCCCATGGTGCCGAGCCCACCCGAGCTGATCCACTGCCGCGGCCGGCTGAAGCGGTAGTACTGCGCCGCCCACATCTGGTGCTGGCCGACGCCCGTGACAACGGTGGCCTGGCCACCGGTGAGCGCCGAGATGGCCTCGATCACCGCCTGCGGCTTGATGTATTGGCCCTCGCCGTAGGGCAGCGGCAGTTGCTCGCGCCAAGCCCGCACCCGCGTCATCCAAGCCGCGTGGCGCGCGCTGCCCCCGGTGGCGAGCGCGTAGTCGAGAAACCGCCCCAGCGGCGCCACCAGCGGCAGATCGCACTTGACGATCTTGTCGATCTCGCTCGGATCGATGTCCACATGCGCGATGCGCTTGCCGTCGGCGAAGCCGCGCACCGCGACCCGATCGTCGAAGCGCCCGCCCAGGGTCAGGATCAGATCGGCCTCGCGCAGCGCATAGTTGGCCGGCACGCTGCCGTGCATGCCGGGCATGCCGAGGCTGTACGGCAGCGCCAGCGGCACGGCACCGAGCGCGTTGAAGGTGGTCGTGACGGGCACGTCGAAGCGCTCGGCCAGGGCACACAGTGCCGTTGCGGCCTCGGCGTGAATGATGCCGCCGCCGGCCTTGATGACCGGGCGCTCGGCCTCGGCGAGGGCGCCGAGGATCGCGTCGGCCTGCGCCGTATCGAAGGGCACCGCGACCCGATGGCGCTTGCGCGGCGGGTTCGCCTGCGTGCGGGTGGCGAGCTGCACGTCCTTGCAGATGTCCACCACCACCGGTCCCGGCCGGCCGCTGCCGGCGAGCACGAAGGCCTCGCGCAGCATCCATTCCAGGTCGGCGACGTCCTTGACCAGGTAGTTGTGCTTGGAGATGGGGCGCGTCACGCCCACCGTGTCCACCTCCTGGAAGGCGTCGCTGCCGATGGCCAGGCTCGGCACCTGCCCGGTGATGAACACGGTCGGGATCGAGTCCTTGTGGGCGTCGGCGATGGGCGTGGTCAGGTTGGTCGCCCCGGGCCCGGAGGTGGCCAGCGCCACGCCCACCCGCCCGCAGGCGCGCGCGTAGCCCTCGGCCGCATGGCCGGCGCCCGGCTCCTGCCGGCACATGATGACCTTCGGCGCCGGCTCGCCCCGGCGCAGGCGCTTGTTCAGCTCGACGTGCACCGGAATGACCGCGCCGCCCGTGTGCGCGAAGACGACCTCGACGCCGACCTCGCGCAGCACATCGAACAGGATGGCGGCGCCGGTGCGGGGCGGTGGCTCGGGCTGGCTCGTGCTCATGCGGGGTGCGTGGCTTTGCGGGTCGATTGGGGCATGATAAGCGGCCAAGCCCGTCGCGCCATGATGCGCGCCAACACCTTGGCAGACAGCGTGCCGACGGGCATCCCCCCGTCCGGCGCTCCAGCACCGCATGCCGTACCCGGACCACGCCATGGCCAACCCCATCAACCGCTGGTGGCAGCGCCGCCGCCTGGAGCAGGCCCGCGCCGACATCGACCCAGCGCTGTGGCCCACGGTGCAGGCGCGGCTGCCGCTGCTCGACGGGCTCGATGCCGCGCAGAGCGAGCGACTGCGGGACCTCGCCGCGCTGTTTCTGCGGCGCAAGGCCTTCGAGACGGCGCGCGGTGCGGTGCTCGACGAGCCGACCCGCATGGAGCTTGCGCTGCAGGCCTGCCTGCCGGTGCTAGAGCTCGGGCTCGACTGGTACCGCGGCTGGCACGCGCTGATCCTGTATCCGGACGAGTTCGTACCCGCCCGCGAGGTCATGGACGAGGCCGGCCTGGTGTGGATCGACGACGAGCCGAAGAGCGGCGAGGCCTGGGAACAGGGGCCGGTGATCCTGTCGCTCACCGATGCGCTCGCCGGACGCCGGCGCGACGGCTACAACGTCGTCATCCACGAGCTCGCGCACAAGCTCGACCTCCTGGACGGCGCCGCCAACGGCCGTCCGCCGCTGCACGCGGACATGGACGGCAGCGCCTGGGCGGCGGCGTTTGCACGCGCCTACGCCGGGCTCTGCCGCCAGGCGGACGCGACGGCGGACCTCTGCGTGATCGACCCCTATGGCGCCACGTCGCCAGCGGAGTTCTTCGCCGTCGTCAGCGAGAGCTTCTTCGAGCTGCCGCATCGGCTGCGTGGGGCCTATCCGCCGGTCTATGCGCAGCTCGCGGCCTTCTACCGCCAGGACCCGGCGCTGCGCCTGCGTCCCGTCAGCGGCCGGTGAGCGTCAGGCGATTCTGCTGATCGTCGATGGTCATCTGGTAGCGCCCGAGCACGCTCATGCCGAGCAGCCCGGCATTGCCGAGCTTCTCGTCGTCAAGAAAGGCCACCGCCACGTCCGTGACCTGCTGCGCGCCGAGCCAGACAGCCGGCAGCACGCCGGTTTGCGCCTCCGTCAGCCCGTTGGCGGTTTGCACCTGGCGCTCGTCGAGGGCAGCGGGGTCCATGCCGAGCGCCGCGATCATCGACGCAGGCAGCACCAGCGTATCGGCACCGGTATCGATCAGGAGCACCCGTGCAAGGCGCCGGCCGGCGACGCCCTCCAGCGCCACCCGCACCGAATGCTGACTGCCGTTGCGGATGGTGGGGAGCTCGATGGGGGCATCCGGCGGCGGCCCGCCGTCCACGGTCACTTGAGGCATGGGCTGCGCCCCCGGGGCAGCGGCGCCGAGGACGATGACCCTATCGATGCCGCCGCGACCGTTCTGCACGATGATGTGATCGAAGCCCTCCAGCAGCAGCCGCAGGCGTGGGAATAGATCCTCGCCCTCCGCGCGGGCCGTGCTGTCGGCAAGGTGCTCGTCGCCGGTAACCGTGAAGCCGTGCAGCGCCGCGAGGCGAGAAAGCTCCGCGGCCAGCTCCACGCGCGTCGCGCCGGCCAGGGCAGGCCCGTGCGCGAGCAACACCGAGAGCAGACCCGCAGCGACGCGGCCCCGGGGACAGCAGCGACCAAAGCGCATTGAACACCCACCCGTGCAGAGCAATCCGATCAGGAACCGTTCAGAAACAACAGCGCGACAAACACTTATCTCCGCCAATCCCGGATCGAGATCGGGATCGAAATCGAAATCGAGATTCCGCCCCGGACCCCATCACGCTCAAGCGAAACCGGAGCTCGAAACGCCTCTGTCGTGCCATGTCGGTCGCTCGTCGCCGATTTCGATACCGATTTCGATTGCGATTTCGTAGCCCAACGCTAGGTTCCGCCGCGACGAGCTGCGGAGCTTATCAATGCCGGCCGTCGGCAACCAGGCACCCGACCGCCGCGCAGCGTTGCTAGACTGTCGGGAACCGTCCCTCCGGAGATACGCCCTGCGCATGCTCAGGAACGCAACCAAGCTCAACCCGGACGACACCGACGACGCGGCCATTTTCAGACAACGCGCAGAGATGTTCATCGGTGCCGTGCCGATGGCGCTGCTCGCGGTCGTCATCAACGCGAGCGTGCTCGCGTGGTTTCTGCACGGCACCGCACCGCCGGCGACACTCGCCACCTGGCTCACCGCCATGGGCCTGCTGAGTCTGGCGCGCTGGCTCGACGCCCGCGCCGCCCGCGATGCGGCGCCGCACCCGGCGCGGCTGCGCCGTCATCTGCGCCGCGCCCAGGCGGGGCTGCTCGCCTCCGGCGCGCTCTGGGGCATGACCAGCCTGGTTCTATTCCCCGCGGACGACGTCGCGCGCCAGGCGATGTTGACGGTGGTCCTGGCGGGCATCGCCGCCGGCTCCGTCACGACCTTTTCCGTGTTCCTGCGCACGACTTGGGCGCTGCTCGCGCTGACGCTGGTGCCGCTGTTCTCACGCATGCTGTTGCAGCAGACCGAGGTCGGGTACGCCATCGCGCTGCTGACGCTGCTGTACTTCGTGCTGATGCTGAGCACCGCACGCCGCTTCCAGCGCACCCTCATCGACAGCCTGCGCGTGGCCCACGCCCGCGAGCGTGCCGAGGCGACGGCGGTCCAGCACGCCTACTACGACATGCTGACCACGCTGCCGAACCGCCGCCTGCTGTGCGACCGGCTGCAACTGGACCTCGTCCGCCATGCCCAGAACAGCCAGGCCGGCGCGCTGCTGCTGCTGGACATCGACCGCTTCCAGCGCATTAACAGCTCCTTTGGCCACGCGGCCGGCAATCACCTGATTCAGGGCGTCGCCGCCCGCATCAATGACCTGCTCGGCGGCCGCTACACCATTGCCCGCATCGACGGCGACCGCTTCGCCATCGTGCTGACGGAGCTCGGCGACGCCAACCCTGCCGCGGCCAACCGCGCCCGGCAGTGGGCGGAGAACCTGCGCCGCGTGCTGGCGATGCCGCTGGAGCTGGATGCCCGCGAGATCCAGCTTAGCGTCAGCATCGGCATCGCGCTCTTCCCCGGCGACGGCGACACACCGGACGAGCTGCTGCGCGCGGCCGAATCCGCGCTGACCCAGGCCAAAGCGGCCGGCCGCGACTGCACCCGCTTCTATCTGCCGCAGATGCAGGCGGCGGCGATGGCGCGCATGGAGTTGGAGGGTGCACTCCGGCGCACGCTCAGAGCCGGTGCGCTGGAGCTGTACTACCAACCGCAGTGCGACCGCCACGGCCGCATCCTCAGCGCCGAGGCCCTGCTGCGCTGGCCTAGCGACGACGACGCCGGGATGGTCGCGAGCCCGAGCGTGTTCGTGCCCATGGCCGAGGACAGCGGCCTGATCCATGAGCTCGGCGAATGGGTCATCAGCGAGGCGATGCGCGACATCAAGACCCTGGACCGGGAGGCGGGACCGTTGCGCCCGCAGCGGATCGCACTGAACGTGAGCCCGATCCAGTTCCGCCAGGCGGACTTCGCCGGCACCCTCGCGAGCCGCCTGCTCGCCGATCACCTGGACCCACAGCGCTTGGAGCTCGAGATCACCGAGCACGTGCTGGTGGCGGACTTCCAGGACATTGCGCGCAAGATGACGCGGCTGCGCGAGCTCGGCGTGCACTTCTCGGTGGACGACTTCGGCACCGGCTACTCGTCGCTCAGCTATTTGAAGCGCCTGCCGCTCGATGCGCTCAAGATCGACCGCTCCTTCGTGCGCGATGTCACCAAAGACAGATCGGATGCCACCATCGTCGAGACCATCATCGACATGGCGCACCGGCTTGGGCTGCGGGTCATCGCCGAGGGCGTGGACAAGCCCGAGGTCAAGGCCTTCCTCGAGCAGCGCGGCTGCGATCGCTACCAGGGCTTTCTGCTCTACCGGCCCATGCCGCTGGCAGCGCTCATCGCCACGCTTCGCGATCAGGGGCGCGCTGCTGGTTAGAAGAAGGGGCTGGGGGCTAGGGGCTAGGGGCCAGGGGCTAGCGAGGCAGAGCCTCAGACCGACCAGGGCACGGCGCCTCTGACCAAGGGCCAGGGGCCGAGGGCCGAGGCGGGCTCCCTTGGTCCTCGGCCCTCGGCCCTTTTGCCTGCAAGCGCCTTGTTGTCGTGAAACGTGACTCATCTGCAAACGTTTGGCGCCGTCAAGCAATCTAGGGGCTAGTATCGCTATCGACATCGAACCGATCCGGACGCACCCGAAGGGCCTAGGGCCTGGGGACCCCTCCTCGGCCCTCGGCCCTCGGCCCTTCTGCCCTGCTAGCCGCTGCGATGGCCTGCTCCGCCGAGCTCGCGAGGCGAAAGCCGGTGCTACCGAGGCGCTCCTCCGGCAGGGAGTCGAGGCGAAAATCCGCCCGCGCGAAGCCGCGGTTGACCCGCCAGGAGCCGCCGCGAATCACGCCGGTGTTGGCCGGCGCCGGGCCCGCGTAGTCGAAGCCACTGCGGCACCACTCCCAGATATTGCCGGCGAGGTCGCAGACGCCCTGCCGGCTTGCGCCCTGCGGATACAGGCCGACCGCGAGCGTGCGGCCGATGCCGGCCTCGTCGGTATTCGCGTGCCCGGGCAGCCAGTCCGGCCCCCAGGGATACAGAAAGTCCTCCCGCGCGCTCTGCGCGGCCCACTGCCATTCCCACTCGTCGGGCAGCCGGACCTCGTCCCCGAGCCGGCGCGTGAGCCAGCGGCAGAAGGCCGTCGCATCCCGGCGCGACACCTGCGTCACCGGATAGTTGGCGCGCTGCTGCACGTCCCAGGCGTGGCTCGGCGGCGGCACCCGCCCGTTCGACCAGCAGCGCGGGTCGCGGTAGCCGTCCGGTGCGGTGAGAAAGGCCTGGAACTGCGCCTGCGTCACCGGAAAGGCGGCGATGGCGAAGGACGCCAAGCTCACCGCGCGCCGGCCTGCGAGCATCACGGTCCCGGCCGGGAGCGCACACCAGCGCGGCGCCGGCACGCCGGCCGGCGGCAGCACGCCGGGCCGCGGATCGCCGATGTGCGCAAGCCGCAGCCCGATGTCCTCGCGACGCGCGGAGCCGACGGCGGGCTGCGCCAGCTCGGCGATGAGGCGGCTCGGCTCCGGCGCCAGAAAATCCGCCAGGTGGGCGTCCTGCTCCAGCGCCGCGAGCAACCCTGCCTCCGCAAGCAACGCCCGTGCGGGCTCCAGTTGCTCGTGCGGCCAACGCTGCTCGCCGCCGCGGCCGGCATGGCGCCATGCGTCGCAGGCGGCCTCGATCCGCACGCGCAGATGCTCCGCGTCGCGGCGGCGCTCCAGCCACTGCGCCAGCGCCGGCCAGACCCTGAGCAAGCCCTGGTGCGCCAGCGCGATGTCGCCGTCGCCCGCGCCCGCGCCCGCATCGAGGCGCCGCAACAGCGGCGGCGCGGCGCCGAGCAGCGCGGCGATGAGCCGCCGCGCTGCCGGGTCCGCCTGCCAGTGCGCCAATGCCACCGGCCGGCAGCAGGCCGGCGCCCCCGTCGGGCACAGGACCACGAGCGGTGCCAGCACCCGCGGCAGCGCGGCGACCGCCTCGGCATCCAGCGCCACCAGCGCGGCGTCGGAGCTCGCGCTAAAGGGGTCGGGTAGGGACGGAAGCGCGACCTCGCCGCCGGCGAGCACGGCTTGGTACAGCGCCGGCGCGCGCGCCGCGAGATGGAGCAGCGGCAAGGGCGCGGCCGCCGCCTCCGCGGCCAGTGCCCGCACCGCGGCTGCGGGCCGCCGCACCGCCGGCGCACCCGAGCGCGTCGGCAGCGGCGCGGCGAGCATCCAGGCCAGCAGGTCAGCGGACGGCGCGGCCAGGGTCACGATGCGTCCGGCTTCGATGGCGGCGCAGAGCGCGGGCTCCGCCAGGCAGGCCCCGAGCGCCTCGGCAGACAGGCAGACGACAACATCGAAGCCTGGCAACGCGGCCAGCGCGCCCAGCGCCCGCAGCACCGCGCTCGCACCCGCGTCGGCGCCGCCGAGCAGTTGCTCCAGCCCATCCGCGACGATCAGCACAGGCTCCGGCGGGGCGGGGACGGCCGCGAGCAGGTTCGAGAGGGCCGGCTCGCCCGCTGCCAAAGCCAGCGCGAGGTCCGGCGCCGCAAGCCCGCTCGCCGCGAGCGCCGGCTGCAACGCCGCCGCGAGCGCCGCAACATCCGCGCCCGCGCCGCAGCCCGGCGCAAACAGGGCCGCCGGCCCCGCGCGCGCCGCCAGAATGCCGGCGTGCAGCAGCGAGGTCTTGCCGCTCGCCGGCGGCCCGGTCAACAGCACCGGCAACGGCAACGGCTCCGCGAGCAGACGGCGCAGGCGCCGGCAGGCCTGGCCGTGGCCGAAAAAGCGCCCCGCCTCCTCGGCACGAAAGGGCCGGAGACCCGGATACGGACAGCCGAGCGCCGGCAATGCGCCAGCCGATGGCCGGGGCATGGCCTGCAGCGCCCGCGGCAACAGGTGCCCGGCGCCGAGATCCTGCACGCTCGCCGCCACCACCCGGGCGGCCTCGGGCAGGGTCGGATCAGCGAGGAGGTCATGAATGAACGCCGCGGCGCGCTCCGCCGCCATCGTCGACGCGCGGGCATCGGCATCGGGAAGGCACCCGAGCTGGCAAGCCACATCGGCCGCGAAGGCGGCGCGCGCCTGCGGCACGGCCCAGAATGGGAGCCGCGTGAGCCAGTCCGAGCCGGTGGTATCGGAGGCAGCCATGACCGTATTGCGCACCGCCGCCCGAGCGGGCGTCAAGCCCCATGGACGCACCCGCCGCCCCCAGCCGGCACGCCCTGCACCCCCGTGGGGGACAGCAGGGGCAGCCGGGCGCGCTCGACAGCAAGGCCTTGCGTTCAACACAAGGCCATTGCTAAGCTTCGCAGCTTTCTCGCGCAGCCCCGTTTTCGGGGCGGTCATCGGGAGCCTGCCCCAGTCCCGGGGCGTGGCGGAGAAATCGTCAAGCTCGCCGAGGGCGGCCCACGCAGGACCGGGGCCGCCTTTTTCGTTTTTCGGCTCCAGACAACGGGTTTCGGGCGTATGACAGACCACGCGGACCACCTGATGGCCACCTACCGCCGGCTCCCGGTGAGCTTCGAGCGCGGCGAGGGGGCTTGGCTGTGGTCCACGGACGGCACACGCTATCTCGACGCGCTGTCCGGCATCGCCGTCTGCGGCCTGGGCCACGCGCACCCCGGCGTGCGCGACGCCCTCTGCGAGCAGGCCGGGCGCCTGCTGCATGTCTCGAACCTCTATCACATCCCGGCCCAGGAGACCTTGGGCGAGCGCCTCTGTGCCGCCGCCGGCATGGACAGCGCCTTCTTTTGCAATTCCGGCGCCGAGGCGAACGAGGCGGCCATCAAGCTCGCGCGCCTGTACGGCAGCGGTCGCGGCGTGCAACGCCCGGACATCGTGGTCATGGAGCAGAGCTTCCACGGTCGCACGCTCGCCACGCTGAGCGCCACGGGCAACCGCAAGGCGCAGGCCGGCTTCGAGCCGCTCGTGTCCGGCTTCGTGCGCGTGCCTTACAACGACCTCGCCGCGGTCGAGACCGCCGCAGCCAACCGCGCCGCCATCGTCGCGGTGCTGGTGGAGCCGATTCAGGGCGAAGGCGGCGTCATCGTGCCGGATGCGGGCTATCTCGCGGGCCTGCGCGAGCTCTGCGACCGTCACGGCTGGCTCTTGATGTGCGATGAGGTGCAGTCCGGCATGGGCCGCACCGGCAAGCTCTTCGCGCACCAGCACGAGGGCGTCGCGCCGGACGTGCTGACGCTGGCCAAGGGGCTCGGCAACGGCGTGCCCATCGGCGCCTGCCTGGCGCGCGGCGCCGCCGCCGAGGTGCTGGTCCCGGGCAGCCACGGCTCTACCTTCGGCGGCAACCCGCTCGCCTGCCGGGCGGCCCTGGCCGTGCTCGATGCGCTGGCCGAAGACGCCCTGCCCGCACGTGCCGCCGAGCTGGGTGAGCGCATCCAGATCGGTCTGCGCGACGGGCTCGCGGACGCCGCCGGCGTCGTCGCCGTGCGCGGGCGCGGCCTCATGATCGGCCTGGAGCTGGACCGACCCTGCGCGCAACTGGTGGCCGCCGCCCTAGCCGAAGGGGTGCTCCTCAACGTCACCGCCGAGCGCGTGGTTCGGCTGCTGCCGCCGCTCATCATCGACGACGCCCAAGCCGAGCAGATCATCAGTACCGTGGTGCGCATCGTGCGCGCCTTTCTCGGGCAGGCCGAACACTCGCATGCCGCCTGAGCGGCTCCGCGCACGCGGCCTGTCAGCCCCATGATGTCCAGTGCAGCCTCGGCGTTGACGGCTCGAAACGAGCCCCGGGGCGCGCGCACTACAGGGAGGCCGCCATGCCTGAGCCCCGCCATTTTCTGACCCTGCTCGATCTCACCGCCGCCGAGGCGCGCGCTTTGCTCAAGCGCGCCATCGTGCTGAAACAGATGCGCGCGGACGGCGTCGACTACCGCCCGCTCAAGCATCGCACGCTGGCGATGGTGTTCGAGAAGTCCTCGACGCGCACGCGGGTGTCGTTCGAGGCGGGCATGGTGCAGTTCGGCGGGCATGCGCTGTTCCTGTCGCCGCGCGACACCCAGCTCGGCCGCGGCGAGCCCATCGAGGATAGCGCCCGCGTGCTCTCGCGCATGGTGGACGCGGTGATGATCCGCACCTTCGACCACGACAAGGTCGAGCGCTTCGCGGCGCATTCGCGCGTGCCGGTCATCAACGGCCTCACCGACCGCTTCCATCCCTGCCAGCTCCTCGCGGACATGCAGACCTATCTGGAGCACCGCGGCGACATCGCCGGGCGGCGCGTCACCTTCATCGGCGACGGCAACAACATGTGCCATTCGTACATGAACGCGGCACGGCTGTTCGACTTCGAGCTCATGGTCGCCTGCCCCGAGGGCTTCGACCCCGACGCGGACCTGCTCGCCGCCGCCGGCGAGCGCTGCACCGTGCTGCGCGACCCGCTCGCAGCGGCCGTCGGCGCCGACCTCATCGTCACCGACGTCTGGGCAAGCATGGGCCAGGAGAGCGAGCAGGACGACCGCGCCACCGCCTTCGCACACTACTGCGTCGACGAGGCGCTGATGGCCCGCGCCAAACCCGATGCGCTCTTCATGCACTGCCTGCCCGCGCACCGCGGCGAAGAGGTCAGCGCCGGTGTCATCGACGGCCCGCAGTCCGTCGTCTGGGACGAGGCCGAAAACCGCCTGCACGCGCAGAAGGCGCTGTTGGAGCTGCTCCTACTCGGCGGCGCGGCGGCTTAGCCCCCGGTATACGCCGACTTCAGGCGGCGCGGCGCCGCGAAACGCGCCCGCGCTATACTCCGGGCTTGATTTCGATCCCGTCGGAGCTTGGAGCCAGTGCCATGCAGCCCAATACGGCCCCCGTCGGCAGCGACGCCTCGCCCCACGGCTGGCGCGAGGTTCCGGTTCGGTACCCGGACGGCACGCTCGGCTATCGCGAGCAGCCGCTGGCGCCCGACGCCTTTCTCGACCCGCAGGAGGGCGACCACTTGATCCAAGGGACGGAGCACGAGTTCTGTGTCCACGACCTTGCGGTCAGGCTTCGCCATCACTTCCGCAACGATCCGACCCGGGCGGTCTACAGCGACGTCAAGATGAAATGGGGCATCGCCGGGCTCAAGGAGCCGGCCCCGGACATCGCCGTGATCCCGGACATCCGCGACCGCGACCGCCCCCGCAATTCCTTCCGCGTGCCGAGCGAGGGCACCCGACCGAGCCTGATCATCGAGGTGGTCTCGCCCTACCAGGACGGCGACGAGACCGAGAAGGTCGAGATCTACCGCCGCGCCGGGATCAGCGAGTATCTGATCCTGAAGACCTTCGAGCCGGTGGGCGTCGTCGGCTACTCGATCCAGGGCTACCGCCTGATCGGCGGCGGCTACCGCCCCCTGCGGCCCGATGCCCGGGGCCTGCTGCGCAGCCGCACGACCGGGCTCGACTTCGGCACCGAGCCCGACCACCGCGGTGTGGTCATCGTCGATGCCGCGAGCGGCGAGACGCTGTTGGACGCCGCGGCCCTGGAGGACCTTTGGCGGCAGGAGGCGGCGCTGCGGTGGCAGGCAGAGCAGGCGCGCCAGCAGGAAGCGGTGCTTCGGCAGGCGGCCGATGCGCGAGCCGACCGCTATGCTCGGCGCCTGCGAGAGCTCGGCATCGATCCCGACACCACCTGATCGGCCGCGAGACTTGGTGGGACGCTTACAGGCGATATCTGCCGTCCACTCGCGACACCGCTCCCCGCAGTGTTGCGCATCTCCGGGCGCTCCGCGCCCCGGTTGCGGCCACCCGGTGCCGGGGCCTTACGCGGAACGTAAATCACGGAACTGCCGGCGACCCCGGTCGCTGGTTTTCACTCGCCCAGCGAAGCTTGGGAAGGACTGCAGGAGCGCACGGTCGGCCCACAGGCAGCGGGCTCTCAGCGAAACTTCCAGATGCGGTAGTGCACCCGGCCGGTGGCCGCGTCTTCGGCGAGCCAGCGGCCGTTCTCGAAGGGCAGGCGCGCGTTGCGGTACTCGCGACACCTGAGCGTCGCGTCGTCGAGGGAAAGCCCCTCCAGCGCAAGCTTCGGGTTGAAGTAGGCCAGGAGCGGGCCGCAATCCGCCGGCCGGTAGTCGGCGGCGAAGCGGGGCGTCAGCTCGCGACTGGGCAGCAGCCGGAGCCAGGCGTCGTAGGCGCCGATGATGCTGCCGCCGTCGGCCTCAATCTGCACGAGATCCAGCGGCGTCTCGAAGGCGTCCTTGTAGACCTTCTTCGGCTGCGGCGCAGTGGGGTCGTCGCTGCGGGCACAGGCGACAAGGAACAGCGCGGCAGCGAGCGTCGCGCCCGTGGCCAGGCGTGTTCGGCGACGTACTGTGTTTGGGGAAGGATCGGTCATCAACCGGTGCGGGTCAGCGGTGCGGGTCGCACGCGCGGCGAGCGGCATTCGACAGAGGCCTCGGCCAGCGCTACTCGGCACCGGGCGCAGGCCTAGCGGCGAGTAGCGCGCCGGGCAGGCAGTATGCGCCCGCGTCCTGCAGCGCGGCAACGCCACAGGCGGCGGCGCCGTCCACAAGCTCGCGCCAGTCGTGGTGGACGGCCACCGGGTCCATGAGGTCGAGCACCGTCCAGCCCGCCTTGGGCCAGGCGTCGCGCGGCGCCGCCTTGGCCGCCAGCGGCAGCCGATACATCAGCGTGTCCGCGTTTGCCTCCACCACGACGCCGCCGAAGCGCTCCGCGAGCCGCCGCATGGGCTGGTTGTGACGCAGCACCTCGCAATGGCAGGCGCTGATGCCGCGCGGTCGCGCCTGACGGAGCAGCGCCTTGAGCAGCGCGTCGCCCAGACCGAGCCCGCGGGCGTCGTCGGCCAGTGCGATGGCCAGATCCGCCGTGCCGTGCGCGCCGGGAAACCGCAGGCAGCGGACAGCCCCGAGGAGCTCCGCCTCACGGCCGCTGGCAGTCAGCGCTAGGGCGCCGAGGGCCAGGTGATCCCAGCCGTCCGGTGCCGAGAAATAGGCGATCTCGGCGGCGCTCAAATGCCGCTTTGCCGCGAAGAAGCGAGCATGGCGGGCAGCGTCCGACATGCGCGCGAAGCAGCCGTCTAAGCGCTCGCCGTCACCCGAACGCAGGCGGCGGATGCGGCAGCGCCGACCATCGCCGAGCCGTTGGGGCTCGCCTTGGGCGAGGCCGCCCAGGTCGATGACGCCACCGCTGCGGTGCTGGGGTACGACAGGACTATTTAACGAGGTACTCAAGCCGGTCCTCAACAGCTACCAGCAGCGCAACGAAGCCGCCGCTCAGAACCGCGGACGCAATGCCCGCGATGGACAGTAGATCGAAACTCATGTCAGCCTCCGAGATTTGGGTTCGCATAGCGAGCGGTTCAACCTCGCAATGCTGCATCGCAGCACGACGCCTCGCCGACTCGTGACGATTGCCATGTTCCGGAAAAGCCGTTAACCGAGTGTTTCGATAAGGCTCCACTTTGCAACAAGTTGTGACACAGAGACATCGATGATGTTGCGGGGGCACAACAGGGCAGTGTGCACGGCACGCGCCACCAAATGCTTGCAGATGAGTCAAGTTTCACGGCGACAAAGCGCTTGCAGGCAAAAGCGCCGAGGGCCAAGGGCCAAGGACGACCTCCTCGGCCCTCGGCCCTTGGTTCGCTTCTTGAGGCTCTGCCTCGCTCGGTTTGGGTTTCCTGACCAAGCACGGCGCGAGACCGAGTCTGTCCAGTGCGCACGCTTGTTGCCGCTTGCTTCCCTGAACGGCAGCGGCACGGACCATGCCGGGCCTGCTGCCGGGCGGGAGACTGCCCACTGCCTCGGGCGGTGCCGCCGCCGATGCGCGGCAACGGGCAGCCCACCGTCGCAAGGTCTGAGGCGATTCGCTACACTTGCCCGTTTGCCGCACCGCCCCAGGTGGATATTTGCCCATGCGCTTTGAAGTCAGCCCGGAGGAGATCAAGCGCGCGAAAGTGCCGCACGAGGTCTTCCTCACCAACCTGATCGGCAATCACATCCTGATGGCGGTGGCCGCCGGCGGCGTCGCCGGCAGTTTTCCGTGGGTCATGGCGGTGATCCCAGCCGTGTCCTTCGCGATGCTGGGCTATACGCTGTGGCGGGCCCGGCGCAGCGTCGGCCGCGACCCCTGGTACGTGATGTGTCACTGGCAGGTATGCGCGCGCCGCAGCCGGCTCTTCATCCTGATGCTGACGCTGTTGTTGGTCGCCATTGCCCTGGCCTGGGCGGCGCACGTCTACGGTGGGTTGATGAAGGAGGCGACCATTGCGCTCGTCGTCGGCGTCGGCGTCCTGCCGGTGATGGTGACGGTGCTGGTGCTGGTCATCGTCGAGTCCGACTCCCTCTATCACGCCAATCAGGCCAAGCTGCCGCGCTGGGTCGTCGAGCGCTTTCCGAATCCGGATGCCGTCGTCATCGAACACGACGCGCCCGCCCCGGCGGGCCATCACTGACGGCGGATCAATGCTCGCGGTGTGACGCAAACGAGATGCGGTCCAGCACCCCCATCAGCAGCGCCGACACGACGAAGGTCAGGTGCATGATCACGTACCAAAGCAGCATCTGCGGGTCCATCTGCGGCAGGTTCATGAAGGCGCCGAGCAGGTGGATGGACGAGATGGCGACGATGGAGATCGCCACCTTCAGCTTCAGCGTGCCGGCGTCGAGCTTGCCGAGCCAGCCGAGCTTGGCGGTGTCTGCGTCGATATCGAGCTTGGAGACGAAGTTCTCGTAGCCGGCGAACATCACCATGACCACAAGGCTCGCCACCAGCGCGAGATCGACGAGCGCCAGCGCGCTCAGGATCAGGTCCTTCTCGGAGATGGCCGTGATGTGCGTCACCACGTGCCAGGTCTCCTGGAAGAACTTGATGCCGAGGGCAAGCAGGATCAGCGCCATGCCCAGATAAATGGGCGCGAGAATCCAGCGCGTGGCGAACAGCAGGCGCTCGAACAGGCGTTCCAATGGTTTGATCTCCGTTGGGGTTGCACGCAGCGACCCGCGCGCGGCGTGCTGTGCGTTGGGGGAAGGTTGCACATGGCGGGCGGCGCGCAGCCGCGACGCATCAGAACCAGATACCGACGCCGCCGCCGCTCCAGCCACTGCCGCCGCCGACCCCGACGCTGATCCAGGGGCGCACGTTCGCGCCGCCGTAGCGCGTGTCGCGCTCCGGCCAGAGGGTAGGTGCCGCGTCCTCCAGCACCGGGAAGCGATACTCCGCCTCGCCGATGCGGCCCTCTGCGATGTCGATGATGCGCCCGCTCCCGGTAATGCGCTGTCCGGGGCTAATACCCGCGGTTTCCAGATAGCCCGGCCGGCGGATGATAAAGCGCCCGCGGGCGGGCTCGCCGAGCAGCGGGCGCCCGCAGTCGTCGAGCGGATAGGCGAGCACCTCCAGGTCCGTCGCGTCGGCCAGGTTGCGCGTGGACACGAGCGTGCCGCCCCAGGTGATGGCGGTGCCGATCCGGCCCTCGCCGATGACGGCGCGCTCAGGCGTCAGGCTCCGATCGCCCACCGGCTGCCGACACGCCCCGCTGCCGGTGCTCGCGCAGCCCGCGGCCAGCACCGACGCCAGTGCGGCGACGGCGAACAAGCCCAGCCGATGTGATTGCATGTCGCTCGACTCCTTGGGTTGAAAGGCGCGGACCCGGAGCGCCGGGGCCGATGACTCGCGGGCTGCGAAACACGGCATTCTAGCGCGCCCCGGGGCCGGGGGCCTGCCGCTGCCGCGCGCTGGCGCCGTCACAAGATCGCAACCCGCGCACACGCGGGCCGGGAGATCATGCCCCCTCGCCCGCCGCATCGGTGATCCCACCACATGCCCCTCGACTCCCCGATCCTGTCCGCTCTGCTGTTCGGCCTCATCAGCGCCGCGACCCTGCCCGTCGGCGCGGCGGTGGGCGTACTCTGGCAGCCGCCGGACCGGGTCATGGCCTTCCTGCTCGCCTTCGGCGCCGGCGCGCTGCTCGCGGCGCTGACCATCGACCTGATTGCGCCCGGCGTGGACCGCGGCCACTTCGCGGACCTCGCCGCCGGCGCCGCCCTCGGCGGCGTCGCCTTCAAGCTCCTCGACTGGGCCGTGAATCGCCAGGGCGGCTATCTGCGCAAGCCCTCTACGGCCATCACCTTCTGGCGCAATCTCGTGCGGCGGCGTCTAAAGCGTGTGCTCCGCGGCATGCGCCGCACGCGCCCGCTCGGCGATCTGCCGCCAGCGACGCTCGACCGCCTGCTCGGCATCGTGCAGGTCCAGGACGTGCCGGCGCACTGCTGCCTGTACCGCGCCGGGGACCCGCCGGGCAACATCTATGTGATTCTGGAAGGCGCGGTGGAGCTCTCCGAACCCGCCGCCGGCGGGCGCGTGTTCGAGCGGCTCGGGCCGCACGACACCTTCGGGCGCATGAGCTTTCTGGCCGGCCTGCCGCGGGCCACCGAGGCGCACACGGGAGCCGACACCAAGCTGTTGTTGATCCCGCGTGCACCGCTGCTGGCGCTGGCGGCAGAGAGCCCAGAGCTGCGCGGCGTGCTGCGCGACCTGCTTTGCGACGACGAACTGTCCACCTACCTCGCGGAGCGCCACGGCCTGGAGCGCGCCGCCATCGACGCCTGGCGCGCCGACGCGCTGGAGGAGCTCGACACCGAAGGCCGCTACGACCCGCCCATCGCGCCCCCGACCATCCCCGAGGAGCCGGTCGAGCTAATGCGCGACGAGCCCAGGCTCGGCTTCTTTCCGGGGCTCTCGGAGCCGACGCTGCAGCGCATCGCCGCACGGCTCGTACACAAGAATGCGCCGGACGGCTACAACTTCTATTCCCGCGGCCAAGAGGCGGATCGGCTCTACCTGCTTCGCCGCGGCACCGTGTATTTGTTCGACGCGGACGAGCGCAGCCGCCGCCCGCAGGTGGTGACGGCCGGCGAAGGCTTCGGCGGCTTTGCCTTCTTTACCGAGGGGCCGCATGCGGTCACCGCCGTCGCCCACGACGACGTGGACGTCTCGGTGCTGCGCCGGCGGGATTTCGAGCAACTGCTACAAGAGCTGCCGGAGCTGCGGGCGCGGCTCGCGGACTACCTCCAGCGCAACCCCGTGCGCGCCTACCTGACGGAGCGCCAGCACCTAGAGGCGCGCCGCGCCGCCGCCTGGATGGAGCGTGCCGCGAAGCGCGTCGCCGGCGGCCAGCTCATGCCGTCCGTGACGGAAATGACCCGCCACGTGGCGGACCACCGCGGCGCGGCCGTGGCCATGTTCCTCGGCATGACGCTCGACGGCATCCCGGAGTCCTTCGTCATCGGCGCCAACGTGCTGATCACCGGCGGCATCAGCCTATCGCTGCTCGGCGGGCTCTTCCTCGCCAACCTCCCCGAGGCGCTCTCCAGCGCCGCCGGCATGAAGGCCCAGGGTCTCAAGGTGCCGCGGATACTCGCCATGTGGACCAGCCTGATGCTGCTCACCGGCATCGGCGCCGCGGTGGGCGCCGTGCTGCTCGCCGACGCCTCCCCGGCGCTCTTCGCGTTCATCGAAGGCCTCGCCGCCGGCGCCATGCTCACCATGGTGGCCGAGACCATGCTGCCCGAGGCCTTCCACAAGGGCGGCGGCGTGGTGGGCCTGTCGACGCTGGCCGGGTTTCTGCTGGCGATCTACTTCAACACCTTGTGACGTTGGGGCTAGGTCGCCTGCTTGGGGCTCCGTGAAGTGGACTCCATGTCCAGAACAGTTTTCTCCCGAGTTTAAGCTGCACTGGTTGCTTCCAATGCAGCGCCCTGGCGCTGCCCCGGCTCGGCCGCGGACTCGTCCCCGGCGGAGCCGATGATGCGCGCAACGATGCAGTTGGCGACCAGGCAATCGCGCACCATCGGATGGCGCAGGATCAGAATCCACTGGGTCGAGTACAGATTCCGCTCTGCCGTATGGGCACCGGCGAAATAGCCGAAGGCCAACTCGCCGATGTCGAGCAGCAGCGGGCCCGCGGTCACGTCCTCGTCGTAGTAGTGCTTCAGGAAGCGGAAGCAATGGCTTTCGATGGAGAGAAAAAGGAGAAAGAAAGGGGGCCTCGATCATCGTGCCGGCCACATCGCCTGCCGCACGCAAGCGGTTCGCACAGCGGACACTACTGCGCTGGGATCGCCGGCTTTCCAGCCGGCTCGCCGCCGACGCGGCGGACCGGGATCGCCGGCTTTCCAGCCCGCTCGCCGCCAGCGCGGCTCGATGCCGCGTCGGCGGCGTCCGGGCCGATCAGAGAGCACATGCGCGCTCGTCCGGCCGGCCGCGCGGCATGGGCAACCGCCCGGCTCCCGCGCCGCAGATCGCGCGCCGGGGGCATCGAGCCCCCGGCACGCGAAGCCGGCTGAAAGCCGGCGCTCCCAGTCGGCGCCGGCGCGGTCTCGATCCCGCTTGTCGGGCATACCTCAGTTTGAGAGTTTGCAGATGAGTCAAGTGTACGACGACACCTGGGGGAAGGGCCGAGGGCCGAGGGCCGAGGGCCGAGGGAGCCATCCTCGGCCCTCGGCCCTACAGCCGCCGCGCTCCGTAGCAGCCCCCGCGCGCTGGTCGGAGTGATGATCAAGGCCAAAAGGGGTCACGAGAAAAAGCAAGAAAAAGGGTCAGACCCGAATGGCGCTAACTTAAAGAGCCGACTTTCTAAGAATCAGTAACTTATGCCCATCCCGCGTCGCGAAACCGCGAGATTGTAGGACGCTCAGGGAGAGGAGTCGGGCGGAAACCCTGCCGGGGCCGGCCTGCCGCTAGAGTTTCCTACCCCGCAAGTATCTGATTGGTATAGGCAAACGGCTTAAGTTAGCGCCATTCGGGTCAGACCCCTATTTCTCTCTATTTCTCTCTATTTCTCTCCGTGAGGCATGAGGCTCATCGGCCGGGGTGGCACCGCGCCATGGCCGTTAGCCGAGGACGCGTTCAATCAACGAGCTGGGGGAATGAATGGTGACGCCCGCAAAGGTCTTACCATAGCCGGCGCCAAAGTGCGTGCGATCACCCGTCACGAGCGCGTCGCAACCCAACGCGATCGCCGCCGCGAGCACGGGCCGATCTTTGTCTGGCAGCCAGTCGAGCACCTTCGCGGGTGCATTGCCGTACATGCGTGTCGCGACACTGAGCTCCTGCGTCAACGCTTCGAGCGCATCCAGGGCCTCCGGTCCTTTCGCGGCGAGATTGCGGCGCGCTTCGGCCAACACGTAGGTGTCAGCCACGCACTTGTGCCCGCCTTGGAGCAGTAACCGGACCATGCGCCGCACTGCGCCATCGGACTTGGCGGCGGAGAACAGGATGTTGGCGTCGAGGAAGACCTGCAAAGCACCGCACTCGCTGATGGCCGCGCGCGGCTAGTTGGGCGAGCGTCCGCGCGCGGGCGACGTGCGGTCCTCCAACAGGGCGGCGAGATCGGCTTCAGCCTCGTCGAACTCCCGCTCACGCTCTAGCGTGTAGACCTCCAGAGGCAAGGTCACTGCCGGCCGCAGTAGGAGTCCCTCGGGAGTGGTCTCCGCGATCAACTGGTCATCCGCCTTGAGGCCAAGCGCACGCCGGAGCTTAACCGGCAGGGTGACCACACCGCGACTAGTGATGGTTAGGGTGGCTTTCATGCTCGGCAGAATAGCAGAAGAACCGCATTTCAAGCACTGCGCCCCTGCCTTTGCTGTTTGCGGTACTGCATCGGCGTCATGCCGAAGCGCAGCCGGAAGGCGGTGGCCAAGTCGCCGGGGCGTTTGAAGCCGACGGCATCGGCGAGCTGTTGGACCTGCAGGTCGAGAAAAAGCGAGAAACAGGGGTCAGACCCGAATGGCGCTAACTTAAAGAGCCGACTTTTTAAGAATCAGTAACTTCTGCCCATCCCGCGTCGCGAAACCGCGAGATTGTAGGACGCTCAGGGAGAGGAGTCGGGCGGAAACGGCGCCGAGGGCGGTTTCCCGATCGAGTTTCCTGCCCCGCAAATATCTGATTGGTATGGACAAGCGGCTTAAGTTAGCGCCATTCGAGCCTGGCCCCTTTTCCCTTGCTTTTCCCTGCCTTTTCCCCATTTCCGTTTTCCGCCCTTTTCCGCCTCGCGAGGCCGCTTGGAACGACGATTACCGCGCTACGGTGATCTTCGGCTGATGGTTTTTATGCGCTCGCCCTGTCCGGCCCCGCAGCCGTTGTGCAAGGCAGCAGTAGTCATGCCACACCATTGGCGCTTGCCGCATGTCTTCCTGGACAACCGCCGCGACAGTCGGAGCTCGATGAGATGACCGCCCAACGTCTTGACCGCATCACGATCACTCCAGAGCAGATGGCAGGCGAGCCCTGCTTGCGGTCACTGCGCATCCCGGTCGCGACCGTCGTCGGCATGGTGGCCGACGGAATGCCCGAGTCCCAGATCCTCGCCGCCTACCCCGATTTAGAGGCGGAAGATATCCGCCAAGCACTCATGTTCGCAGCCGAGGCGGTTCGTGAGCGCGAGCTTCCTTTGCTGTCAGGAACGTGAAGCTCCTGATCGACAACGCCCTGTCGCCGGCGATTGCCGCGCGCCTAGCAGAGGCCGGGCACGATGCGATCCATGTACGAGAGATCGACATGGCGACAGCGACGGACGAGCGCATCTTTGCCCGCGCGGCGGCAGAACAGCGGATTCTGGTATCCGCCGACACGGACTTCGGAACCTTGCTTGCGGCGTCTGAAACAAACCGCCCCTCCTATATTCTTTTTCGTCGCAGGACAGGTCATTGGCCAGAGCAACAAGCGGCCCTACTGCTGCTGAGCCTGCCCGGCATCAAGGCTGATCTGGCGGAGGGCGCGATGGTGGTCTTCGACGAAACGCGCATTCGGGTGCGCCAATTGCCGATTTGATTCAGCTCAACGCTTGGCGCCAAAACCAATCACGCTCCCGGCACCATCCGCTCGCGGATGCGCTCCAGTGCGGCTCCTCCTGGCGCCGCACCATGACCGCCCGGCCGAGCCCGAGCAATCGCGTCAGATAGCGCCCGAATAACCGCTCGGGCATCCCGTACAAGGCCCGGCAGCGCTGTCGCCGGGGTTCGCTCGCTCACCCCAGCCTACCTGCTGCGCGCCCCGTCTCGGCCCACTGGATAGGGGCAGGGGAGGCTTGCGCCTCCCCTCCCTCCGAACCGTGCGTGCGGTTCTCCCGCACACGGCTCTCCGGTCGGTTGTTGCCTCATCGGGATTGGCGCGCCCGGGCATGGGCTGCGGTCATGGTGAACAGCCCGTGGTGAGCGAAGAAGGCATTCGGCCAGCGCCGATACTTGCCTCCTTTGACCCCGAAGACCCAAGGCCGCCAACATCCGCTCGCTCCACACCGATGGCTCCACACCGATGGCTCCACCCACGTCCACGTCTGTGGATCATGAGGATCGTATGCTTGTTTAGCCGTCTCCGGCACTGACGCACTCGGCATCTCGCCTCCATCTTCATGGCATTCACGGATCAACCTTCCTGCCCACCTTCGCTCGGCGCGGCTTTGCTCTCCGCGCGTCTCGTCCGCTCCAGATCAACCCTCGGCGGGGGCTGCCCCCCAGGCATCCTCAGGACCGGCGTCTCCGCCAGGTCTGCCCTTGGCCGTCCAGTTGCGAACCTGCACTACTATGCGGGCTCTGACTCCTGCCAACGCTCACCGGCGCCGACAGGTCTCCCCGTTTACTTCGCACTGCCGTCCGATCGTTCCGCCCCCAACCACGTGATGCGCACGTCGGTCGTTTGCTCTCGCCAATCTCAACGCCGCCGTCGACTTTCGGGCTTCGCCACACGCTCGCAGGCTCGCCGCAACACCCCGCCGAATCGGGTTCGTCAACCTACGGACCGATCGTTCGCCTCCGGTTACTCCCCACCCCGCCTCGCGACGACGCAGTTACCTTCGGCTACCGGGCCTTGGCATACCCGGACACGGACTTACACCGTGCTGACAATGCGCCCTCACGGGCGTACGAGCGCCGGCTTTCCAGCCGGCTCGCCGTCGGCGCGGCTCGATGCCGCGCCGGCGGCGGCAGGCTGGTTCTGGCAAAACGGCCTTGATCATCATTCCGGCCAAGCGACGGGCATGGCAGGGGGCCGAAGGAATGCGCCTGTTGTCCCGCGCCATCAACGCAGCCACTGGCGCGACGACACTCTCTCTGGTGACACCGCTCCCGCGGTGTCACCGCCTCCCGGCGCTCCGCGCCCACCCGCCGCGCTCGCTGTCCCAAGGTCGCTGCCGACCTCGTCGCCCCGTTACACCCCGCGGGGCGCAGAGCGCCGAAGAGCTCGTGACA